>DDEO01000241.1 GCA_002336725.1 Bacteroidetes bacterium UBA1952 | reverse complement strand
CTAATTTACCCCTTGC
Source organism: Bacteroidetes bacterium UBA1952 (assembly GCA_002336725.1). Classification (GTDB taxonomy): domain Bacteria; phylum Bacteroidota; class Bacteroidia; order Chitinophagales; family Chitinophagaceae; genus UBA1952. Next base: position 11,219 of record DDEO01000241.1, on the reverse strand, counting down.
ACAGTATAACAGACACAACCGTAGACTTTTAAAGCTATTTTCTCTTTTTAGGGACCCTGTTGTTGCTCTTCAAGATAACGATTGGGAACTTCCTCATGTTGCTGAAAGAATTTTTTATTCTGTTTATAATTTGATAAGTTCAATCGTGGAGTCTAATTTAAAAGTTTTTACAATTTCGGTATCAATGAATCAGGCTATTGACGCTATCCAAAGTACAGATTTACTCACCGATGACCAAATTAAGCAGCATCTCGAAAATGCAAAAAGCAGTATGTAACAGTGTGTTTATAAAATTGTGGCGGGACATTAAGCATTCGACTTTAAATCATTATTTTGCTTTTGTGGTTAATTAAAACTGACGTTTTTCAAATGCCACAACTTCATAAACACTCGACCGTTGCCTGTAGTGCCGCGGAAAATCATTGTGCAGACGATTTCTTATATTTGGACACAAACTATTAAGACATGACAAGACAGGCAATTATTGAGCGGACAATCAAAGCAATTAATCAGCTTCCGGAGGACAAAGCCGAAGAAATATCTGCCTTTGCAGACTTTGTAAGCAAGCGTTATGAAGAGCGCCTGTTGAGCCAAGACATTCAGCAACTCACGGCTGACAGCAAGACTTTTGATTTTTTAAAAGACGAAGAAGACCTTTATACGGAAGCCGATTTAAAGGAAGTGTATAATGGCTAAAGGCGACCTGGTGCTTATCACTTTCCCTTTTACGGACTTGAGCGGTAGCAAATTGCGACCCGCCGTTGTACTGGCCGAAACAAGTCGCGACCTGACTGTTTGTTTTGTCACGACACAGATTGGCTGGCACGAGCCGACAGACGTTTTGCTCCTACCAAATGCAACAAACAGACTTCGTAAGCAATCGCTTATCCGAACAAGTAAAATGGCAACATTAGACCGTTCATTAGTTAAAGGACTTTTAGGCACACTTTCAGCAGCAGAGACGGACGACCTGAACAGCAAACTCAAAGTATTATTTCAACTATCGTGACGACAAGGTACATGCAGGCGACATGGTATTTGCAATATGGCGGCTTGAAGTTAAATGCCCAACCAAGTGCTACTATTGTGCTTTTGTACTAAATTCGGCTGACGGAACTCTCTTTCCGCCACAACGCCAAGCCCTGTTCGTTAGCGGTTAACGCCCATTAAAGTCTCAGCGAAGGTGCCCGCACCAATTGAGCGTTCTTTTATGTGGGGATAAGGCATACATTTCCGGAAATAGCAAGCCGGCGTAACGCTAAGAGGGAAGAAAGGGGTTTAGAGCGCAGGAAAAACGTCTTTCGTCTCCATAGTTTTGGTTCTTATCACTGAATGAACGTTCATTTTCTCAAAATCTTTCCTTAGATTTGTCCTGCTCCAATGGCTTCCGACAAAAAACAACTCATCCTTTCCACCGTGCTTGATTTGGTCAAGCAAACCGGCTTTTATCATCTCAACATGAAAGCCATTGCCGAACGCGCGGGCATCTCGGCGGGAACGATTTATCTCTATTTCAAAAGCAAGGAAGAGCTGATTAACGAACTCTACCAAACGGTGCTCGGCGAGTTTAACCAAGCCGTGCTGCACAGCTACGCGCCCGAGGTTGGTTTTTCCGGAAATTTTGAAGCCATGCTGCGCGCTGCGGTGGATTTTTATTTGCCCCGCAAGGATTATTTCTCCTTTATCGAGCAATACACCTATGCGCCGTTCTTGTTTAAAGAAAGTCAGGAAGAAAACTTTTCGCTGCTGCTGCCCATCTTCAAACTGCTTCGGCAAGGCAAAAAAGAAGGTCTGGTAAAGGCTTTTCCGGAACCGGTCTTGATTTCCATCATTCACGGCACGCTCAACACCATTCTGAAAATGCACTTCGCCCACAAGCTGGACCTGCGCAAAAAGTCGGTTTATCAAAGCTTTTGCACCGCCGTTCGCGAAGCTGTTACCAACCCTGCTAATAAGGATTCACTCCCCACTCCTCACCCCTGAATCTATGAATCGCATCATCAATAAAGTAGCCGTACTCGGCTCCGGCGTGATGGGCAGCCGCATTGCCTGCCATTTTGCCAACATCGGGCTGGAAGTGCTGCTGCTCGACATCGTGCCCAAAGACGCACCCGAAGGCAACGCAAAAGTGCGCAACAAAATTGCCGCCGACGCGCTGGCTTTTGCCCTGAAATCCAACCCGTCGCCCATTTATTCCAAATCCTTTGCCCGGCGCATCACGGTGGGCAATCTGGAAGACGATATGCCGAAAATCAAAGACTGCGACTGGGTGATTGAAGTGGTGATTGAGCGGCTGGACATCAAAAAGCAGGTTTTTGAAAAGGTGGACACTCACCGCCGCCCTGGTACGCTCGTTACGTCCAACACTTCCGGCATTCCCATTCACCTGATGGCCGAAGGGCGGAGCGAAGATTTCCGGAAACATTTCTGCGGAACCCACTTTTTTAACCCGCCGCGCTACCTGCGCCTGCTGGAAATCATCCCGACGAGCGAAACCGACAAGGAAGTCGTGGACTTCCTGATGCACTACGGCGAAAAGTTTCTCGGCAAAACCACCGTGCTGGCCAAAGACACGCCCGCCTTTATCGGCAACCGCATTGGCGTGTTCAGCATCACAAGCCTGCTGCGCTATGTGGCCGAAACCGGCATGACGATTGACGAAGTAGAGCGCCTGACGGGTCCCATAGTCGGGCGACCCAAGTCGGCTACGTTCCGCACCGCCGATGTGGTGGGCATCGATACGCTGGCGCTGGTGGCGAATAGTCTGGTGGAAAATGTTCCGGACGACGAAGCCCGCGAACAACTGATGCTGCCGCCGTTTGTAACCAATATGATTGCGCGCAAATGGCTGGGCAGCAAAACCGAAGGCGGTTTTTTCCGGAAAATAAAAGGCGAGGGCGGCAAAAGCGAGATACAGGTGCTGGACCTCAATACGCTGGAATACGGCCCAACGACCCGCCCGAAATTCGCTGCGCTCGAAGCCGCCAAACCGATTGAGGACTTGCGCAAGCGCCTGAAAATGCTGGTGAATTTTAAGGATAAGGCCGGCGATTTTTACCGCGCCACCTTTTATCCGCTGTTTGCCTATTCGGCGAATAGAATTCCGGAAATCTCCGGCGATTTATACAAGATAGACGATGCCATTCGCGCCGGCTATGGCTGGGAACTGGGGCCTTTTGAAACCTGGGATGCCCTCGGCGTGGCTGAAACCACCGAGGCAATGGAAGCCGCCGGGCTGAAGATTGCGCCGTGGGTGAAAGCCATGCTGGATAAAGGAATCAGCAGCTTTTACCGGCTGCAAAACGGGCAAAAAGAATACTACGATATTGCCGCCAAAGGCTATCGCGTGATTCCCGGAACCGAAGATTTTATTTTCTTAGATGCGCTGCGCGAAAGCCATACGGTGTGGAAAAACAGCGGAACAACGATTACCGACCTCGGCGACGGCATCCTGAATCTGGAAATCCATACCAAGATGAACAGCATTGGCGGCGAGGTGCTGGAAGGGATTAATAAAGCCATTGACCTCGCCGAAAAACAATATCGCGGGCTGGTGATTTACAACGACGGTCAAAATTTTAGCGCGGGGGCCAACGTGGGGATGATTTTCATGATGGCCGTAGAGCAGGAATACGACGAGCTGGACTTTGCCATTCGCCAATTCCAAAACACCATGATGCGGATTCGGTATTCCGGAATTCCGGTGGTGGTGGCGCCGCACCAAATGGCGCTGGGCGGCGGCTGCGAAATGTGTCTGCACGCCGACGCGGTGGTAGCGCATGCCGAAACCTATATGGGCCTGGTGGAGTTTGGCGTGGGGTTGATTCCCGGCGGCGGCGGCACCAAAGAATTTGCCGTGCGCCTTTCCGATTCCCTTAAAGAAGGCGACGTGGCGCTCAACGCCTACCGCGACCGCTTTCTTACCATTGGACAAGCTAAGGTTTCTACCTCGGCAGAAGAAGCCTTTGAGCTGGGCTACCTGCGCCGCGGAACCGACCGCTGGGTGATTTCCTACGACCGCGTACTGGCCGACGCCAAAAAAGAATGTCTGGCCCTGGCTGAGGCGGGTTATGTGGAACCGGTGCGCCGCAGCGATGTGAAGGTGCTGGGTAACACCGCCCTCGGACTGGCTTATGTCGGCGCCGATTCGATGTACAGCGGCCACTACATCAGCGAGCACGACAAGAAAATTTCCGGAAAACTGGGCTATGTTTTGGCCGGAGGCGACCTCTCGCAACCTACCGAAGTAACCGAACAATACCTCTTAAATCTGGAACGCGAAGCCTTCCTGCAACTCACGACCGAACGCAAAACGCTGGAACGGATACAGTCTATATTGAAGGGTGGGAAGGTGTTAAGGAATTAGCGGCGCGAAGCCTCACAACCGGCGTGGCTGCCTCACTCGCGGCCCCGTTAGCCTCACCCCCGGCCCCTCTCCGAAGGAGAGGGGTGACAGGAAACGAGGAAAAAACTAAGACCTCGTTCCGGGGGGACAAAAAGCCCTCGTTCCGGGGTGACAAAAAATGGGATAACAAAAAAGAAGCCGAAGGCTCCAACATCATCCAACGGCGCAGCGTCCAACAGCGAAGCAGTCCAACGCGCGAAGCGCTCCCCCGTTACCCAAGCGCCTTTGGCGCTCCAAGCCGAAGGCTCCAATTCTCCAAGCGACGAAGTCGCTCCAATTAAAACTCAACAACCATGAACGCATACATCGTAGCCGGATTCAGAACCGCCGTCGGCAAGGCCACGCGCGGCGGGTTTCGCTTTACGCGCCCCGATACCCTGGCCATGCACGTGATAAAGCACCTGATGGCCACCGTGCCGCAGGTAGCGCCCGAACAAGTGGACGACCTGATGGTGGGCAACGCCATGCCCGAAGGCGAACAGGGCCTCAACTTTGCCCGCTTCATCTCGCTGATGAGCTTTGACACCGACAAGGTGTCGGCGGTAACGGTGAACCGTTACTGCGCCTCGGGGCTGGAAACCATTGCTATGGCCGCCGCCCGCATCCACGCCGGACAGGCAGATTGCATTATCGCCGGGGGGGCTGAAAGCATGAGCCTCATCCCGATGGGTGGCTGGCGCGTGGTGCCTGATGCCGACTTGGCGAAAGAACACCCCGATTATTACTGGGGCATGGGCCTGACGGCCGAAGCGGTCGCCAAAGATTTCAAGGTGAGCCGCGAAGACCAGGACGCCTTTGCACTTTCCTCGCATCAAAAGGCAAATGCCGCCATTCTTTCCGGAAAATTCCGGGACGAGATTGTGCCGGTGGAAATCACCGAAACCTATTTTGACCCGGTTGCCGGCAAGAAAAAAGAAAAGAAATACGTGGTGGATACCGATGAAGGTCCCCGCGCGGATACGTCTCTGGAAGCCTTGGCGAAACTGAAACCGGTGTTTGCCGCCGATGGCACCGTAACCGCCGGAAACTCTTCCCAAACCAGCGACGGCGCTGCCTTCGTGATGGTGGTGAGCGAAGACTTTTTAAAAGCAAACAATCTCACGCCGATTGCCCGGCTGGTGAGCTACGCTACGGTTGGTGTTTCGCCGCGTATTATGGGCATCGGGCCGATGGAAGCGATTCCGAAGGCGCTGAAAAAAGCCGGGCTTCAGCAGAAAGATATCGACCTGATAGAGCTGAACGAAGCCTTTGCCTCGCAGTCGCTGGCGATTGTCCGCGAGCTGGACCTGAACCCGGAAATCCTGAACGTCAACGGCGGCGCGATTGCCCTCGGCCACCCGCTGGGCTGCTCCGGCGCGAAACTGACGGTGCAGATGATGCACGAACTGAAGCGGCGCGGCGGCAAATACGGGCTGGTAACGATGTGCGTCGGCACGGGGCAGGGCGCAGCGGGCGTGTTTGAAATGCTGTAGGGGTGAACCTATGTGTTCACCCTTAAATATTTTTCCGGAAATCCATAACACACAAGGACGGACACACAGGTCCGCCCCTACAAAAAACAAAACCAACCATGAACGCTGATACTGCAACCACACCCACCAACGCCCTCAAAGGCGGCGAATTTCTCATCCGCGACACCCGCGCCGAGGATATTTTCATTCCCGAAGACTGGAGTGAAGAGCAACAGATGATTGCGCAGATGTGCCGCGATTTTCTGGAGCAAAACGTATTTCCCAACCTGGAGGCCATTGACAAAATGGAACCCGGCCTGATGCCCTCGCTGCTGGAAAAAGCCGGTGAACTGGGCCTTTTGGGCATTAGCGTTCCGGAAAAATACAACGGTATCGGGAAGGATTTCGTTACCTCTATGCTCACCACCGAAGTGCTGGGCGCGGGCCACTCCTTTGCCGTAGCCTTGTCGGCGCATACCGGCATTGGCACGTTGCCGATTCTGTATTACGGCAATGAGGCGCAAAAGGAAAAGTACGTCAGCAAGCTGGCCACCGGCGCGTGGAAAGGCTGCTATTGCCTCACAGAGCCGGGCGCGGGCAGCGATGCCAATTCCGGAAAAACACGCGCTACTTTAAGCGAAGACGGCAAGCATTATCTCCTTAACGGGCAGAAAATGTGGATAACCAACGGCGGTTTTGCCGATGTGTTTACTGTTTTTGCCAAAATAGACGACGATAAAAACCTCTCGGCTTTTATTGTGGAAAAAGACTATGAAGGCCTGTCGCTCGGCGCCGAAGAACACAAGATGGGCATCAAAGGCAGCAGCACCCGTCAGGTGTTTTTCAACGATTGCAAAGTGCCGGTAGAAAACCTGCTTTCGGAGCGCGGCAACGGCTTTAAGATTGCTGTGAACATCCTCAATATCGGGCGCATCAAGCTGGGCGGCGCGGCGCTGGGCGCGGCGAAGGAAGTGATTAATAAAGCCGTGAATTATGCCAACGAGCGCGAGCAGTTTGGACGGCCCATTTCCAAATACGGCGCCATTCGCTACAAGCTGGCCGAGATGGCCATTCGCTGCTATGCCACCGAAGCCGCCACCTACCGCGCTACCCAAAATATTGACGACGCGACCCATGCCTACGCCGCAGGCGGCATGGAAGAGGCGCAGGCCAAGCTGAAAGGCACCGAACAATTTGCCATTGAAGCGGCGATTATTAAAGTACACGCTTCCGAAGCGTTGGATTATGTAGCGGACGAGGGCGTGCAGATTTACGGCGGCATGGGCTACAGCGCCGAAGCACCGATGGACCGCTCTTACCGCGATGCGCGTATCAACCGGATTTTTGAAGGCACCAACGAAATCAACCGGATGCTGGCTGTGGACATGATGCTGAAACGGGCCATGAAAGGCGAACTAAACCTAATGGGGCCGGCTGAAAAAGTGGTGGGCGAACTGATGAGCATTCCGGAATTTGGCGGCGAAGAGCCGGATGATTTCGGCAAACTCCACAAAGTGGTTTCCGGATTTAAGAAAGCCGTTTTGCTGGCGGCGGGCGGCGCGGTGCAAAAGCTGATGGAAAAGTTGGGCAAGGAGCAGGAAGTAATTATGTATCTCGCTGATATGTTGATAGAAACCTATGTCTCGGAGTCAGTGCTTTTGCGGGTAGAAAAGCTTTCCCGTCAAAAAGAAGATACGGGTTTGCAAATGGCAATGGCGCAGGTGTATATTTACGACGCAGCAGCGCGTATTCAGAACGCCGGACGCAACGCCATCAGCGCATTTGCCGAAGGCGACGAAAAACGCATGATGCTGATGGGGCTGCGCCGTTTTACTAAAGTAGAAGACCTCAACACCACGGCGCTGCGCCGCGCGATTGCCGAAAAAATCGTTACCGAAAACCGGTATCCTTTTTAAAAAAGAATCTTTTCTCTCCAAACCAACCCATTCCCACCCACCACACCGCCCATGAAAAAAACGCTCGTTCTTTCCCTTGCCGGCCTGGCGCTCGCGTCGCTGGCCCACGCCGGTAGTTTTCAGATTAACCTGCAGGGTATCCGGCAGACGGCCATGGGCGGCTCCGGCGTGGCCATGCCCTGGGATGCCTCGGCTATCTTCTTCAACCCCGGTGCGCTCTCGCGCCTCAACGGCATGGAAGCCTATGGCAGCGCCTTTTTTGTTTCGCCCAACCTACGCTATGTGCCGGCCAACAGCGGCACCACTTCCTACGAGCCGCAAAAAGAAACGAGCACGCCTTTTGCCGTTTATGTAGGCGGAACGCTCCGGAAAATGCCCAAACTGGGCCTCGGCCTCGGCATTTATACGCCCTTTGGCAGCAGCGTGAACTGGGGCGACGACTGGACGGGCAAGTTGATTACGCAATCCATCAAGCTCCAATCGGTATATTTTCAGCCAACGGTGAGCTATGCCGTGCATGAGCGCGTTTCTATCGGCGCGGGCTTTGTTTATGCAATTGGCTCCGTCAATATCCACCGCGCCCTGCCTTTGCAGTTTAGCGACGGGCGTTCCGGGCAGCTGGTTCTGGATGGAAAAGCGAGCGGATTTGGGTTTAATGCCGGTGTTCATGTAAAGGCCACCGACAAGCTGGATGTGGGGCTTTCATTCCGCTCCGGCGTAAACATGAAGGTGGACAACGGCACGGCCACTTTCACGGTTCCGGCGAGCGTGAGTCCACTGTTTCCTGCCGGAAATACCTTCAACTCCAACCTGCCGTTGCCCAATATCACGACGCTGGGCGCGGCCTATCGTTTTACGCCGTCTTTCCTGCTTCAGGCAGATGTGGTGTTTGCGGGCTGGAAAAGCTACGACTCGCTCAAATTTGACTTTGCAAAAAATACTACGGCGGTTGCTAATAGCAGTTCGCCACGCCTGTATAAAAACACGGTAGCCTACCGGCTGGGCGGACATTACAAGGTGAACGACAAATTTGCCGTGATGGCCGGCGGCGCGTGGGACCCTACGCCGAGCGACGATAAATTCGTTTCGCCCGATGCAGTGGATGCCGACCGCATTTCGCTGTCTGCGGGCCTCACCTACGAGCCGGTGCGCAACCTGAACATCATGGCCGTGGTGAACTACACAACTACCAAGGCGCGTTCGGTGTCTTACTCGCCGGAGAATTTTTCCGGAACCTATCAGATTAAAAGTGTTACGCCGGGTATCGGCATCTCGTACAAATTTTAATCCCCGCTTTTCGCAACTTTTCCCACACCGTCGTTTTCTATTTTCATGAAATCCACTTCTCTTAAAATACTGGCTGCTGCTTCGCTGTTTGCCGCCTGCAAGCCCAATATCGAAGGCACAGCACCTACCAAGGGCAGCGCCGATTTTTCGCACTACACCGCCATTGGCAACTCGCTCACCGCCGGTTATTCCGATGGTACGCTCTATCGCAGCGGGCAGATAAACTCCTTCCCCAATATGCTCGCCGGACAGTTTAAGCTCGTGGGCGGCGGAGAATTTAAGCAACCCCTGCTGCCCGGCGAAAGCGGCTGGCCGGGTGCGAAGCGCGTCCTGGGGCCGGTTACCGGCTGCGACGGCGTAACGAGTCTGGGGCCAATGTTGTATCCCGGTGCGCGCGATACGGCGGGCAGCAGCACCAATATTTCTAATCAGGGGCCGTTCAACAACCTGGGCGTGCCGGGCATCCGCGCTACCGATTATCTGATTCCGGGCTATGCCTATGGCGCATTGCTGCTCGGCGGGGTAGGCTATGCGTTCCGTATGTATGAAAACCCGGCGGTCGTTCGTCCGATTGATGTGGCCGCCAAATCCAATCATACTTTCTTCACGATGTGGCTGGGCAACAACGACGTATTGCTCTACGCTACCCGAGGCGGGGAAGGACAGGCAAGCGGGTCGGGGCCGAGCGATATTTCGCCATTGCCGACTTTTAAGACAAGCTATAAAGCGGTGCTGGATACCATAACCCGCAAAGGGCAGAAAGGTGTGCTTATCAATATCCCGGACGTTACCGCACTGCCTTATTTCAATACCATTCCGGCTAAAGGACTGGTACTCGCGCGGCAGGGACAGGCCGATTCTTTGAACGCTGCTTATGCGCCGCTGGGAATTAAATTTGCGGTAGGAGCCAATCCGTTTATCATTCAGGATGGCAGCGCGCCCGGCGGTGTGCGCCAAATCAAAGACGGCGAATATATCCTGCTCACTACGCCGCAGGATTCGCTGAAATGCGCCGGTTGGGGCAGCAAAAAGCCCATTCCCCGCTCTTTTGTGTTGGATGCCACCGAAGTCGCCAATGTGCGTAATGCTACACAGGATTTCAACGCCTATATCCGGCAGATGGCCGACGAGAAAAAACTGGCCTTTTTTGATGTAAATACTTACTTCAAGACGGTGCAGTCGGGCGTTCATTATAATGGCCTGACGCTTACGCCCGTGTTCGTTACCGGCGGCGTGTTTTCGCTCGATGGCGTACACCTCACCCCGCGTGGCTATGCACTGGTAGCCAACAAGATTATTCAGTCTATTAACGACACTTACGGCTCCACGATTCCGGATGTGGACATCACCAAATACAACGGCGTGTTGTATCCGTAAAGAGACCGAACGGAAAAGGGGAGCCACATTTTTCCGGAAAATGCGGCTCCCTTTTGTTTTTACCTAAAATGCTTCTTTGAGATGAGCACTCCCAAACGGCTTTTCGACTGTATGCAGATACAGGCAATCGCACCCAAATATGACCTGCTGGCCGCCAAAGTGCAGGGCGCATACCGGCCTCTGGACACCGCCACGGTGCATGATAAAATCTACCGGCTCGCGGCAGGGCTGCTGGAACGGGGCATCTCCTGGAACGACGGCACGGTAGAGGGACGCGACAAGATTGCCATCATCAGCAACAGTCGCCCCGAATGGCTCATTGCCGACCTGGCCGTGCAGCAAACCGGGGCTATTCTGGTGCCGCTCTATCCCAACATCGCTACCGAAGAATGGGTGGCTATTTTTCTGGAATCGGATGTAAAAGGCTGCTTTGTGAGCAGCGTGGCGCTCTACAACGCCGTAGTGGCCGAGCGCCATCGGCTGCCGAAGCTGGAATGGGTTGTGTGCTTTGAAGAAGGCGGCGGAACCCACTGGGAAACGCTGCTAATCGACGCACTGACACCGGAAAGGAAAGCTGCTATTGAGGCCATCTGCAACCGCATTGGCCCCGACGATATCGCTACGATTATCTATACTTCCGGAACCACCGGCAAGCCCAAAGGCGTGATGCTAAGCCACTTCAATATCGTGAGCAATGTAGAAGATGCTACACCGGTGTTGCTGGGCATCCCGCTGCATGAAAGAAAGTCGCTGAGCTTCCTGCCGCTCAACCATATTTTTGAG
>DDEO01000004.1 GCA_002336725.1 Bacteroidetes bacterium UBA1952 | reverse complement strand
GAAGTGCGTCCAACGCCCGAAGGGCATCCAACACGAAGCATCCAACGCGCAAAGCACTTACCTTCGCGCCGCTTATGCAAACCGGACACGAGTTGTGGATGCGCCGCTGCCTGCAACTGGCACAGCTCGGCAAAGGGCAGGTAGCGCCCAACCCGATGGTGGGTGCCGTGCTGGTGCATCAGGGCCGCATCCTGGCCGAAGGCTACCACGCCCGCTACGGCGACCTGCACGCCGAAGCCGCCTGCCTCGCCGCCGTGCGCGAAGCAGATCGCCCGCTGATTCCGGAAAGCACGCTGTATGTAAATCTGGAACCCTGCTCGCATCACGGCAAACAGCCGCCCTGCGCCGCCCGCATCGTGCGCGAAGAAGTAGGCCGCGTGGTGGTGTGCAACAACGACCCCTTTGACGCGGTTGCTGGTCGCGGCTATCAACTACTCCAACTGGCGGGCATCCCGGTAGAAAAAGGTATTCTGGAAGCCGAAGGCCGCTGGCTCAACCGCCGCTTTTTTACCTTCTGGGAAAAGAAACGCCCTTACATCATCCTCAAATGGGCGCAAACCGCCGACGGCTTCATTGCCCCGTCCGACAAGACGCGCACCATGATTAGCGGGCCGCTGGCGCAAAGCCTCGTCCACCGCTGGCGAACCGAAGAAGCCGCTATTCTGGTGGGCAAAGCCACTGCCCTGGCCGACGACCCGCAACTGACGGCCCGCCGGTGGCCCGCAGGCAACCAACCGCTGCGCCTCGTGCTGGATTCGGCGCTCACACTGCCCCAAAGCCTCAAAATTTTCAACACCGAAGCCGAAACCTGGCACGTCAATACCAAAGAAGATGCACAAATGTCCACCCACCGACGCGTGAAAATTCCGGCGGGCGATGAGGCGCTCACCGGCCTGATGGACTTGCTTTTTAAAGCCGGAAAACAGTCGCTGATTGTGGAAGGCGGCGCGGCGGTATTGCGCTCGTTTATTGGTTATGGATTATGGGACGAGATGCGCGTTTTTCAGTCGGAACACTGTTTTGGGCAGGGCATCGCTGCGCCGCAGGCGCTGGGTGCCAAAAAAGCATTTACCACGCATCTTGGCGGCGACCGCCTCTCGGTGTATGTGCCGCGCAAGAGTGGGGTAGAGGTTCCGGCGGGCGCGTTTTTGTAGGAACGGCCTCACCCTCCGGCCTCCGCCTCAGGCGGAAGAGGGGGGACGAAAGGCGATACCCAAAAGGACAGGGGAAACGACGACATCTTTATCGGGGTGTCGAAAATGCTTCGCTCTCTTTTTATTCCAAAAAAAATTCCGGAAAGAAAACTGCCATGACTACCGAAAGCTATCATACCCTTGTCGCCCCCGTAACCGCTGAACTGCGCGACCGGGGCAGCCGTTTTCTGGCTTTTGTGTTTCCAGTGGGCGACGTGGCCGAAGCCAAAGCCGCGCTGGCCGAAAAACGAAAAGAGCATCCCAAAGCAAATCATCACTGCCTGGCTTATCGCATGGGCTCCGACAGCCGCGCCTCCGACGACGGCGAGCCTTCGGGCAGTGCGGGCCGGCCCATGCTGGGTGCGCTCGACAGTGCCGGGCTGGACTATACTGCCGCTATTGTGGTGCGCTATTTTGGCGGCACACTGCTGGGCGTTCCGGGATTGATTCACGCCTACCGGACGGCAGTAGCCGATGCGCTCGCTGGTGCCGGAACGGTGGAGAAGTTTATTGAAATTCCCTATGAAATTTCCTGCGACTATGGCTCGGTGGGCGATGTGCTGCGCGTGGTGCGCATGAATGACGGAACAGTTCTGAAACAGGATATGCAGTTGTTTTGCACCGTTGTGGCGGGCATCCGGCCTTCGGCGGAACCCCGCTTTCTGGCCGCTATGACCGACCTTCGGGGCGCAACGGTAAAGAAATTGTAAGTGAACATGAACAGCGCAGAAACGGCTTTGTGGATAAAGGAGCGGGCAAGGGCGCTGGGCTTTGAAGAATGCCGCATTGCCAAAGCAACTTTTCTGGACGACGACGCGCGGCGGCTGGAAAACTGGCTGCACAATGGCTATGGCGGCACGATGTCCTACATGGAGCGCCATTTTGACCTGCGCGTGGACCCGCAGAAGCTGGTGCCGGGCGCACAGTCGGTGATTACCTTTTTGATGAACTATTTTCCGGAAAACGAGCAGCCGGAAGAGGCACCGAAAATAGCCCGCTACGCCTGGGGCAAAGATTATCACGATACCATTCGCGGCCTGCTGAACACTTTGCTGTCGGAGATGCGGGAGAAGATAGGGGCGATTGACGGGCGCGGCTTTGTGGACTCCGCGCCGGTGCTGGAGCGTGCCTGGGCGGTGCGCAGCGGCCTGGGCTGGGTAGCCAAAAACGGCAATCTGATACACCCGAAACGCGGCTCCTATTTTTTTATCGCCACGCTGATAACAGACCTCGATTTGCCCGAAGATGCGCCTTTCCAGACCGACCACTGCGGCACCTGCACGCGCTGCATAGATGCCTGTCCCACCGAAGCCATTCTGTCGCCCGCCGTGATTGATGCCCGCAAGTGCATTTCCTACCTCACCATCGAGCTGAAAGAAGCCGCCATGCCGACTGGCTTTGAGCATCGCGCCGACGACTGGGTTTTTGGCTGCGACGTGTGTCAGGAAGTATGTCCGTGGAACCGGTTTTCAAAGCCGCACGGGCAGCCCGATTTTGCCCCGATTCCGGAAATCCTCACCCTTTCGGCGGGCGAATGGGAGGCTTTGACGGAGGAAAATTTCCGGAAAATATTCCGCCATTCGCCCATCAGCCGCGCCAAGTGGAAAGGGATGCAAAGGAATTTGAAGGCGGTGCGGAAGGGATGATACAGGTGTAGGACCCATTGCACAGACGGAGCATCAGCCGCTGGCCGGGCTGAGATAGCAGCGACTTTTTCTCTGCGCCGCTGCGAGATTTTGCCGGAGATGCAATCTGTCATGCACCCGAAGAAATTGGGCAGCCTGCCAAGTGGTTCAGCGCCCAATAACTCCCGAAATCCCGCCTGTCTGAATCTTCTGAAAGCCTTGCTGCGTAAGCGTCGGAAGCGGAATTTCTATGCAAAATTTAGCCGGCGAAATAATATTACAATATGAAGTCCTTGCGAGGAACAGCCTTCCTGCCAGGCCGGCGGGAAAGCAACCTGCACAAAACGTTGTGGGGCGTGCAGCTTACTTGGTTTTTTTAAATAGAAAAGGGTTGTTCGCTTCACCGATGCGAGATGCGCCCGAAAATGCGCTCCATCCTAAAAAAACTGCTGCCAATTCCGGAAAAAAGAGAAAAGCGCCCCGGTTCAGGGACGCTTTTCTCCTCTTTTACAAAATGGCTACGCTCCGCCGGAGGTATTTTCTCCGCCGCCGTCGCCGGCAGCCTTGGATTTCTTCTCTTTTTTCTCGCCCGGCGCAATATCAAACAGGATTTTCTCCTGCTCTTTATCGTAGCGGGCGGTTACCCTGCTGCCTTCCTTGACGTTCTGTGCCAGGATTTCCTCGGCCAGCGGATCTTCCAGATATTTCTGAATAGCGCGGTGCAGCGGACGTGCGCCAAACTGCTGGTCGTATCCCTTATCAGCCAGAAACGCGCGGGCCGTTTCGTCGATGGTCAGGTGGAAGCCCAGCGTGCTGAGGCGCTTGAGCACATCGCGCATCACAATGTCAATGATAACATTGATGTTTTCCTGCGTCAGCGAGTTGAAGATAATCACATCATCGATCCGGTTCAGGAACTCCGGTGCGAAGGTGCGTTTCAGGGCTTTTTCAATCACGCCACGGCTTACTTCTTCAGAAGAGGCCGTCTTGGCGCTCGTCGCAAAGCCAACCCCTTCTCCAAAGTCCTTCAACTGGCGAACACCAATGTTGGATGTCATGATGATGATGGTGTTTTTGAAGTCCACCTTGCGGCCCATGCCGTCGGTAAGTTGGCCATCATCAAGCACCTGGAGCAGGATATTGAAAATATCGGGGTGTGCTTTCTCAATCTCGTCGAGCAACACCACACAATACGGCTTGCGGCGCACTTTCTCGGTGAGTTGTCCGCCTTCTTCATAACCCACGTATCCCGGAGGTGCGCCAATAAGGCGGCTCACGGAGAATTTCTCCATATACTCGCTCATGTCAATGCGAATCAGGGAGTCTTCCGAGTCGAAGAGCTGACGGGCAAGCGTGCGGGCCAGCTCCGTTTTGCCCACGCCGGTCGGGCCGAGGAAGATAAACGAGCCAATGGGCTTTTTCGGATCTTTAAGGCCCACGCGGTTGCGCTGAATGGCTTTCACCACCTTGCCGATGGCATCGTCCTGCCCCACAACCGAGCCTTTCATGTCTTCGCCCATACGGCGCAGCTTTTGCTGTTCGGCTTCCACCATGCGCGTTACCGGAATGCCGGTCATCATGCTCACCACTTCGGCCACATCTTCCTCGCGGATAGGATAGCGTTTGCTTTTACTTTCCTCTTCCCAGTCGACCTTGGCTTTCTCCAGTTCTTTGCCGATGCGCACTTCTTTGTCGCGCAGGGAGGCGGCTTCTTCAAAACGCTGGCTCTTCACCACGCGGTTTTTCTCTGCCTTGATGTCTTCAATTTGCTTCTCCAAATCAAGTACCGCCTGCGGCACGTTGATATTTTTGAGGTGCATCCGCGCGCCCACTTCGTCCATTACGTCAATCGCCTTGTCGGGCAACAGGCGGTCGGTCATGTAGCGGTCAGAGAGTTTTACACAGGCATCGATCGCCGCTTCGTCGTAGGCCACATTGTGAAAGTCTTCGTATTTGGGCCGGATGTTATTGAGGATGATAATCGCTTCGTCCACACTCGGCTGTTCAATCAATACTTTTTGGAAACGCCGGTCGAGTGCGCCATCTTTTTCAATGTGCATCCGGTATTCGTCGAGCGTAGAAGCGCCAATGCACTGCAACTCGCCACGCGCCAGCGCCG
>DDEO01000093.1 GCA_002336725.1 Bacteroidetes bacterium UBA1952 | reverse complement strand
GTACCCACCGGCAAAACGTCATCGATGGCTGGTCGCGTCTGGAATTTTACCACGGCAAGGTGGTGCTGGTGTTTTTTATGAGCCTTGCGGCAACGCTCTATACAATGGTTGTGGGGCTGCTGGCGGGCTTGCTGGCAGGCGGTTTTTCCGGAATTTCCGAGGGCTGGGAGAAGGTGCTTTTCCTCTTTATTTATACGCTCAACTACCTGGGTTTTGCCACGCTGCTGGCGCTCTGGATTCGGCGTAGCGGGCTGGCCATCGGGCTGTTTTTTCTGTATTCCTTTATCCTCGAAAACCTTTTTCGCGGGCTTATCAACTGGAAATCTACCTGGCCGGTGGGCAATCTGCTGCCCTTGCAGGCTTCCGACGAGTTGCTGCCGTTCCCGATTGCCAAAATGATTGGCGGGATGCTTTCCAAAGGTCCCGATTTTTCCGTTTGGATGTATCTCGGCGTAAGCTGTCTGTGGATAGCAATTTATTATTTACTGGGAAAAAGATTGATAGAGAAACGGGATTTGTAGGGGCGGCCCTGTGTGGCCGCCCGGTTGCGTGGCCGCCCGGTTTCTAAAACCTGACAGGTCGGAAGGGTTAAAAGCGCCACCTTTGCGGGCCAACGCCGGAAAGTGCGACTGCGTTTTCCGGAAACAGCCACCGATATTATGGAACAAAC
Source organism: Bacteroidetes bacterium UBA1952 (assembly GCA_002336725.1). GTDB lineage: Bacteria > Bacteroidota > Bacteroidia > Chitinophagales > Chitinophagaceae > UBA1952. The sequence continues at coordinate 13,948 of DDEO01000093.1, read as the reverse complement.
CAAGCAACCTACCATTCTGGTAACCAACGACGACGGCATCACCGCGCCCGGCATTCGCGCCCTTGTGGAAGCGGTGCGCGGACTCGGACGGATTATTGTAGTCGCGCCCGACGCGCCGCAGAGCGGCATGGGCCACGCCGTAACCATCGGCAAACCGCTGCGCCTTGATAAGGTAGAAGATATTTTTGAAGGCATAGAAGCCTGGCAAAGCACCGGCACGCCGGTGGACTGCGTAAAACTGGCCCGCGACAAAATCCTTGGCCACCGCCCCGATTTCTGCGTTTCCGGCATCAACCACGGGGCCAACCACAGCATCAACGTCTTGTATTCCGGAACCATGAGCGCCGCTATGGAAGCCGCTATCGAAGGCATTCCGTCGGTTGGCTTCTCGCTGCTCGACTATAAATGGGATGCCGATTTCTCGCTGGCTACCGGTGTTGCCCGCCGCATCGTAAAGCGGATGCTGGACGATGGTGCCGAGCCGCACACGCTTCTGAACGTCAATATCCCCCAATGCAGCGCCGAAGATTTTAAGGGTATCAAAATCTGCCGCATGGCACTGGGCCGCTGGGTAGAAGATTTTGACCACCGTAAAGACCCGCGTGGCCGCGATTATTTCTGGATGACAGGCCGCTTTGAAACCATGGGCGAAACCGTCGGCACCGATGTAGAAGCATTGGAACAGAATTACGCTTCGGTGGTTCCCATCCAATTTGACCTGACAAATGAAAGGCTGCTGGCGGAATATCGGGGGAAGTGGGAGTAGAACGACTCTATTAAAAAAAATAAAACCTTGCGAGACACCGCATCAAGAATGCACTCCTTTAGGAGCCAGAGAAATCCCCAAGGCGCAAAGCACCCGCCCGGCTTCTTCCAACGCGCGAAGCACTAATTTCGCAGCCTATGGAATCTGCCGCACTGCACACACTTCTGGCATCTCAAAACTATTCTGACAAAAAGCTTTTCCTCATGGCCGGTCCCTGCGCCATTGAGGGCGAAGACATTGTAATGGGCATTGCGGAAAAGATTTCCGGAATCTGCCGGCGGTTGGATATTCCCTTGATTTTTAAAGGCTCTTACCGCAAAGCCAACCGCACGCGGCTGGATTCCTTTACCGGTATCGGCGACGAAAAGGCCCTGAAAATCCTGGCGAAAGTGCGCGACAGCTTCGGCGTGCCGGTCGTTACCGATTTTCACGACGCTTCGGAAGCGCCAATAGCCGCCGAGTATGTGGACGTGCTGCAAGTGCCGGCTTTTCTGTGCCGCCAAACCGATATTCTGGTAGCTGCCGCCCAAACCGGAAAAATCGTGAACGTGAAAAAAGGGCAGTTTCTGTCCGCCGAAGCGATGGGCTTTGCGGTGGACAAAATCCGGCAAAGCGGCAACGACGGCATTTTGCTTACCGAGCGTGGCACCACTTTTGGCTACACCGACCTCGTGGTGGACTATCGCGGCATTCCGGCGATGCAGGCCTTTGGCGTTCCGGCGGTGATGGACTGCACCCACTCGCTGCAACAGCCCAACCAAAGCAGCGGCGTAACCGGCGGCAATCCGCAACTGATTGAAACCATTGCCCGCGCCGCTGTTTCGGTAGGCGTGGATGGCCTTTTTATAGAAACGCACCCCGACCCGGCCTGCGCCAAAAGCGACGGCGCGAATATGCTGCCGCTGGCGCAGTTGGAAGGCCTCTTGACGCGGCTGGTGCGGTTGAAAGAAGCGGTGAACGACTTGACAAGTCCCGCGTAGAAAACGCATAAAAGCACATCAGACTTGCCAAGTCTATCAGAATAAAGAATAACGTATGCGGGACTTGACAAGTCTGTGGGGTTTAATTTTGCGCCTCTAAATGAAAAAATACCTTTCCTTCGTTTTACTGGCGCTTCCTGCTTTTGCCCTTGCGCAAGGCAAAAATTTCACCATGGCCGAAGCCGTTACCGGCCTGGGTACCAACCTCGCGGTGGAAAACATTCGCGGTGTGAGCTTTATTTCCGGAAATCCGGTGCTGCAATTCAGCACGAAGCAGGGCGGGAAGGATGCCTGGGTGCGCCGCAACCTCGCTACCGGCAAAAGCGATACGCTCTCGCTGGTGCAAATCAACCAGAGCTATTTTGGCGGCGATACGCTCAAAGCATTTCCGCAAATGAGCTGGCTGGAAAACGGCAAAGGCTATTTTGTGCGCGGCAACAAGGTGTTTTTCGCCTCGGTGCAAATGCCGGAAACGATGCGCGCCGAGATGAAGGAACTACGCGAAAACGCCGCCAATATCGCCGTGCATCCCCGCACCGGCGAGGTGGCCTACACGGTGGACAACGACATCTTCCTGCATACCCAAAACGGCGGCACGGTGCAGGTTACCAGCGACGGCTCCTACACCATTGTGAACGGCCAAAGCGTTCACCGCAACGAGTTTGGCATTGACGGCGGACTGTTTTTCTCCCCGAAAGGAAATCATCTGGCCTATTACCGCATGGACCAGAGCGCGGTGAAGGATTATCCCATTATTGACTGGAGCAAGATGCCGGCGGTATCCAAAAACATTAAATACCCGATGGCGGGCGACTCGTCGCATCACGTAACTGTGCGCGTTTATCATCCCCAAACCAAAACCACAACGGTGCTGCAAACCGGCGAGCCGGCAGACCAATACCTTACCGCCGTTACCTGGAGTCCGGATGAAAAATACATCTTTATCGGCCTGCTGAACCGCGACCAGAACCACTTGCGTTTTATTCAGTACGACGCGATGAGCGGACAGCCAATGAAAACGCTTTTTGAAGAAAAGAGCGAGAAATACGTGGAGCCGCAACACGCGGCGCAGTTCCTGCCGGGCAGCGATAAAGAGTTCCTTTGGTGGAGTCAGCGCGACGGCTATATGCACCTCTATCGCTACGATATTTCCGGAAAATTACTCAACCCAGTTACCAAAGGCGACTGGCTGGTGAACGAGGTCCTGGGCTTTCACGCACCCACAAGCGAGGTGATTATTACCGGAACCAAAGACGGCGCACAGGAAAAACACGTGTATGCCGTTAATTGGAAAACCGGAAGGCTGCGCCGCATTACCCAGGGCGCAGGCACACATACCGCTATTGCGTCTGCCGACGGCAAATACATCTACGACACTTATACGAGCAACACCGTTCCGCGCATCGTATCGGTTATCAACACCGCTACGGCCCAAGCCGAAACACTGCTCGTGGCCAAAGACCCACTCGTGGCCTACAACCGTCCGCAGGTGCGCGACATCACGCTCAAGGCCGACGACGGCACGCCGCTCTACGGTAAAATGATTCTGCCTACGAACTTCGACAGCACCCGGAAATATCCCAGCATCACTTATCTCTACAACGGCCCGCACGTGCAGCTCATTCGCAATAGCTGGCCTGCTTCCGGAAATCTGTGGTACGAGTTGCTGGCCCAGAAAGGCTATGTGGTGTTTACGATGGACGGGCGCGGCTCTTCCAACCGTGGACTGGCCTTTGAAAGTGCGCCGTTCCGGAAATTGGGAACCGTGGAGATGGAAGACCAACTCAAAGGCAACGCCTTTTTGCGCGGGCAATCTTTTATTGACACCGCGCGGATGGGCGTTCACGGCTGGAGCTTCGGCGGCTTTATGACCACCAGCCTGATGCTGCGCCATCCCGGCGCGTATAAGGCGGGCGTGGCCGGCGGCCCGGTGCTGGACTGGAAATGGTATGAAATCATGTACACCGAACGCTATATGGACCGCCCGCAGGATAACGCCGTCGGGTATGAGGAAGCACGGCTCTGGAACAAAGTGAAGGCCCTAAAGGGCGACCTGATGCTCATCCACGGCACCGATGATGATGTGGTGGTATGGCAGCACAGCATCAACTTCCTGCGAAGCTGCGTGGAGAACGGTGTACAGGTAGATTATTTTGTGTATCCCGGTCATCCGCACAATGTGCGCGGCAAAGACCGCATCCATCTGATGCAGAAAATCACCGATTATTTTGACGAGAAGCTGCGGTAGGTTTTTTGTATTGGAACGCGGATAAAACAGATTTAGACGGATAACTAAAGATTTTTTCATCTGTGAAAATCCGTCCGGATCCGCGTCATCCGCGTTCTGTCGTTCGTTGGAACGCGGATAAAACAGATTTAGACAGATAACCAAAGATTTTTTCATCTGTGAAAATCCGTCCGGATCCGCGTCATCCGCGTTCTGTCGTTCGTTGGAACGCGGATAAAACAGATTTAGACGGATTTTTACGGATTTTTTCTCATCCGCGCTCCATCTCAATATCATGTTCTATTTTTAGAGCATGGAACTGCTACACAAAGACCTCACTGATCGTATTCTGAAAGCCTTCTACGAGGTTTACAACGAACTGGGTTGGGGCTTTCTGGAGCGGGTTTATCAAAACGCTTTGTTTCTGGAACTTACCAAAAGCGGTTTTTTCGTTGAAACTCAGAAGCGTATCCGGGTTCATTACAAAGAGCGGGAGGTCGGCGAATACTACGCAGACATGGTCGTAGATGAAATGGTGATTCTGGAACTCAAAGCTGCTGAGTGCCTGATTCCGGAATTTGAATGCCAGCTTACCAACTACCTGCGGGCTACGTCCATAGAAGTAGGCTTGCTGCTGAATTTTGGGCCTAAGCCCGCTTTTTGCAGGAAGGTTTTTACCAACGACCGGAAGAAATTGACGGAACGCGGATAAAACAGATTTAGACGGATAACCACGCCGTGCCCCCAACGAAGTTGGCGGGGATTTTTTTCATCTGTGAAAATCCGTCCGGATCCGTGTCATCCGCGTTCCAAAACAATCTACCGGGTCATCACTCCTGCCAGCAGCGCAAATACAAAAATAATTGCGTAGAGGCCCAGTACAACCGCTGTGATGATGCCGAAAAACTTAAAAATACTACTTAGGTTGCCCATGCTTTCCGTCAGCAGCGCACTGTTGTTGGTAGCCAGCGCAGCCTTGGCTTTTTTGGAAAAATTGTAGAGCTTAAGAGTGGGGTACAGGTAAATAGCGGCAAAAATCAGATACAAAAAGCCGAAAAAAGCTCCAAAGGGAAGATCGGGCGCACCGGGCATCGCCTGTGAAATGCTACTACCCGCCGCCATAAAAGCCAGCGCGCCCAGCACCATCAGGCCGATAAACACAAAGGCTACAATAGCCAGAAACTTTCCCCATTTGGCAGATTCGGCCAGATAGGATTTGGCTGCGCTATCCAGCGCCAGACCATCGTTTGGAGAAAATTCAGGAGTCATCATAAGATAGAAGGGAGATTGTGGCCCAAGATACAAACCGGGGCGGCAGATATACAAGGCTCGTAGTTTTTCAGAGTCCGACCGCTGCTCCCTGACGACATTCCGGTCGGATATCAGAATCCAAACGCCAAACTTCTAACGCGCGTACCTTCGCGGCCAGTTATGAAAAACATTCTGGTTGCCGGTGCCGGCAAATCTGCTACTTATCTGATAAATTACCTGCTCGTTCAGGCCGAAGCCCGTAACTGGCATATCACCATCATCGACGGCAACCTGCAGGCCATTGAAGAAAAAATCGCCGGTCGCCCGCGCGGCACGGCAAAAGCCATTGACATTACAGACGCTGCCGCCCGCCAGCCGCTCGTGCAACAGGCCGACATTGTGCTGAGCCTGATGCCCGCGCATCTGCATACCCTGCTGGCGCAGGATTGCCTGCTTTTCAACAAAAACATTATCACTTCTTCCTACGCCTCGCCGGAAATGCTCGCGCTCAATGACGAAGCACGCGCCAAAGGGCTGCTTTTTCTCTGCGAAATGGGCCTCGATCCCGGCATCGACCACATGAGTGCCTCGCAGATTGCCCATCGCGTGGCGAATGCGGGCGGAACGGTCTATTCCTTTAAAAGCTATTGCGGCGGACTGGTTGCGCCGGAAAGCGACGACAACCCGTGGCACTATAAAATCGCCTGGAATCCGCGCAATATCCTGCTGGCCGGAACGGGTGGGGCGCGTTATGAAGAAGAAGGCAAAGAGGTGTATGTGCCCTACGAAAAGCTCTATGAAAACGCAGGTGAAATTCCGGTATCGGGCTACGGAAATCTGGCTTTTTATCCCAACCGCGACTCGGTGCGCTATCCCGAACTCTACCATACGCCCGATGCCCAAACCTTTATGCGCGCCACGCTGCGCCACCCCGATTTCTGCAAAGGCTGGGATGCGATTATCGGCATGGGCTGGACCGACGAAGCCAAAGCCTTACCGGAAAATGCCCGCACGTTTGCCGATGTGAGCCGCGCCGTGATTGGCGAAGCCGATCTGGAAACCGGTATCCGGAAATTTATTTCTTCGGAGGATAAAGACCTTGTGGTTTCGATGCTGCGCTGGCTGGGCATTTTTAGCGAAAAACCGCTTCCTGAAGGCGCTCGTACAATGGCCGAAGCCCTGCTGCCGCTTTTGGAAGAAAAATGGGTTTTGCGCGATGCCGATAAAGATCTTGTGGTGATGGTGCATGATGCCGAATACGAAAAAGCCGGTCATAAACACCGGATTATCAGTACCCTGACGCTAGAAGGCAAAGACAAACTCTTTAGTGCGATGGCTAAAACGGTAGGTATGCCGATGGCGCTTTTTGCTGAAATGCTCCTCGAAGAAGGCGCGGCTCTGTATCCCAAAGGCGTACAAATCCCCAATATGCCGCAGATTTATGAGCCGGTGCTGGCGAAGCTCGCCGAACACGGCATTCGCTTCCACGAAGCCGAGACCGTACTTTCTTAAAGAGAATATTTTCCGGAAATCCCGCTGCGTCTCTGCGCCTCTGCGAGGTTATTACAACCTTTTCTGGAACCGATATTTCCGGAAATTCCTCTGCGTCTCTGCGCCTCTGCGAGATTATTACCACCTTTTCTGAAACCGATATTTCCGGAAATTCGCTGCGTCTCTGCGCCTCTGCGAGGTTATTACCACCTTTTCTGGAGCAGATATTTCCGGAAATTCCGCTGCGTCTCTGCGCCGCTACGAGATTATTACAACCACTTTTACAAAGCATTTTTCTTTTGAAACGTCTGCTTTCCATTGCCCTTCTGGCCCTTACTTTTCCGGCTTTCGCTCAGGATTTTCCGGAAAATACACCGGTGAAAATCAAAAAAGAGCGCAACCAGTATTTCTACTTTACGTGGGGCTACAACACCGAGACCTACACCCGCAGCGACTTGCACGTTTCGCAGCCGGAAATCGGCTACGAATACACGATGCACGACGTGCGCGGCCACGATTTTAAAGGCTGGGACAAAGGCATCTTCAACCAGGAGCTGACCATTCCGCAATACAGCTACCGGCTGGGCTGGATGTTTGACAAAAAGCGCGGCATGGGCGTAGAAATCAACTTCGACCATACCAAGTATATCATTTCCGAAGACCAAACCGTGCGCATTTCCGGAAAGCTCGGCGATGGCCGCATGATAGATACCAATGTCTATTTTGACCACACCAACGGCTTCCGGTATTTCCTCAACAACGGCGCGAATTTCTTTCTGATCAACTTCGTAAAACAAGTGCCGGTCTGGGAAAATCGCCGCAAGAACCTGCGCCTCGATGTGTTGGGAAAGGCCGGCATCGGGCCAGTAGTGCCGCACGTGGAAAACACGCTTTTCGGCAAGTCCAACGACCCGCATTTTCAGCTTGGCGGCTGGAATATGGGCCTTGAGGTGGATGCACAATTCACCGCTTTCAACCGCGTTTTCCTCGAAGGCGGCATCAAAGGCGACTATGCCCGCTACTCCGGCCTGCGCATCTACAAAGGCACGGCCCGTCAGGCGTTTGGCTCCTTTATTATGTTTCTGGGCTTGGGCGTGCGGATATAAAAATAGCCTGCATTTTCCGGAAATTTTCGTGCTTTCCGCCTTTCTCCTTCGTTCTCCTTACCTTCGCCACCCCCGCTTTTCTACGGGCAAAAACGAAAACCTTATGCCATACCTTTTTACTTCCGAATCGGTTTCGGAAGGCCATCCCGACAAAGTCGCGGATCAGATTTCAGACGCGCTTGTAGATAATTTTCTTGCCTGGGACCCGGAGTCCAAAGTGGCCTGCGAAACCCTCGTTACGACCGGGCAGGTGGTGCTCGCCGGCGAGGTAAACAGCAAGACCTACATCGACATTCCGACCATTGCCCGCGATGTGATTGCACGCATCGGCTACACCAAGAGCGATTATATGTTCGAGGCTAAATCCTGCGGCGTGCTATCGGCCATCCACGAACAAAGCCCCGACATCAATCAGGGTGTGGATAAGAAAAACAAGGAAGAACAAGGTGCCGGCGACCAGGGAATGATGTTTGGCTATGCCACCAACGAGACGGATAATTATATGCCCCTCGCCCTCGACCTGAGCCACGCCCTGCTGCGTGAACTGGCCGAAATCCGCAAAGAAGGCAAACTGATGACCTACCTGCGCCCCGATGCTAAAAGCCAGGTAACGCTCGAATACGACGACGACAACCGGCCTGTTCGCATTGATACGATTGTGATTTCCACGCAGCACGACGATTTTGCCGACGAGGCAGAGATGCAGCGCCAGATCACCGAAGACGTGAAGGCCATCCTGATTCCGCGCGTAATGAAGGATTATCCGCAGTACACGGCGTTTTTCAACAACGATATTAAATATCACGTAAACCCAACCGGCAAATTTGTTATCGGCGGGCCGCATGGCGACACGGGCCTCACGGGCCGCAAGATTATTGTAGATACCTACGGCGGCAAGGGAGCACACGGCGGCGGTGCATTTTCCGGAAAAGACCCCAGCAAAGTGGACCGTTCGGCTGCTTATGCTACGCGCCATATTGCCAAAAACATGGTGGCCGCCGGCCTCTGCAACGAGGTGCTCGTGCAGGTGAGCTACGCCATTGGTGTGGCCCAGCCGATGGGATTGTATATCAATACCTACGGCACCGCCAAAGTAGATCTCAACGACGGCGAAATCGCGGAGAAAATCAGCGAGGTGTTTGATATGCGCCCGTATTTCATAGAGCAGCGTCTCAAACTGCGCCAGCCGATGTACAGCGAATGCGCCGCCTACGGACATATGGGCCGCACGCCGCGCACCGTTGCCAAAACTTTTAAAAGCGCCGACGGCCGACAAAAAGAAATCGAGGTAGAACTCTTTACCTGGGAGAAGCTCGACTTTGCCGACAAAGTGAAGGCTGCTTTCGGGATTTAATTTCCGGAATAAAGCGAAACAAAAGCGCCCGCCCTGTTTCTACAAAAACAGGACGGGCGTTCTTGTTTGGTATTGTGAATCTCGTTTTAGAATGCCTGATTTTCAATTGCCCAATCTCTATTCAGGCAATGCTCAAATGGATCCAAGATTCACGTTCCAAATGGGTTTTTCCGGGAAGGACCGCCTCACGTCTTCAGCGCAACGCATCCGCGCTCCAAATCCTACAGCGGGCTTTCTTCCTCTCCACCAGAGGCGGAAGGGTCGGGGAGGGGACTTTCCGCCTCCTTTGTAATGTCAAAACGGCGCAGGCGCGGGGCTTTAAAGCCGACGATAGTAGCAACGATAATGGTAAGAATGCCGCCGAGCACCACCGAAGGAACCACACCGAACATCCGCGCGGTTAGTCCGCTTTCGAGGCTGCCGATTTCGTTAGAAGAAGAGACAAACATCGTGTTCACTGCTGCCACGCGCCCGCGCATATGTTGCGGTGTTTTGAGTTGCAGGATAATCCCCCGAAGTACCACGCTCACGCCGTCGCACATTCCCAGAAGCATCAGGCTTGCGAGCGAGAGCCAGTAGTTTTTGGAAAGGCCAAAGACGATGGTGCAAACGCCAAAACCGGCTACGGCGAATAGTAGTTTCCAGCCCGGCGCTTTTTTTAAAGGTTTCCAGGAAAGTAAAAGCAGGGTGGCAATACAGCCTATGCCATCTGCCGCCTTGAGCCAGCCATAGCCCTGCGGACCCACGTGCAGAATTTCGTTGGCATATACCGGCAACAGCGCCATAGCGCCGCCAAAAAGCACAGCAAACAGATCCAGCGAAAGGGCAGAAAGCAGCAACTGATTTTTGAAAACAAAACGCAATCCCTCGCCCACGCTTTTAAGGACCGGCTCCTTTTTCTCCGGCGCAAAAACGGCTTGCTTCGGAACTGCCGACAGCGCCCAGCCCGCCAGCAACAGCAGAAAGGTTACGCACAAAAAACTAACCTCGTAGCCCAGCGGTGCCAGCAGCAAACCGCCCGATAGCGGCCCCAGCACCGCGCCGGCCTGCCATGCCATACTGCTCCACGTAGTTGCGTTGGGCAGCAGCGGACGCGGCACTAAAAGCCCCACCAGCGAAAAAGCCGACGGACTCCAGAACGCCCGCGCCAGCCCGCCTACAAAAATGCCGCCATACAGCAACGCCAGCGTGCCGCCCATACCCAGCGCCGCCTGCACGCCCGGAAACGCCACGGCGATAAACAAAAGCGACAAAACAGTGTAGAGCAGGATGCAGGCCATCACCAGACTGCGCTTTTCGCGCCGCTCCACAAACGGGCCGGAGAGCAGCGAACCGCCTACCGCCGGGATGACCTCTGCCAGACCCATAAAACCCAGATACAGCGCCGGGCCTTCCTGGCTGTGGCGCGTGAGTTCATAAATCATGTAGGCCACCACCGCCGTTTGCCAGTTGAGCGAAAAAATCAGCAGGAAACGGGCTTTCAGGTAGCGACGGTAATCTTTTATTTGCAGCGATTCATTCTTTTGAAGGAACCTTTCCATCTTCATACGGGCTGCAAGCTACACCCGCGCACGCCACGGGCTTTATCTTTGAAGCCCTTTTTTGCCCCTCATGCCCGCCTTCGCGCATATTCTTTCCAACAGCATCGGACAGGCTTTTTCTGAAATCCGGTCCAACAAGTTGCGCTCGGCGCTTTCGTTGCTGGGCATCACGATTGGCATTTTCTGTATTGTGGCGGTGCTGACGGTGCTGGATTCCATGCAAACCAATATCCGCAAAGAAGTGGCTACGCTGGGTTCGGATGTGCTTTATATCGGTCGCTGGCCCTGGACCGACGAGGGTGGAACCTATAAATGGTGGGAGTACATGAACCGCCCCTCGATGACGCTCGACGAACTTCGGGCCGTGCAGCAGCAGGTGCCGGCGGCGGGCAGTCTGGCGCTGGTGCTAAGCACCGATATTCCGGAAATGCAGCGGGGAAATGAGGTTGCCGAAAATAGTACCGCTTATGCCGTAACAACCGGCTTCGACCAGTTGCAGAATATAGAAGTGCAGGCGGGGCGTTATCTGACTGCCGGCGAAATTGAGGGCGGCGTGGCCTCGGCGGTGATTGGCAGGGGTATTTATGAGGTGCTTTTTCCGGGAAATACCAACGCGATAGATGCCATTTTGCCCTTTGGCGGAAAGCGTTACCGAGTGGTGGGCGTGCTGAAAAAAGTGGGTTCCAATGCAGCGGGATTTGATTTTGACAATGCCGTTATCTATCCCTATCTGGCTGCTTCTGTGGACCTGCGTTCGCTTAACAATGACCCCATGCTGATTGTGCGGGCGCGGGAAGGCGCGTCGCTGGCCGATATGGAACTGGAGGTAGCCGGGGCGCTGCGTAAGGTGCGGAAGATAGCCCCGGGCGCACCCAATAACTTTTCCATCAATCAGTTGAGCCAGATATCGGAGAAGCTCGACAGTCTTTTTGTGGTTATCAACGGCATTGGCTGGCTGATTGGCGGGTTTTCGCTGCTGGTAGGGCTTTTCGGCATCGCCAATATTATGTTTGTAACCGTGAAGGAACGCACTCGTTTCATTGGTCTCAAAAAAGCCATTGGCGCCAAAAGCATTGAAATCCTCACCGAGTTTCTCACCGAAGCGGTCGTGCTTTGTCTGATTGGCGGGCTTATCGGGCTGCTGCTGGTGTGGGTGCTGGCGCTCCTTATGAGCAAAGTCGCCGATTTTCCGGTCAGCCTTTCCCTAAAAAACCTGTTTGTCGGCGTGGGCGTTTCTACGGTTGTGGGCCTGGTGGCGGGTTATATCCCGGCGCGGCGGGCCGCCCAGCTCAATCCGGTGGTGGCCATCCGATCCAATTAAAGATGAAAGTATCAAGACGAAAGACGAAAGTATCAAGACGAAAGACAAAAGATGAAAGACGAAAGGGCGCAGCTCAAATTGCACGTTTCGGAAATAAGGCCCGTAGGGGCGCAGGTTTTGTAACAAAAGAGTTCTTTTTCTTTACAAAAAGTCCGCCTAGAGCGGAAGTAGGTTTGGCAATGCCTGTATGAACTGCACCCAATGATACTGGATACAGAGGCCACGGAGAAGGCACAAAAGACACAGATATTTCCGGAAATTTCCGGAAATCCAGTACCGTTACGACCCATCAACCTTCATCAACAATAATCAACCACTATCAACAATCCTCATCAACGACCATCAACCTTCATCAACCCCCATCAACTCCTCACTCCCGTTATGCAAAACAATCTCTTGCTCGATGCGGACCTTATTCAACGCAAGCTGGCGCGTATGGCCTACGAAATCTGGGAACGCTATAGTGGCGAAGAACAGATTTTCCTATTGAGCATCGGGCAGGGTGGGCAGGCCGTAGCCCAATCGCTGGCGGCGCAGCTCCGTCGGGTTTCGCCCCTGGAAATCATCATTTTGCCGCTTTCGGTGGATAAAAAAGCGCCGCTTTCACCCGCACGTCTGCCCGAAGGAACCGACCTGAGCGGACAATCGGCGGTGGTGATAGACGACGTGGCCAATTCCGGAAAAACCCTGTTTTATGCCCTGCGCCCGCTGCTGGCGTTCGACCTCAAATCGCTTTCCATCGCCGTGCTGGTGGATCGCCGTCACAAATCTTTCCCCATAACGCCCGATATTGTGGGCCATGCCGTTGCCACCACGCTCGAAGACCATATTGAAGTGGCTGCCGAAGATGGCGTTCCGGTGGCTGCTTATCTGCTCTTAAAAGAAAATCTCTGATTCTGAATATGAATGCTCCCATTACTCTGGTGATTCACGGCGGTGCCGGAAACATCCACCCCGGTATGCTTACACCCGAAGCCGAAATCGCTTACCGCAACGGTTTGAATGATGCGCTTGATGCGGGCTACGGCGTGTTGCACAAAGGCGGCACGTGCGTAGATGCTGTTTGCGAAGCCATTAAAAGCCTGGAAGATAATCCTATTTTTAACGCCGGTCGCGGGTCGGTATTTACCAAAAAAGGGCTGCACGAGATGGATGCCTGCATCATGCGGGGCGAAGACCGCGAAGTAGGCGCCATTGCAGGCGTGCGCAATATCAAAAACCCCGTGATGCTGGCCCGCGAGGTGCTATTGCATTCCAACCACGTGCTCTTGAGTACCAAAGGCGCTTCGGAATTTGCCATGACCCAACATGTGGAGATGGCTCCGGACGACTATTTTTTCAACAAGGAACGCTACGATCAGTGGGTGGAAATCCGGGATTCCGATTATACCCAGCTCGACCATAAGGGCGATAATCTGAAAGGCGGAAAAGTGGCTTTTGAAGGTAAGAAGTTTGGTACGGTAGGGGCGGTCGCCTGCGATGCGCACGGCCATATTGCGGCGGCTACTTCTACCGGCGGCATGACCAACAAGCGTTTTGGCCGCATCGGCGATTCACCGATTCCGGGTGCAGGTACTTATGCTTATGACAAGACCTGTGCTATATCCTGCACCGGCCACGGCGAATATTTTCTGCGTGCCGTAGTGGCGTATGATGTAAGTTGCTTGATGGAATACAAGGGCTATTCGCTGCAACAGGCCTGCGACGAGGTGATAAAGCACAAACTTCCGGAAATGGGCGGCGAGGGTGGACTTATCGGCGTGAATGCTTTGGGCGAATGGGTGTATTCGTTTAATTCTGCGGGGATGTTCCGGGGCGTGCGGTCGTCGGGTGGGGCAGATGAAGTCGCATTTTATGGAGCGTAGCAGCACATAAAATCAGGGCATAAGTGCCCTTTTGAAATTTGAACTA
>DDEO01000008.1 GCA_002336725.1 Bacteroidetes bacterium UBA1952 | reverse complement strand
GCGGCGCGGTGTACAGCCCGGCCATTACGGATTTTATCCTGATGGTGGAACACACAAGCTATATGTTTGTTACCGGCCCCAACGTGGTGAAAACCGTTACTCACGAAACCGTTACGAGCGAGGAACTGGGCGGCGCCGAAACCCATGCTTCCAAAAGCGGTGTTACGCATTTTAGCTGTCGCAACGAGGTGGAGGCCATTCAATACCTCAAAAAACTGCTGAGCTTTATCCCCCAAAACTGCGACGAAGAAGCGCCGGCATTGCCCTATATTTCCGGAAATGAAAAGCGTGAGGCGCTGGATAACATCATTCCGCAGGGGGCCAATCAGCCCTACGATATGAAGGAGGTGATTGCGCAACTGGTGGACAACGAAGATTTTTTTGAAGTCCATAAAGACTTTGCCGAAAATATCGTCGTCGGTTTTGCCCGCATCGGTGGTCGCAGCGTGGGCATCGTGGCCAATCAGCCGGCCGTACNNTGGATGTCCCCGGCTTCCTGCCCGGTACCGATCAGGAGTGGAACGGCATCATCACCAACGGCGCGAAACTGCTCTATGCGCTCAGCGAAGCCACGGTGCCGAAAATTACAGTCATCACCCGCAAGGCCTACGGCGGCGCGTATGACGTGATGAACTCCAAGCACATTGGCGCCGACCTGAACCTGGCGTGGCCGACGGCAGAAATCGCCGTGATGGGCGCGAAGGGCGCATCGGAGATTATCTTTAAAAAACAAATTGCCGAAGCCACCGACCCGGCTGCCAAAGCCTTGGAAAAAGAAGCGGAATACGCCGAAAAATTTGCCAATCCCTATGGCGCTGCCGCTCGCGGCTTTATCGACGCGGTTATCTTCCCCCACGAAACGCGCCGCCGCCTGCTCAGCGGTTTTGAAATGCTGCGCAATAAAGTAGTGGTGAATCCGAGAAGGAAACACGGGAATATACCGCTGTAGGAATTGGACATCCGCCGGAGGCGGAATTGGACTGCCTGCGGCAATTGGGTGCTTCGCATTGGAGAATTGGATGCCCTTCGGGCATTGGAAAATTCTTCATTCTCTAATAGCGAAGCTGTCTAATTCTCCAATTTCCGCGAAGCGGGAGTCCAATTGCCGAAGGCAGTCCAATTCTCCAATTTTCGCGAAGCGGAAGTCCAATGCCGCCATCGGCGGCATCCAATTTAATCCCCTATGGCTCAGAAAAAACTCGTGCGCTTTGCCGCCATCGAAACCTATAAAAACGTGCTTCAGTATCCGGAAAACATGGCCGGAAACTGGAAAGATTTTTTTGGAAATGAAAACCCCATTACGCTGGAACTGGCCTGCGGAAAGGGCGAATACAGCCTCGGACTGGGGGCGCAAAACACAGGCCGCAATTATATCGGCGTGGATGTGAAAGGCAACCGCATTTATGTGGGTGCGAAAAAAGCACTGGCCGAAGACCGGAAAAATGTGGCGTTTCTGCGCATTCAAATCGGGCATCTGGAGGCTTATTTTGCCCCGCGTGAGGTGAGCGAAATCTGGATATTATTCCCCGATCCGTTCCTGACCAAGTCGCAGGCCAAAAACCGATTGACGCACCCGCGCTTTCTGGCCCAATACGAAAAAGTGTTGCAGCCCGGCGCAGTCATCCATCTCAAAACCGACTCGCGCGAGCTGTATGATTTTACCCACGAAGTCATCGCCGAACAGGGCTGCGAAATCGTTACCGATTATCAGGATATCTACGCTACCGGCAAGGCAACCGGGGTGCTGGCCATCCAGACGCACTATGAAAAGCTCCACATCGCCGACAACCGCAAGATTTATTACCTGGCTTTCCGACTGCCCGAAAACGGGGTAGTGGTTCCGGAAAGATACCTGAAAACGGAGACGCGCAATGGAAAGCAAAACGCCGCCGGAGACGAATCCTGATTTTTATTTCCTGCCCGACGGGCGTATGGTGTTTACAGAACACTACCACCGCAAACGCGGCTATTGTTGCGGCAATGGTTGCCGGCATTGCCCCTATGATTTTGAGGCGGTGCAGGAACCGCGAAGAGGTGCGCTGCGGGCGCAGCGAAATGCAGAAGAACAAAAAGGCCCCGCGTGAACCAAACGCGCTTCCATTCTATGAAAAAAGAACCGGTTCGCAGCGATCTCTACGAAGCCATTTATGAAATTACCCGTGCTATTCCGCCGGGACGGGTAACG
This sequence comes from Bacteroidetes bacterium UBA1952, assembly GCA_002336725.1. Classification (GTDB taxonomy): domain Bacteria; phylum Bacteroidota; class Bacteroidia; order Chitinophagales; family Chitinophagaceae; genus UBA1952. The sequence goes on along the minus strand of DDEO01000008.1, from coordinate 10,173 downwards.
AGCTATGGCGCGATTGCGGCGGCGCTCGGCGTTCGCTCGGGTGCGCGGGTGGTGGGCTATGCGCTCGGTGCCTGCCACAATGTGCATCCCTTTGTGCCGGCGCACCGCGTGCTGAACCGCAACGGGCTGCTCACCGGAAAACACCATTTCGGTGCGCCCGATGCCATGCAGAAATTACTTGAGGCCGAAGGCGTAAAGGTGATAGCAGATGCGGCTGTGGATTTTGAAAACCGCTTCTGGGACCCCGCCAAAGAGCTGTCGCCGGAGTGATATTTTCCGGAAAAGAAAAGCCGGTTTTCAACCGCAGGAAATGGCACGCGGATGACACGGATGGAGCGGATTTTCACGGATTCGGATGGGTAGGAACGTGTCGGGAGGCGCGTTCTGCCAGGAAGAATACCCTATTTCCGGAAAAAAGAAAATCCCCCGAAAGCTTTTGAAAGCTCGCGGGGGGATTTTTCTTAAAAACAGTCTTGATTTAGAGATGACCGGCGGCAACCGGTTGTTGCAGGCTGTCCGTATTTCCGGAAATACCGGCAATCTGCTCTTTGGTGTGCTGCTCGGCGAAGATGGGGTCAATTGGCAGGTTTTCCACTTTCTTATTAACCCAATAGCCCGCCTGCAGGTATTGCCTGTGGTTCGCGAAGATGAACAGGCAGGAGCCGTCTTTGATATAATCAATCACTTTCTGGCTAATGGCCTGATCAACCGCCGGGCAACCCCAGGAGCGGCCAATGCGCTGATTGGCAACTGCATAAGCCTTGTTTACGTAGTTGGCTCCGTGTACCACGATGCCGCGCGCAAGGGCAGCATCGTTAAAGCCTTTGTCCTGACCCAGGAGGCGCAGCGAAGTGCCATGCTGACCGGTATAAGTTTCGCCGGTAACATAGAAACCGAGCGAGCTTTGATGGCTGTTATCGGTGTTGGAAAAAGCCGTCGCCATCACCTCTCCGGAACCCTGGCCGTGCGCTACAAGGTCGTTGAGCAGCACTTTTTTGTGGTCCATATCAATAATCCACATCCGCTTTTCGCTCGACGGCAGCGAGAAATCGCAAACCGTCAGGATGCCTTTCTGCGTCCCCAGTTTGTTGGCGGCCTTCAGGTTCAGGTATCCGGAAAGTGCTTTTTTAAAAACATCTGCGTCGAGACGCTCAAAACCTTTAAAATCTATCTGGCGATATACACCGGCGGCAAAAGCATCAAAAGATGCTGCTTCTGCTTTCAGCTTCGAGGGAAGCAGGCTGCCGGTCGGGTCCGTTTCTACAACTTTTACTACTTCTGCCTGTAGCGGCTTGTATGCAAGGGCAATAACAGAGGCGGCTGCGAGATACAAAAAGCGTTTTTTCATAGAGGGGTTTGGGATAGGTGAGGTAGGTGAGGTAGGGGTGTTTTCAATAGCTATCGTAAAGATACAAAAAAAGCAGCAGAAATGCTTTGCCGTGGCACGGTTTTAACAAGCTGTACCCTTCGGCTTTTTTGAGGTTTAGGGGTATAAAATGGGTGTGGGGCAGCCTACATCTCCATTGAAATCCCGCAGGGATACAGCCGAAAAACAACTTCTGCTAAACCACCGACGGGAGGTGTGTTGCGTTCGTGTAGTTGGCATTATATGTAATGATATTGGTATAAATGCCTTGATTTTGCGCCCCTTGCAGATTTCGTAAATTTGCGCGTCTTAAAAATTCAGACGTTTTCTCTTTATGAAAGAAGTATGTATCGTTTCAGCGGTACGCACGCCGCTGGGAAGCTGGGGTGGCTCGCTGAAAAGCCTTTCTGCTACTGACCTGGGCGCTATTGCCATCAAAGGCGCAGTGGAAAGAGCCGGCATCCGGCCGGAAGATGTGGACGATGTGCTGATGGGTTGTGTGCTTCAGGCCAATCTGGGACAAGCGCCCGCGCGGCAGGCGGCCAAAAAAGCCGGCTTGCCCGACAAGGTAAATGCAACGACGGTAAACAAAGTATGCGCCTCCGGCATGAAAGCGGTGATGCAGGCGGCGCAATCTATCCTGCTCGGCGATGCCGAAATCGTGGTGGCCGGCGGCATGGAGAGCATGAGCAACGTGCCTTTTTACAGCCCGGAAATGCGCTGGGGAAATAAATACGGCAATGTGCAACTGGTGGATGGCCTGGCCAAAGACGGCCTCACCGATGTGTATCACAATTACGCAATGGGCAACGCCGCCGAACTGTGCGCCACAGAATGCGGTATTTCCCGCGAGGCGCAGGACGAATTTGCCATCGAAAGCTACAAGCGCAGCCAGAAGGCGCAGGAAGCGGGTCTTTTTGAAGAAGAAATTGTTCCGGTTGCGGTGCCACAGCGCAAGGGCGCGCCGGTCGTTTTTGCCAAAGACGAAGAGATGTGGAACGTGAAATTTGACAAAATCCCCGGTCTGCAATCGGCGTTTGTAAAGGGCGGCAGCGTAACGGCGGCCAACGCTTCTACGATGAACGACGGCGCGGCCGCGCTGGTGCTGATGAGCACTGAAAAAGCAAAAGAAATGGGCCTCAAACCACTGGCCATCATTCGCGGTTATGCCGATGCCGAGCAAGCGCCCGAGTGGTTCACCACATCGCCGTCTATTGCCGTTCCCAAAGCGGTAAAGAAAGCCGGCCTTCAGCTGGATGAAATTGATTTCTTTGAATTAAATGAAGCGTTTTCGGTGGTGGGGCTGGTCAATAGCCAGAAAATGGGTCTGAAGCCGGAGCAGGTGAACGTGAATGGCGGCGCGGTTTCTATCGGCCATCCGCTGGGCGCTTCCGGTGCACGCATCCTGGTAACGCTTCTCAGCGTGCTACAGCAGAAAGACGGCCGCTATGGCGCTGCCGGCATCTGCAACGGCGGCGGCGGCGCAAGCGCACTGGTGCTGGAGCGCGTTGCGGAGTAATCAGAATCTAAAAATAAAAAAAAGCTATTCCGGAAAGGGATAGCTTTTTTTGTTTTGAAGGGTGTTGAAGATGAAAAACAGGACGCAAACGCTGCCCCTTTTTCCGGAAATCAGGCGCTGTTTAAGCAACCGCCGTGCCGGTCTTTTCGGCAATGGCTTCCTGGCTCCATTGAAGGGCAATTTTCAGTTGCTCTTCTTCGGTGAGGTTGGAGTTGTCGAGGACACGCGCGTCGTCGGCTTTGCGCAAGGGGCTTTCCTCGCGGTTGGCATCGATATAATCGCGCAATTCCAGATTTCTCTTTACTTCGTGAAGCGTGATGGCGGCATTTTTGATTTCCAGTTCGTGGAAACGCCGAATCACCCGTATTTCCGGGTCGGCGGTCATAAAAATCTTGAGTTCCGCATCCGGAAAAACAACCGTTCCAATATCGCGGCCATCCATCACCACGCCGCCGCTCCGCGAGAGGGCTTTCTGCTGTGCCACGGCAAACGCCCGCACTTCTTTCAATGCCGCCACTTCGCTTACCTTTTCGGCCACGAGCATTTCGCGGATAAGATGGGTTACATTTTCGCCGTTGAGCAGGATCTCTTCCTGTCCCTGCGGCGTGGGAAACACATCCATTTCAATTTCCGTGAGTGCCTGCGCAATTTGCGCGGGTTCATCCAGATGGATGCCATTGCGCAAAAAATACAGCGTGATGGCCCGGTACATAGCACCACTGTCGATATAAGTATATCGCAGTTTGCGGGCGAGCTGTCGGGCGAGGGTACTTTTTCCGCAGGAAGAAAACCCGTCTATGGCGATTTTAATACGTGGCTGCTGCATGAAGCAAAGATATAACAACGAGCCAAGGCTTGTAGCCTCCCGGCAAGGCCAGATTTCCGGAAATGATTGCTGCACAAAAAAAGCCCGCAACTTTGGATTGCGGGCGGTGGGGAAGCCTTTTTTCTAACGAACTACCTTTTTCGTTTTGATGACGGTGCGGCGATGGTCGCCCTTCTTTTTGGTGCGATGGCGGCCATAGAGATAGCCACCGCCCGCGCCGGCTGCGGCACCAATAGCTGCGCCTTTGCCGCCGCCTACCGCGCCGCCAATAACGGCGCCGCCTACGCCGCCCAAGACAGCGCCTTTGGCCTTCTTGCTCCAGCCTTTCTTCTTCACCTTCACGCGGGTTTGCGCCGTGGCATCGTGCGAAAGGGTAACGGTGCCGGTCGTCAGGCCCAGGCACATCAGGGCAATGATAATTTTGTTTTTCATGAGGAAACGGGGGTTTTTCAATACCGGATTTCCGGAAAACAATAATGCCAGGGTTTGGGAAACCCCTTTTTAAACAGCGGCGCATCAGCCGCTTACCGGGCTGAGATAGCAGCGGCTTTTTCTCTGCGCCGCTGCGTCTCTGCGAGATTTTGCCGGAGATGCAATCTGTCCTGCACCCATTTGTAATGCCGTTTCTTTTTGTCTGTGCTACGCACCATCGGCGAAGGGCAATTCCAGTCGCATCAGGGTTCCGGCTCCCGGTGTGCTTTTCAATTCAAAGACACCGCCCAGCGTTTCGGTGCGTTGCCGCATGGTGGTCATGCCAAAGCCCTGCGAAACTTCCTTCGGGTCGAATCCCCTGCCGTTGTCGCGCACGGCTATCAACAGATGTTGTCCGTCAAAATCCACGCTTACCTCAATTGCCGAAGCGCCCGCATATTTCAGTGCGTTGTTTATCGCTTCCTGCACAATGCGGAACAGATGGGTGGCTTGCCCGGAAGTCATCTGAACGCCCTCTGTGGCAGGCGTGGCGCTGATGGCGACTTCCGGAAACCGGCGGTAGTATTCCCGCAGTTTGAGCTGCCAGTCGAAGGCCGATAGCGCCGGTTTATTGAGCAGCCAGACGGTTTTGCGAAGCTCGGTGATGGTCTCCTGGGTCAGTTCCTTTACGGTTCTGATTTTCTCGTTGGCGCGTAGCCGGGGCGATTCAATCCTATCGATGGAGGAAGAAATAAAGGTGAGATAGGCACCAATATTATCATGCAGTTCGCGGGAGATATGGTTGCGCTGCTCGGCCAGCCGTTTTTCGCTTTCTTTTTGGGCCAGTTCTTCTTTGAAGAAATGCTCGCGCACCAGCGCCCGGTTGCGCAGCCTTTGGTTGCGGATGACGAAGAAACTGACAATTCCCAGCGACAGCAGCAGCAGGCCGGTGAACAGGGCGGCAAAGGTGGATCGCTCTTTTTCCTTTTCCTGTTTGAGCAATGCCGCGTCTTTTTCGGCCAGTGCATAGCGGGCATTCAGCTCGGCGGTTATTTTCTGGGAGTTTTCCGTAAAAATGCTATCGCGTAAAAGGGCATACTGCTCGCGCAGGGCAAAGGCCGAATCGCAATATCCCATCTGCCGGTAGAGGGCGGCCCGCCGGAGGTAGTTTTCGGCGCGCAGCTCCTTATAATCCCAAAGTCTGGCGAGGCTGTCGCTGCGCCGCAAATACAGCAGGGCAGCCGGGTATTCCTTTTTCTTCTGGAAAAGCGTTGCCAGGTCGGCACTTTGAATGGCTACCGAAAACGGGTCGCCCAGTTTTTCAAAAATATGCAGCGCATAGAGGCCGTGGCTGGTCGCTGCTTCGTAATTGCGGAGGCCCAGTTCGCTCGACGAAAGGAAGCTGTGGGCGTAGGCAATGCCAACGCTGTCATTCAGGCTTTCCTTTGTTTGTAGCGATTTCTGGAAGAGGCGGCGCGCCTGCGGGTAATCGTGCTGCATCTCATAGGCACTGCCCCATTCGTTCCACACGGAAGCCAGATTGAGCGAATCGCCGAGGCGGCTGAAGAGGCGCTCTGCGCGGCGATAAACATTGTGCGCTTCTTCAAACATCTTTATTTTCCGGAAAAGTTTGCCCTGTTCCAGGAGCGTCAGGCCCATTTCCTGCTCCTGATTTATGGATTGCAGGCCATTAATAGAGACCGCGAATTGCTGCGCCGCTTTGTCATATTGACCATTGAAATATAAAGCCCTTCCCCAGATACGATGTAGAATTCCTTCTTCCCTGGGCGTTGGTTTTTCTTTTAAAAGGCTGTCGCAAAGGGCAAAAGTCCGGTTATAATCTTTGGTAGAAATACTGTCGATATAGCGAAACAGGTCGGCCTTTTGCGCACACGCGGGGACAACATTACCCAGAAACCAAATAATTATAAATAGAAATCTTTTCAACGCGACAAATATTTAAGCATAAAACACGCCTTTAATCCAGAACTAAGATAGAGTAAAAACCGGCAAGCGAAGGGCATCGCCCCGGAAATTGTGCCGCAAATTTATCCCCACCCGGATGCCGACTGTGGCTGGCACGAATATTGTAAGGCTCCAGAGCATAAAATCCCCTCAATTCTCATGAACAAGAAATGGCTCGCTCTCGCCGCAGCAGGTGCTGCATACTATCTCTTTAATACCAAAAAAGGGAACGAAGTACGTCAGAACCTGACTCAAAAAGCTTCCAGCCTCGGCGATAAACTGAAAAATCAGTACGACCAGTACCGCAATCGGGAGGAGGAAAAAGCAGATAACGCAATGGCCTGATCCGTCATTTATTCGCCCCCTCTCCAAGAAAAGCCGCTTCTTTCAAAGGAGCGGCTTTTTGTTGTCGCTGCATTCCCCGGCCTGCGCGCCTTCCGGAAACCTGCCGCGTGCTTGCCGGCAAAAAGTGCCTGCCCACAGAAGTCTTTTCCGGAAAAGAAACGCCCTGCACCGTAGCGCCGCCTGCTTTAACCCTTTATGCGGCTTTGAAGCGGTAATTTCGCGGCCGCAAACCGAAACCTGCGCACGTCTTGGAACCAAACTTTATCGGCGAACACCTCCTGCCCGGAAAACTGGGCCATTTTAGTGTCATCCTGGGCTTTGTGGCCGCGCTCTTCAGCGCCTTCAGCTACTGGCAGGCCGTGCGGGCCGAGAAAAACCCGCAACCCGACGGGCAACGCAGTTGGTTGCGCCTCGGACGCGGCAGTTTTGTGCTGCACAGCCTATCTGTCGTAAGCGTTTTTATGGCGCTTTATTACATCATTTCCAATCACCTTTTCGAGTATCACTACGCCTGGGAGCATTCGAGCCGGTCGTTGCCGAGCAAATACCTCCTGAGCTGTTTTTGGGAAGGGCAGCAGGGTTCTTTCCTGCTCTGGGCCTTCTGGCATTGTGTGCTTTCGTTCTTTGTGATGTGGAAAGGCCGGGCGCTGGAATCGCGAACGATGGTCGTCATTGCGCTGGTGCAGGCCGCGCTGATGAGCTTTGTGCTGGGCTTCCACTTCGGGCCGGATATTCAGATCGGCAAGACACCGTTTATGCTCCTGCGCGACGCGATGGCCGGTGCGCCCATTTTCTCGCAGCCCAATTACCTCGAATTCGTTAAAGACGGCAATGGCCTCAACCCACTGCTGCAAAACTACTGGATGGTGATTCACCCGCCGGTCTTGTTCCTCGGTTTTGCATCCACGCTTTTCCCCTTTGCCTTCCTGCTGGCGGCCCTCTGGAAAGGCGAGTATAAAACCTTCCTCAAACCGCTTATCGGCTGGAGCCTTTTTGCCGGCGCGGCGCTGGGGCTGGGCATCATGATGGGCGGCGCATGGGCTTATGAATCGCTCAACTTTGGCGGCTACTGGGCCTGGGATCCGGTCGAGAACGCCTCGCTCGTGCCCTGGCTGACGCTTGTGGCGGGATTGCACACGGCTGTCGTGTTCCGCGCTACGGGGCGCAGCTTCGGCGCTACGGTGCTGCTGCTGGGCATTACCTATGTGTTGGTGTGGTATTCCACCTTCCTGACGCGCACCGGCATCCTCGGCGACTCCTCGGTTCACGCCTTCACCGGCGAGGGCGCTTCCATCAAATGGCATCTGCTGGTGGTGTTGCTTTCGGTTGGCGTGGTGTTGCTGGCGGCCTGGCTGAAGCGCCGCAAGCAACTGCCCAAGCCGGTAGGCGAAGAACCCTTCCTGACGCGCGAATTCTGGATGTTTATCGGCGCTTTTGTGTTGCTGATTTCTGCTGCGCAAATCATCGTTTCTACGTCTATCCCCGTTTGGGCACCGCTGGCGAAGTGGATTTCCGGAAAAGACATTGCCCCGCCCGTCGAGCCGATTGCCCACTATAACAGTGTGCAGGTGTGGGTGGCTATTATCATTGGTTTCCTCAGCGCGAGTACGCTGTTTTTGAAATACCGCACCACCAATCCTGCCGTCGTTCGCCGCCACTGGCTCATTACCGGTGTGCTCTCGGTGCTGCTGGCTCTGGGCCTCGGCTTCTGGCAACACATTCCGTTCCGCGCCGATACGCTGGCTTATATCCTGCTCCTCACTGCGGCTTCGTGGACGGTGATGGGCAGCCTCTATTATGCGTTTTTTGTAGGTGGGAAAGGATTGCTGAAAAAAGGCGCGGCCATGACGCATCTGGGCTTTGGCATCCTGCTGCTCGGCATTCTGTTTTCTTCTTTCAACAAAGAAATCATCTCGCTGAACACGCTCGGTATCAACCTCGATTTTGGAAAAGATGCCGCCGAAAACGCCAGGGAAAGCCGCGAGAATGTATTGATGTATAAGGAAGTGCCGGTGGCAATGGGCGATTATTTTGCCACTTATCGCGGCGACAGCGCCGATGCCAAAGACCCGCGCACTTTTTACCGCGTGGATTATCAGCGCCTCGACCCCAAGACGAATAAAGCGGTAGAGCGTTTCAGCCTCTATCCCGATGCGTTTGTCAATCCGAAAGGGCAGGAAGGCATCATTGCCAACCCCGACTCGAAGCACTACTGGGACCGCGACGTGTTTACCTACGTGGCGAGCGTGAGCAGGCCGGAAAAAGAAGGCGATACCGCCGGGCTGCGCCGGATGTTGCTCAAGCCCAACGACACGCTTTTTATGTCGAAAGCCTTTCTCGTTTTCCGGGGTTTTGATGGCCGGGTGGATGCTTCGCGCTATGCTTCACAGCAAGGTGATGTGGCCCTCTCGGCACATATAGATGTCTTTACGCTCGAAGGGAAAGTGGACAGCCTGCGGCCCATTTTCTACGTGCGCGGTCGTGTTGCCGACAATGTGCCGGACACGGTGCAAAGCCTGCGGGTGAGCCTGGCGCTGACGAATGTGGACCCGGAAACCGGTTCCGGAAATTTTGAAATCCGCGAAGAAGATCCGACCCGCAAGTTCATCGTCCTGAAAGCCATTTTGTTTCCGATGATCAACCTCGTGTGGCTCGGAACGATTGTGATGGTGCTGGGCTTTTTGCTAACGCTTTGGGCGCACAAGCGGCGGCGCGGGGCATAGCGCGAAAGGACGCGAGCCGATGCCGATAGCCGTTTTTGCGAGGCATCCAAAGCGATGCGCCGGAAATTTCCGGAAAAACATACAGAAAGAGGCGTGTTTTTGGCAGCAAAGCCGGAGCATTATCGCTCTTTTTGGGCATACACATACTCGGCAAATCCCAGCAAATCCCAGAATACATTACCGGCAATGTAGCCGTTTTTTGCGAGGGATTGAAGCGCACGGGCAGGAGTGGCAAAGACATACGGCCAGCTCCGGCGGGTGCCGGACGAAAGAACCTGAAATCCGTTTCCGGAAAGCAGTGCGTTTAATTCCGGAACGCTGTAAACGCGCACATGGGTTTTGTCGTCGTGGAAATTGAGCGAGCCCCGCATGGAAGGCAACTTTTTGCTCTGCGCCCCGGGGTATTCTATATAAATGTGTCCGCCCGGTTTGAGTTTTTTGGATAATTCAGTGATAACCTCATCGCCATTGTGCAGGTGTTCGATGATGTGCGCCATCATGATAAAATCGAAATAGGCATCCGGGAGGGAGGTAAAATCGAGCTTCGTGAGGTCGTTGTCATAAAATCCTTTCATGATTGCCCTATCTGCTTCGCTGTATCCATAATCAAGCGTCTGGTCCATGCCGTGATACTCGCAGTTGGGGAAGAGGGCTGTGGTTTTGGTGGGCGAGTGATTGCCGGAGCCAACATCCAGAAGCCGGAACGGCGCATTGCCAACGGCTTTTCTAAGAAATTTATATTTGGGAGTTGCGAAGGAGAAAACGCTCATGAAAAAGTTTCCGGAAAGGCGGGGCAATGGACAAAAATAGTTTCCGCCTGAGCTTTCCCCAAACAAAAGGATGGGAGCCAGCAAGCACTCCGGTTACCGGCCATCCTGTCAGCGACCGTATTATTCCCTTTCGGGGGATAAAACGATATACCCATTATGGACGGAATCGAGTTCAGTACAGGCGGAGCTTGTGCTGAATTGATTCCGTGCCGCCATGACGGATAACGTACGCGGGAAGACGTACGCCT
>DDEO01000126.1 GCA_002336725.1 Bacteroidetes bacterium UBA1952 | reverse complement strand
ATGACACATAAAACATCTAACCAAACCACTTAAAAAATGGCCTCTATCAACCTTATAGACTCCTTCCAGGAGTTTAAAGAAGCCGAAAACATTGACCGTCCCACGCTGATGAAAGTGCTGGAAGACGTGTTCAAAACTCTGCTGCGCAAAAAGCACGGCTCCGACGACAACTTCGACGTTATCGTCAATGACCAAACCGGCGACCTCGAGATTTTTCACCGCCGCGAAATCGTAGAAGATGGCATGGTGGAAGACCCGCTCGCGCAGGTAGAACTCTCCGAAGCCATCACAATTGAGCCGGATTATGACGTGGGCGAAGAGTTGTATCAGCCGGTGGACGTATATGACTTTGGCCGCCGCGCCGTGCTGGCCGCCAAGCAAACGCTCGCTGCCCGCATCGGCGACCTCAAGAAGGCGACGCTGATGAAAAAATACGAAGACCGCATCGGCGAAATCATCAACGGCGAGGTGTATCAGATCTGGAAAAAAGAAGCCCTGCTGCTCGACGACGAAGGCAACGAACTGATCCTGCCCAAGACGGAGCAAATCCCCGCCGCCGGCGAGTTCTTCAAAAAAGGCGAACACGTACGCGCCATCATCCGCACGGTAGAGATGCGCAACAACACTCCGGTGATTATCCTGAGCCGCACCGCGCCGGAATTTCTGGCCAAACTCATGGAGCTGGAAGTTCCGGAAATCATGGACGGACTTATCACCGTTAAGAAAGCCGTTCGCCGACCCGGTGAACGCGCCAAAGTAGCGGTAGAAAGCTTCGACGACCGCGTGGACCCGGTGGGCGCGTGCGTGGGCATGAAGGGCAGCCGCATCCACGGCATCGTTCGCGAACTGCGCAACGAAAATATTGACATCATCAACTGGACGGCTAACACCCAACTGCTGATCCAACGCGCCCTGACACCCGCCAAAATCAACCGCATGGAGGTGAACACCGATAAGAAATCGGCGCGGGTGTGGATGGAACCCGATCAGGTGAGCCTCGCCATTGGTAAGAAAGGTGTAAACATTGACCTGGCGCAGGAACTGACCGGCTATCGCATTGATGTGTACCGTGATGTGGTGGCCAACGCAACGAGCGGCGAATACGACATCGACCTGATGGAATTTACCGATGAGATCGAAGAGTGGATCATCGACGAATTCCGGAAAATCGGTTGCGATACGGCCCTTTCTGTCCTCGAAATGAGCGTGGAAGACCTCGTTCGCCGCACCGATCTGGAGCGCGAAACCATCGAAGACGTACAGCAAATCCTGCGTGCCGAATTTGACGGCGAAGAGACCGATAAAGCGCCACAGCCGGAAGCCGTTACCACGCCGCAGGCGACAGAAGAAACTGCTGCACCCGAAGCTGCCGAACAACCGGAAACAACGGCTGAGACAGATACAACAGCGGCAGATACGCAATAAGCAAATCTCCGCTGAAACGAAAACGCCCCGACTGCCGGTAACGGATAGTCGGGGCGTTTTTTTGTGGGAAATTTCCGGAAATTATACCGCGTTTCAAAAGAAAGCTAAGAGGTTCCGGCGACCTTTTTTCCTTAGGCTTAGAAGCTGTTTGGACTAAAATGCTGTTTGATAGACCTCTTGCGAAAGTCTATTTNNNTGTGCTGAGAGGCCGCTGGGAAATGTGAGGCGTACGTCTTCCCGCGTATGTAATCCGTCATGGCGGCAGGGAATCAAGTTCAGCACAAGCCTTGCCCCGCCATCTCCACAACACAGAATCATGGAGATTGGGGGCGTACTACACAGCAATGAAAATGCTGCATGAAACGACTTTCGCAAGAAGCCTCTAATGGAGATTGCGGGTCAAGCCCGCAATGACGTGTGGGGAGAGGCCGCTGGTAAATGCGAGGCAGCATACAGAAAGCTCACCGCGTGATGGCTACCTGCTCCGTTTTTTGCGTCCCGTCCTGGAGCGTTATCCGCAGCAGGTAATTGCCCGCCGGAAAGGCTGCAACCGGCAGCCGGAATTCCGGCGAGAAGAGCTTTTCATAGCGGGTCATTAGTTTCCCGTTTCCGTCATACAAGGCCACCTCACGCAGGCGGCTCTTGCTTGCCAATATCCCGATGTGCTGCGAGGCCGGGTTGGGATAGACGCGCAGCGCATCCGCAACAGGGGCCGTAGTAGCAACGTTTTGCGGTGCTGCGTCAAAAACAGTGGTGCGCCACAGGCCACGCCCATAAGTGCCGGCCCACAAGGTCTTGTCGGGAATAGAAATCTCCAGATCATTGACCGTTGCATTGGGCAGACCGGTTTTGTAGCGTACCCAGTCGGTCATGGTGTCGTTTTGATAATAAACGCCCAGGTCTGTTCCCAGATAAAGGCCCTTCCGTCCGCCGATGGTATCGGCGATGACGCAGTTGGCCGGCACGTTGGGCAGCGTTCCGGAAATATTGGCCCAGGTATTGCCTCCATCAATCGATTTCCAGATTTTATCGCCCGCCAGGTAGTTGCTGCGCGTGATATAGACTTCCTGCGGATCCTGCGGTGTCACCAGCACGCGGGAAAGCGAACCGCTGCCGGGCGGCGTGAGTGTCGTCCAGCTCTGCCCGCTGTTGTTGGTCCGATACAGCCCCGAACCGGTAGAGACGTAGATAAATGCCGTGTTGGAAGGCGCTACCGCAAAATCGGAAATATTCCGTCCGCCGAAGCCGTTGGAGATCGCCTGCCAGGTATCTCCCCAGTCGTGGCTTACATACAGCTCTTTATAGCCGGCATAGATCGTCGCAGGGTCGGTGGGGTCTAATTTCATCGGCGTAAGCCAGGCACCTTGTGGCGTGCCGGGGATATTGTCTGAAATCGTGGTCTTGCTAGCCCAGCCGTTAAAGGTGCGGTACAGTTCGCCATAGACATAGCTGCCATATTGCACATCGCCGTCGGTGGGGTCTATGAGGCAATCCATGCCGTCGCCGCCCGTGCGTTCATACCACAGGCCCTGATAGACTTCCCGGCTGCCGTTGTCCTGCATCCCGATAAGCACCCGTGTGGTATCCGTCTGCGCCACTGCGATGCGGTATATCTGACTGATGCCCAGCCCGTTGCTCAGGTCCATCCAGGAAGAACCGCCATCCGGCGACACATACAGCCCGCCATCGTTGCAGTCCAGCAAAACATTGGGCTGATAAGGGTGGAAGACCGTCATGTGTTTATCGGCGTGTACGGTGGGGGCATTCGACGTGTTGTACCAAAAGGTGCGGGGCTGCCAGTTTTGGCCGTTGTCAAGCGAGTTCCAGTTGATGACGCCGCCCACCCAGATGTCGTTGCTGTCGGAGGGGTTGATGCACAGCGTGAGGTCATAGAAGCCCTGTCCCCGGCAGCCGGAGCCGGTAAAGCTCCCGTTGAGCATATTGGTGGAGCAGTCGCCGGCGAGATATTTGGCAAAGCTCTGCCCGCCGTCTGTGGAGCGCCACATACCGGAAAGGCCGGAAGAAGAATCGAAGGCCCCCACTACTTCTACGCGGTTGGGCGCTGCCGGCGTAACGGCTATTTCGGCCCGCCGGGTGTAGGGCAAAATCGTGGCGGTCGCCCAGTTGTTGCCGCCGTTGGTGGAGCGCAGGATGCGTGCCGGGGCGCTGCCGTTGGTGGCGATATAGAGTGTAGCGGTATCGTTCGGCTTGAATTCGATGTCTATATAACTGCCGGATGCGACCTGCGCCCAGGTGTCGCCGCCGTCGTGCGTGCGGTAGATACCGTTGCTCGAAGCGCAAAAAAGCGTTCGGGGGTTTACCGGATTCATAATGAGACGCCGGATATAGCGGCCATTGGTAACCGACCAGTTCAGGCCCGTGGGTTGCCAGCTCAGTCCGCCGTCTGCCGATTTAAGCACGCCGATGCTGCGGCTGTCCTGCCCGTCTGCGTCGCCGGTAGCAATATACAAGGTGTCCGGCGCGGTGGGATGCACGGCAATATCGCTGACACCCAGCACCGGTTGTTGGTCGGTGGTGGTGGTCCAGGTCAGTGCGCCATCAGTGGTTTTCCAGATGCCGCCACCGGCTGCGCCCACCCATAGGATGTCGGGATTGGTGGGATGAAAAGCCACGGTGTTGAGCCGACCCAGTCCGTTGTAGCCGCCCGGCGTTTGCGAGGGGCCGGCGAAGTGCCATTGTCCGGTTGTGCCGGCGCTTTTGGCAGCCGTGGCCGGGTGTGTTTTCCGGTAATCCTGCCAGGCCTGTTGCAGGATGCCCGCCGGCGGCAGCGTGCCGTCGGGCATCAGCCTTTGGCTCCAGTACCATTGCCAGCGCCGGAACTGCTTATAGCCGGAGCCTTTCGTCGGCTTCCGATCTTTCCAGTAATTCTCAAAAGAATCTACCAGGTGCTGAAAGGACGTTTCCGGTGTGCGCGAATCGGTGGACTGCGCAGCGGCAGGCCGGGCGGCAAGCAGCGGGAGCAGCAGGAGCAGCAGAAATCGTTGGGTCATAATCCTAAAAAGATAAAGTACTGAGATAAAATATGCCTTATCCCGAAGACGAGCCGCCTTTCCAACAAAAAAAACTACGGGCGGTTGGGCGGCTGTAGCCGGGTGAAGGGCGGCAGCGGGATGCGATAGGTTTTGCCGCCGGAGGAATACGTCAGCGTTGCCTGCCCGGACTGCGGATTTTTAGAAGCCGATTGTTGCCCCGAAGAAGCGGAAGCGTGGAGCTGGAGGACTGTGTCGGTGGAAAACACTTTGTTGGGACTCAGAACCGTAATGCCCTTGTTGGCAGCGCGGGGATGGAGCGGCATTACTTTACCGGCATACCAGAGGCTTTCAAACTGAAGTGGTGCGCCTTTGCGCAGCCGCAGCCGGATGCTGTATTCGGTGTCGCCCTGTGTTTGTGGCCTGCCGCCCTGCCACGTCTCCTGGGTGGCTTCGAGTATTTCGATACGATCGGCGGCCTGCTGCGCGGTCAGGAGCGTTTCTTTGGAACCCGCTTTCCGCCCCTTTGCAGCGCGTTGGCCGCTGGCACATCCGGTTGCCAGCAGCGTCAGGAGGAGTGCACCCCACAGCGGGCGTTTCAGGATAAGAAAAGATTTCATAAGGAGGCAAGTCAGGAGTGTCAAAGTTGCATAATAGGGGGGAGTAATTCAAATATTGAATCCGGCCCTTTCCTCAAAGGCGAATGCCCGGTTCTGCCCTTATCGGCAGGAATAGAACCGCCCGCGCTCCGCCTGCCGCTTCTATATTCATTTAAATCCTTAAAACTGCCGGTGAGCGGGCATTCTTCCGGGAAAGAACAGAAAAATTTCGTACTTTTGCACGCTTTCCGGCATCGCATTTTTGCCCAAAGGGCCATCATTGCTATTGCCGGAATCTTAAACTACTGAATGCCACCAACCATTAAGACACCCCGACTCCCCGCCGCCGCCAAAGAGTTCAACGTTGGAATGAATACCATTGTTGATCTGCTGACGGCTAAAGGATTCGATATTACGAATAGTCCCGGATTTAAGCTTACCGAAGATATGTACACGGTGCTGGAGCAGGAGTATGCCCAGGACCGAGCTACCAAGAAGAAGAGCGACGAAATCGTATTGGTACAGCGCGCAGCTGCTGAAGCAAAGAAAGCTACTTCCCGCAAAGAGGAAGCACCTTCCAAAAAGGAAACGGCACCTGCCAAAACGAAAGCTGCCGTCGAGACACCCGATGCTCCTGACGAAGATACGTCTGTGCCGGATCTGCCCGCAGCGGTAACAGCCCCCGAAGCGCCGAAACCGGCAGCCCCGGAAGCGCCCCGCGAGGAACAGCCAGCTCCGGCACCCGAAGTGCAGGCCCGCGCCGA
>DDEO01000068.1:18962-20273 GCA_002336725.1 Bacteroidetes bacterium UBA1952 | reverse complement strand
TTCCGGAAAACGCATCGGACTTGTCCGGTTTCCGCTTCGCCTACGGCGGATCGACCCGCCAGGTTTTTTTCTGCTATTTTCGCGCCCTATGCAGGCCGAAAACGCTCCTTTCTCCAACCGCATCACCCGCCTTTTCAACATCCAGTATCCCATCATCCAGGCGGGCATGATATGGGCTTCGGGCTGGCGATTGGCCGCCGCCGTTTNNTGTATCCCGACCAGCTGCGGGAAAATATTCAGAAGTGCAAGGCGGCCACTAATAATCCTTTTGCCGTAAACCTGCCGCTCCTCTACCCCGATATTGAGCAGCACGTGCAGATTATTCTGGAAGAAAAAGTACCCATCGTTTTTACCTCTGCCGGAAATCCCAAAACCTGGACGGCAAAGCTCAAAGAAGCAGGCATTACCGTTGTTCACGTCGTGAGTTCGGCCAAATTTGCGAAGAAAAGTGAAGATGCCGGTGTGGATGCCGTGGTTGCCGAAGGCTTTGAAGCCGGTGGCCACAACGGACGCGAAGAGACCACAACGCTCTGCCTCATTCCGGCGGTGCGCGAAGCGGTGCAGATTCCGGTCATTGCAGCGGGCGGCATTGCCACGGGCCGGCAGATGTTTGCCGTGATGGCCCTCGGCGCAGAAGGTGTGCAGATTGGCTCGCGCTTTGTGGCCACGCCGGAGGCATCGAGCCACGAGGCTTTTAAACAGGCCGTGGTAGCTGCCGGCGAGGGCGACACGGTGCTTTCGCTCAAAAAACTTACGCCGGTGCGGCTGCTGAAAAATCCCTTCCAGCAACAAGTAGCCGAAGCCGAAGCGCAGGGCGCAAATGAGGAGATGCTTTCCGGAATTCTGGGTCGCGGACGCGCCAAACGCGGTATGTGGGACGGCGACATGAGCGAGGGCGAACTGGAAATCGGGCAGGTAAGCGCCCTGATAAAAGACATTGTTCCGGCGGGCGAATTGCTACACCGCATCTGGGCAGAATGCCGCGCGGCAGCGGCAGCGCCGTTCTTTCAGGGATAAACTGCTGCTGGAAAGCTTTTTGTAACCTATCTTTCCGCCGGGAAAAAGACAAATTTTTCCTTGTCAAAAAAGGCGCTTTTGCCCTTTGGATATTCCCCTGACAAACTACTTTTGCAACTTCCTTTTTTAAAACCAATCCAACAGCCATGTCTGAAATCGCAAACCGGGTAAAGAAAATCATCGTTGACAAGCTCGGCGTAGACGAAGGCGACGTCGTGCCGGAAGCTTCCTTTACCAACGACCTCGGCGCCGACTCCCTCGATACCGTAGAACTGATTATGGAATTCGAAAAAG
>DDEO01000068.1:0-18893 GCA_002336725.1 Bacteroidetes bacterium UBA1952 | reverse complement strand
TCTTTCGTCTTTTGTCTTTCTACTTTCTACTGCCAGCTCTTTACTTTCGCCCCGATACTTTTGTCTCCTAATTCTTCTCAAACCGCATATGACAGCATCCCTGAAACGCGTCGTCGTTACGGGCATTGGTGCCCTGACCCCACTTGGCAATAACGTTCCCGACTACTGGAACGGACTGCTGGGCGGTGTCTCCGGCGCAGGACCGATTACGCAGTTTGATGTCTCGAAGTTTAAGACCAAATTCGCCTGCGAACTGAAAGGTTTCAACCCGACCGATTATTTCGATCGCAAAGAAGCCCGCAAGCTCGACCGCTTTTCGCAGATTGCCGTTGCCGCCGCCGACGAAGCGGTGAAAATGGCGGGCCTCGACGTGCCGGGCGCGATTAATAAAGAGCGCGTAGGCGTGGTATGGGCTTCCGGAATCGGCGGGATGATCACCTTCATTGAGGAGATGCGGAACTTTTTTACGGGCGACGGCACCCCGCGCTTCAACCCGTTCTTCATCCCCAAGATGATTCTTGATATTGCCTCCGGGCATATCTCTATGAAGTATGGCTTTATGGGGCCGAACTACGCTACTGTTTCGGCCTGCGCCTCTTCTACCAACGCGCTCATCGACGCGTTTAACCTCATTCGCCTCGGCAAGGCCGATGCCATCATCTCCGGCGGCTCCGAAGCCGTGGTTACCGAAGCGGGCGTGGGCGGATTCAACGCCATGAAAGCCCTCTCGGAGCGCAACGACTCGCCCGAAACCGCCTCGCGCCCCTTCGACAAAGACCGCGACGGCTTTGTACTCGGCGAAGGCGCGGGCGCACTGGTACTCGAAGAACTGGAGCACGCCCAAAAACGCGGCGCTACGATTCTGGGCGAAATGGTGGGCGGCGGCATGAGCGCCGATGCCTATCACCTCACGGCGCCGCACCCGGAAGGACGGGGCGTTATTAATGTGATGCACGCCGCCTTAGACGATGCCGGTATGAAGCCCGAAGACATTGACTATATCAACGTTCACGGCACCTCTACCCCACTCGGCGACGTGGCCGAACTGCTGGCCATCCAGAAAGTATTCGGCGAACACGCCTACAACCTCAACATCTCGGCGACCAAGAGCATGACCGGCCACCTGCTGGGCGGCGCGGGCGCGATTGAGGCGATTGCCGCCCTGAAAGCGGTGATGCACGATGCCATCCCGCCGACGATCAACCACTTCACCGACGACCCGGAAATTGACCCGAAGCTGAACCTGACGTTCAACGAGGCGCAATACCGGCCCGTTCGCGCGGCGTTGAGCAACACTTTTGGCTTTGGCGGACACAATGCCACGGCGATTTTCAAGAAATACGAAGCTTAATATTTGCGGCCTATGGCGGGAATAGTAGCGCGCGTCCGTCATTTTTTTAAAGGCGCCAAAGAGCTTTCCTACCAACTGGAGCGGGTACTGGGATTTCGCCCCCGCTACCTGCCCTATTACGAAGCGGCCCTCACCCACCGCTCAGTCAATGATGCCCTGACGGCTAATAACGAGCGCCTTGAATTTCTGGGTGATGCCATCCTGGGCGCAGTAGTGGCGGAATATCTTTTTAAAAAATACCCGACAGAAGACGAGGGCTTCCTCACCGAGTTGCGCTCGCGCATTGTATGCCGCGAATCGCTCAACAGCATTGCGCTGCAAATGGGGCTGGACAAGCTGGTGCAGTTCAATCAGGCCGACCGCGCACTGGGCCGCTCTCATATCTTCGGCAATGCGCTGGAGGCCCTTGTGGGGGCGGTGTATCTCGACATTGGCTATGAAAAAACCTGTCGTTTTATTCTGAAGGTTTTGCTGCGCAATTATGTGGATATTGACGCAGTCGCGCAGACAGATACCAATTTCAAGAACAAACTGCTGAGCCTCGTGCAAAGGCGCGGCGAAACGCTGGAATATGTGCTGCTCTCCGACAAGCAGGAAGGCCCGCGCCGGATTTTTACTGTTGCTGTGATGATTAACGGCGCAGAAAAAGCACGCGGCACGGGCTATACCAAGAAAGCCGCCGGGCAGATGGCCTCTCAAAAGGCCTTAGAAGCACTGGGAGAGGGATAGATTTCCGGAAATCCGGGGCTTGCTTTGGAGATGTGGGCTGCAATCCGCATCATAAAAGGAGGCCTCAAATTTAATTATCCGGCTCGTCTTCGCTGACNNTAATAGTTGGCGATCTGCTTCCGTTACGTTCAGTTTGCCAAACACCCGCCAATAGTAAGCCCGCGTCATCCGGTCAAAATGGATGATCTTTCTCGAGTGTTGAAATGTTTGAAAGATATTCAGCACCATCAGAAATCCGGCTATTGCGGCGGCAGCTATCCGAACGAAACTGTTCCTGACTAAAGACACCCTTTCGACGAGGGCGCAGGCGGGCAGGGCCAGAACGGCTAAGGACTCTACCATAGGTCTGCTGGTGAAACCGCCCCCGTAGTGCCAGATTTTCCAACTGAATACGACATAGATATTGACAGCAAGAAATGCCGCAACCGGTATAAACAAGGCTTTATGGTGCCGATAGAGCGGCACAAGACCCACACAAAACAGGAACGCCATGGGCGTATAAACAAACCAGCCTTTGCGGTAGCTAAACAGCCCTTTCCAGATTTTGGGATGCAGAAAGTCGAAGCCCTCATCTGTATAGGAGTAATAGACCCATTGGCCGGTTACATACTTCCAGTAGGCCAACTGTATGAAAAGAACGCCCACAAAGAGCGGCAGCGCAGCCAGAATGCCCCCTGCTTGTCTTCTCAGAAAGGCCAACTTGCCCACGCCCGCCGGAGAAGGCCACAAAAGTGGAATCAGCAAAATAACCAGGTTCGATGGCCGGGTGATGACCACAAAACCCAGCACCAATCCGAGGAGCAGCGCATACTTCAGCGAGCCTTGCCGATACCACCGTTCCGTCAGATACAACACGACCGCATACAGGAAAAAGGAATACGGATGGCTCCAGCCCTGCACAAAGGCGGTAGAATAGTACAGGTTTGTGCCTGCGGCAACAAGCAGCAAAACTTTCCACACAACGCTTTCGGGATAAAACCGCAACAGGAATCGCCGGAGCAGTAACAGCCCGAATACGACCCAAATAATCGTGCTAAGCGCAACGGCCAGTTGATAGGGCGCACTATAGCCGTCCCGCGGGTAGGAGCCGGATTGGCTGACGAAAATATCGGCGGTCAAAAAGAGCGGCAACTCAAAAAGAGCCACTCCTACCGGATAGCGGGTAGATCGCCTCCCGGTGGCGGCGTGGCTGTGAATCCCGTACTGCACCGCTTCGCCACTCGGCTGATACACGCTGTCGATATGGGCATAAAATGACATCTGCCCCAAGTCCTGATGGATGAAGAGCGCGGGCAGATACATGTAATAGCCTGTCCCATCCCAGGAAATCACTTTCCCCTGCTGCCAAAGCCCGCGATTCAGGGTGATGAGCAAAGCGATGATGCCGAAGGAGAGAACGATTATTCTGGATTTCATTACAGTTGGAGCGGCTCTTCAATATTACATCAGATGCTGTGGAAAAGGCGCATTCAATGGAACGCGGATGACGCAGATTCAGACGGATTTTCACGGATGAAAAAACCAGTGTGTGGGACACTTTGGAAAAGGCGCATACAATGGGACGTAGATAAAGCGCCGTGTCCCCAACGAAATTGGCGGGGATTTTCACGGAAGAAAAAAATCCGTGTAAATCCGCCTCAATCCGTTTTATCCGCGTTCCAACAAGAAACTCACTTAAACGGATGCCGGCTTTCCCAATCGCCTTCGTTTTCGGCCAGCGAAGTCTGGAGCTTGTCCACAACAGCGCGGGCAACGGGATTTCGGATATAGAGAAAGCTGTGCAGATAGACCGGTTTTGCACCCAGACGCGCCTTTGCCTCCAGCGCCGTGCGGCCAAAAATGATTTTAGGAACGCCCAGCGAAATGCCCCGCTCAATAGCCGAAAAAAGAATGTTGAAATAGAGTTGCCGCTCGCGATTGCGCTCGTAATCGAAGCCGATATAAAACATATCAAGCACGCGCGGATGCTGCCAGGCAGAGGCAAAAGCCACGGGTTTTTCAGCTTCATAGAACGCCCAGACCCGGAAAATTTCCGGAAACCGGCGCTTCAGAAAGGGCAGATATTCTTCCGGTAAAAAGCCCAGTCGGAGGGGTTGATTTTGCGCCACCTGCAGATAGAGCCTATGAAGCGCCCCGGCATTTTCGACCACGGCTGCCGTGTCAAGCTCCCGGATATCCAACCCGGCACCGGCGCGGCGGATATTGCGCATTCGCTGGGCATATTTGTGTTTCAGTGCTTTTTCATAATCGGCAAGCGTTTGCCAGTCTTCAGCAAGGGTTAATTCCATCGAAATATCGCCGGGCAGCAGGCGGTATTGCGGCGTAAAATGCTGCACCAGCGACTGAAAAACTTCCGGCGTATCCTTGAGCAAAACAGCATCGGCATGGGTTTGCCGGGCAGCGGTGCGCAGGGCCTGCCGGTAGGCCTTGAAAGCCTCGAAAACCGGCACATTTTCCGGAAAATAAATCGCCGGAAAATCGTGGCGGAAAAGGTGTCCGCTCACCAGCAGGCGGGGCTTTTGAATGCGGCTGAACACCTCCCAGAGTTGCCGCTGCCAACGCTTCATCTTGCGGGTGTCTATATGCGGATTGCGGATGCGCAGCACCTGAAAAGAAACCAGCAACACGGGCTTTTCGCCTGCATATACGGCGGCATAGATCGGCGTTATGTGGTCGGTCAGCACTGCATCGCGTGCGCAGGATTCTTGCTGCCGCAACGGATGATGCTCCGGCAGCGTGGCATTCCAGTCGGGCGGAAAGGCGGCGGCGTCCGTATAGATATCTACCCGGAAAGGACTGCAGGAGAATGGATTCATAAGGAGAATGTTTTCTCCATTTTGATATGAGGAATGCCCACTTCTTCAAAGGGTTTTCCGGAAGTATGATAGCCGGCATTTTCATAGAATGCCACCGCCGTTTCGCGGGCATGAAGCTCCATAAACAAGGCCTCTTTTTCAATCGCGATGGCTTCGGCGGCTTCCAATAATGCCTTACCAATACCTTTCCCCTGCCGGTCGGGCCGCACCGCCATTTGCCGCAAACGCGCCTTGCCATCGGGCAGCAGGCGCAGCAGGACGCAGGCCACCACGTCTGTGCCTTCGAGCGCCGCCAGGGTAATTTCTTCTTTCTCGCCGGAAAGGTCTTCGTCTTTGAGAGAAAGGCCGAGCGGTTTGCGCAGTACGTCTTCGCGCAGTTGCCATACCTGTTGCACTTCGGGCGCGTGAGGAGCAATTTGTTGGATATTCATAAGGGAAAGAAGCCGTTGGCAAAGAGATAGAAGGGCTTTCTCAAAAAACAAGCCGGGAACCGGGCAGCGCGAAAGGTAAGCCGCTATTCTCTTTCCGGAAAAAAATACGCAGTTCATCGTATTGTATCGCTGCACCCATCAAAAGACCTTTGAAATGGCTTTCAAACCCCTTTTTAAAAAACTTTTCCCATGAAAAAGCACATCCTTTTTTCTATCGTCTGCGCCGCGCTGGCTGTAGGCGCTGTATCCTGCAAAAAAGACAGCACTACCAGCAATCCTTCTAACAATAACAATAATAACAATCCACAGCCCACGACCGGGTGGAACTGGAAAGAAGGCAGTACTTCTTTCACTGCCGACTCGGCCTTTATGAATATGGGTTACAAAACCTTTATTGTTCATAAAAACAACAGCGATACTGCCAACCGTCGCTTCTTTGAAATAAATCTCACCGGCGACGTTGTCGGAACCTACGATTTTGCCACGCCGGGCAATGCGTTTCTCTATCTGAGCGGCTCGCGCAATTCCTTCAATGCTACCGGCGGCACGCTCAAAATCACCGCTGCCGCCAATAATAAATGGAGCGGAGAGTTTAATGTTACCGGAACGGGTAGCAATGGTGTTACGGCGATTTCCGGAACTTTCAAGGATATTCCGGGGCGGTAGGGATTCCCGGTGCCTGTTGATGGGCAGCATTTTTAGTATTGGTATTGGGGTTGAGGCATCCGCGCCACGCCGATCCGCGCCACAATTTTTTCATTAGGCTTCTTGCGAAAGTAGTTTCATGCAGCATTTTCGTTGCTGTGTAGTACGCCCATTTTCCGGACCGTAAACCAGCGTTTTTATTCCCTTTCGAGTGCTAAAACGATATGAAAATTAGGGGCTGAGTCGAGTTCCGCACAAGCGGAGCCTGTGCCGTTGAAAAGCCATAACCCGCAATCTCAATTATTCTGTTTTGTAGAGATGATGGGGCATTTCATAATTAGAACTTTGGGCAGATGGCAACGAGGAAAGTGTCATTCGCAAGAGGTCTACTAAAAATCCCCGCCTCCGTCCATACCCAAACCGATGCCGGCCTTAATTTCGCGCTCCTATGCTCAATGGCAAAAAAGTAGTTGTCGTGTTGCCTGCCTATCGCGCAGCCCTGACGCTGGAACGAACCTACCGGGAAATTCCCTTCGATATTGTGGATGACGTGGTGCTGGTGGACGACAAAAGCCCCGACAACACCGCCGAAGTCGCCGAGCAGATTGGCATCCGCCATGTTGTGCGCCATACCGTAAACCGTGGCTATGGCGGCAATCAGAAAAGCTGCTACGCCAAGGCAATGGAGCTGGATGCTGACATCGTGGTGATGCTCCACCCCGATTATCAATACACGCCGCTGCTCATTCATTCTATGGCGGCTATGATTGCCTATGGTGTTTATCCCGTGTCTTTTGGCTCTCGCATTCTGGGCAAAGGGGCGCTGAAAGGCGGTATGCCCATGTATAAATACATCGCCAACCGCTTCCTGACGATGTTTCAGAACATCCTGATCGGGCAAAAGCTCTCGGAATACCACACCGGCTACCGCGCGTTTTCCAAAGAAGTTATCCGCAGCATTGATTTCAGCCACAACTCCGACGATTTTGTCTTCGACAACGAGATGATCTCGCAGATTTTTATGAACGGCTTTGAGATTGGCGAAATCACCTGCCCGACGAAGTATTTTGAAGAAGCCTCTTCTATCAATTTCTCCCGCAGCATGAAGTATGGCTTGGGCGTGCTGCGCGTCAGCCTCGTGCACCGGCTGCATCTGTGGGGCCTTCTGAAAAGTCCGCTCTACCGGAAGCCGTAGAATCGGGTTTTTCAGATGTTGCTTAGAACGCGGAGGACGCGGATTATGCCGGATTTTCACGGATAGAAAAAGGCCGTGGGAATCCCTGCTATCCGCCGCCTCCGCGTTCCATCTCCGGCATATTTCCGGAAATCTCAGGCGCTTTCCACCTTCACCGCGCCCGGCGGTAGCGGTTTGGCCATAAATCGCTTCTGGAAAAGCAGCAGCGCAATGACACCAATGGAAATCGCGGCATCGGCCACATTAAATACCGGTTCGAAAAAACTGATGCGCATACCGCCCACCAACGGAAAGCCTGCGGGCAACTGCGTATCTACGAGTGGGAAATAAAACATATCCACCACGCGGCCATGCAAAAACTTGCCGTAGCCCTGCCCAAACGGCACGATTTGCGCTACATGAAAGGTGCTTTCCGAAAAAATCAACCCATAGAACATCGAGTCTATCAGGTTGCCGAGTGCGCCGGCAAGGATCAGCGCACTGCAAACAATCAATCCTTTGGATGCGCCTTTTTTGACAAAACGATAAATCAGATTGAAGCCAAAGACGACGGCACCGAGGCGAAAGAGTGTGAGGACCAGCTTGCCAATCGGCGTGTTGCTGATTTTGAGGCCGAAAGCCATGCCTTCGTTTTCGAGGAAGTGCAGGCGCGCCCAGCTGCCCAGGTATTTAATCTCTTCGCCGTAGTAAAAATGGGTTTTTACATACACCTTACTGGCCTGATCGACAAGCAGGATAAGCAGGATGAGCAAGAGGACAGAACGATATTTCACGCGGGGTAAGTAGAGAGAATGGCAAAGAAAGAAGCGGCGCAAATATAGGATACCCCGCAACGGACACTGGAAAGCCTGTTGCTATGCAGGCGTAAAGGCTCCTTAAAAAAGCGGTTATTTTCCGGAAATTTCCGGAAAATAACCGCTTTTTAGAGACTAGTTTCCGGAATTTATACCGGCTGCAACTGCCGCAGGAATGCCAGCACCGTATTGCCGACTGCGCCCAGCGTGCTGCGGTCGATCACCGGCATTGCGTCTTTATGCGTGTGCCAGTGCGCCGGAAAACCACTGGGCGTGGCGCGGGTCAGGTGGATAATATCAATCGTAGGAATTTTGGCGATTTCATTCACGAAGGTGTGGTCATCGGTAACGCCGCCGGCGCTCATCTCATACGAGAAGTAAGAAGAGAAGCCCGCCGCATTGGCCGTTTGCCACACTTTTTCCTGCAACGATTGCGCGTACATCCTTGAGGTTTGCTCCATCGGAAAGCGTGCGCCCCGTGCGCCGACCATGTCCAGCAGGATGCCGCCCTCGGCACGATAGCCCGCTACGTGCGGATGGCGTGCCCAGTATTGCGTGCCCAATCCATAAGAGTCATCGCCCCATTCAGTTTTGCCGTAGTCCTCCACATCCACCAGCAATATATCCACGCCCACATCTGCGGGCAAGGGTGTCTGTTTCAGTTGCCGCGCAAGCTCCAGCAACACGCCCACGCCGCTCGCGCCATCGTCGGCACCGTCAATGGGCTTGTCTTTGTCCCTGGTGTCCATATCGGCCCAGGGGCGGCTGTCCCAGTGCGCCAGCAGCAAATACCGGCGTTGGGCGGCGCGATGGAAGCTACCCACCAGATTGATGCAAGGCAGCATTTTGCCGTCGCCGGCCTTCACCGAAACCGATTGCACGACAACCGTGTCGCAATCGCGGCGCAACATTCCTTCCAGCCAGGCGGCACAGTCGCGCTGACTTTTGCTGCCCGGCACACGCGGCCCGAAGCCTACCTGCCGTTCTACAAAAGCATAGGCGCTATCGGCGTTGAAGGTGAGCAGCGAAGCCGGAATGCCTGCTGTGGGCGCATTTTCCGGAACGTGACTGGTGTCTTCCGGCTCCGAAGATTTACAGGAAATCAAAAAACAAAGACCCAATGCGGAAAGCACAGCGGCCTTTTTTTGAAAAAAACGCATCTTATTGAAGTCCTTTATCTACGACCTGTAAAACGTTTTTCTGCCCATTGTCTTCGTTGTGAACAAAGGCCGTGAGGGTGCAGTTTGCAGCGTTCCATTTACTATCCACCTTATAGCTAAAGCGGCGTTCATACACCCGGCCCGGCTTCTTCACGGCTATCGAGTCGAGCACGTTGTCGCCGGTAACCGAAGTGAGGAAATCCCGGAAAACGTGTTCATGAACATAATCCGGATGGGTTACAATCTCGGCGCTGCCCGCAATGCTTTCTTCCTGTGCGTCGATAATGTCGTTTTCGGTGAGCGCCACGGTCAGCCGGTGTTTGGTAGCGACGTCCGCCGTATAGGCCACACGTACCGTTACCTTCAGCTCGCGGGTGCTGGAGTCGTAGGCACTTGTGAGGGTCATATTGACGGGTGCCGATTCCCGCAGGCGGTTGGCCAGCATAGCAGTCCAGGAGGGGCGGGCGGGCAGAAAATCGCCGCCGTCCGGCACGCGGTTGATGGCGGCGCAGGGCAGATAAGGCACGCCACCGAAGCTCTTGCCCAGGTCGGTAGCCTTCTGCGTGCGGTTGTCGGTGCGGGTTTCCGAAGCGGGATTGGCCTGCGCAATATTGAAAGGCTGATAGCCAATAGCCGATACGCGGCCCGGGTTGGCATCAATCATGGCCTTGATGGCGCGGTGGCCGGCGGGGCAGTTGGTACAGGTTACGCCGGTAAATTCTTCAATCAGCACCCGGATAGGCGTAGGCGTTTCGGGGGCGGCTTCGTAAGTGGTGTCCACCGCCTGGGTACCAAAATTGATAGCCGGGCCAAGTTCTTTCTGGCACGATGCCCAGAAGAGCGAGCCGACAGCGAGGAGTATAAAAGGAGATGCTTTCATCAGAATCATGCGTAAGAGATGCCGAAGGTAAGAAATCTGCCTGCGTCCTTTCGCGGTTGCCGACCGTAACTTTAACGCCCGCCATGCGGCCTCATTTGGAAGGGCTGCCGGAAGGCGGCATTTTTTTTAAGTGCAAAGACGATTATGGAAGAAACAAAACGACAAAAGCAGGTAGGCCAGTTGGTTCAGGAAGAACTGAGCGATATTTTTTTGCGGGAAGGAATGACGATGGTCGGCGGCGGCATGGTGTCTATTTCAAAGGTGAGCATAACGCCCGATTTGATGGAAGCGCGGGTGCTGCTTTCGCTCTTTCAGGTGGCCAAACCCGAAGAACTGCTTCAGACAATCCGCGACCGCACTTCGGAGTGGCGCAACCTGCTGGGCCGCCGCGTCAAAAACCAGTTGCGCCGGGTGCCGGAGCTGTCTTTTTTTATAGATGATTCGCTGGAGCGGGCCTTCCGGATGGAAGGAATCTTTGACCAGATACGCAAGGAGCGCGAAGGCCGCGAAGAAAAGCAGCCCGACAGCCCGGAGTCTGAAACCAACGCCTCAGGGGGCTAAAATTTCCGGAAATTCCAACGCGTTTTCCGGCTGGAATTATGAACCTTTCTTTATCGCTGCGCATCGCGGGCCGGTATCTGCGGGGCAAAGGCTCGGCTAATGCCGTGCCCATTCTCTCGCGCATCAGCATGGTGGCGATTGCCGTTGGCTGTGGTGCATTGTTGATTCTATTCTCGGTGTTCAACGGTTTTAACGCGGTCATAGATGGCTTTTATACTGCCTTCTATACCGATTTGCGCATCCGCCCCGCCGTCGGAAAAACGTTTGAATTTTCGCCACAGCAATGGCAGATTTTGCAGCGAAACAAGAACATCCTGAACGCAGCGCCGGTACTCGAAGACCGGATGCTGGCCGCCGGCGAGGGCGACGCGAGCGTGGTAACGGTGCGCGGGGTGGATAGCCGGTATTTTCAGGTGGCCAACCTGAAGCAGTTTACCCGTTACGGCGCCGACACGGTAACCTCGCTGCATGGCGTGCCGACGGCGCTCGTGGGCATGGGCGTGGCCGTGCGCCTCGGTCTTTCGGTTGAAAATGTCTTTAGCCAGCTCCATCTCTATGCGCCCCGCGCCGATGCACCTGTGGGCGGCCTCGCCAATCCGGCGGATGCCTTCCAGAGTGAGACGCTGCAACCGGGCGGTATTTTCTCGGTAGAGAGCGAGATAGATGAGCAATATGTGCTGGCCCCGCTGGCGAGTGTGCAGCAACTGCTCGGCGCGGGCGATGCCGTTTCTCAGATAGATATGCGCCTGAAACCCGGCACGGAAATCCAGACAGCACAGGCGCTGCGATCGGCACTGGGAAAAGATTTTATCGTGGAAGACCGTCGGCAGCAGAACGCTACTTTTTACAGCATCATGGCCGCCGAGAAATGGACGATGTACCTCATCCTGCTGCTCGTGCTGCTGATTGCGTCGTTCAACCTCGTCGGCGCGCTCTCGATGCTGGTGTTGGAAAAGGAAAAAGACACGGCCATTTTGCAGGCAATGGGCGCGGGAATGGCTACGGTGCGCGGTATCTTTCTGCTCGAAAGCATTTTGTGGAGCCTTGCGGGCGGCATTGCAGGCATTGTCGCCGGTGCGTTGTTGTGCCTTGGGCAGCAACATTTTGGATGGATAAAGCTGGAAGGCGGTTTTTTGATAGAAGCCTATCCGGTGGCGCTGCAAATGCGCGATGTGGGCGTGGTCTTCCTGACGGCTATCGGCCTGGGATTAGCGGCGGGATTATTGCCTGCGCTGCGGGCGGGCCGGCAGCATTATGGCGTGCTGCGATAGGAGCGAAATTTCCGGAAATTTTCACCTCATTCGGTGCAGCGTCCGGCATCTTCTAACAGCGCAGCATCCAACACCCGCCGGGCTACGATGCCCAGCCTAGCGCGGCGGCGACTACCAGCAGCACACCGGCACCGAAAAGCAGGAAAGAGCTTGTTTTTTGCAGATACAAAATGCGGCGTAGCGTGAGCTTTTTGCGGATGCTGTCGGCGGCAAAAACCTTGAGGAAATCCATTCCCAGAACGAAGGTGAGGCAGCTTCCAAAGAATACGATTCGGAAAACGGTGTTCTGATTGGCTACTGCCGCCGCTGCCGCCAGCCAGTTGATAACCACACCGGGATTGATGGTATTGATCAGAAAGCCACTGCCGAAAATGCGTACATAGTGGCCGTTTGTGATGATTTGCACGCCCCGGCGGGGCCGCGTCGGCTTGAATTTCTTAAAAAATCCGATCAGCCCGATAAGGATCAACAGCGCACCGCCGCCGTAGGCCAGCCATTTCTGAAAACGGTGCAACACCTCCAGCCAGGGTGTCGCCAGATTGGCTACCGCAACGTAGAGAATATCGCTGAGCGAAACGCCAAGCACAAAAGCCAGCCCCGTTTTATAGCTGTGATTGAGGCTATACCGAATGATGGCGAAGAGCGTCGGCCCTACCGAGATGGCCATAAACAGGCCCAGCGTCAAACCGCCGATAAGAGCGCCGGCTACATCCATAACGGGTTTAGGCGAGGGTTAAACAATGGACAATATTAGCGCCTACCCGCAAAACAACGGCAGGAACGGCCCCAATTGAAGAAAAGCGGCGGCTGTTTCCCACCTGCGATTCGCTAAACCGGCAGAAGGGCAGAAGTTGGAGCAATTAGACTACGCAAGAGGGCAATGAGCGCCATCTGGGCTGGATCTTCATTTATATGAAAAAATTAGGCCACAAAATGATATTATACCTTGCGTAGCCTAACGATTTGCTGCTCCGGCGATGCCCGATAGCTTGTCTCAGCGTCGTTCTGCCCGCAATAGCCGCTCGCCTTCCTGCGGCGCTTCTATCCGGATATCCACCCGCTGCGCCGGCAGCAATTCTACCGCTTTTTCCGGCCATTCTATAAAAACCAACGCGCCGGGCGTTTCCAATAATTCTTCCAGTCCGGCTTCGTAAGCCTCGGCGGCATGGCGCATCCGGTAGAAGTCCATGTGGTAAATCACCCGTCCATCTTGGGCATGATATTCATTGACGAGCGAAAAAGTAGGACTGCTCACGGCATCGGTTACGCCCAACTGCCGGCACCATTCGCGGATGAGCGTTGTTTTTCCCGCACCCAGGTCGCCGGAAAGGGTGTATAAAGAAGCGGTATCTGCCCATTGCCGGAGTTGATACACCGCCTTTGGCAGGGCTGCTAAATTGTAGGAAATTTGTAAATCGCGTGGCTCCATTTCTGCAAAGAAACAACAGCGCCGCCGGCTACTCCCAACGCCCGAAACACGGGCATTTTCCGGAAAATAAACATTCTATGAATCAATCTCACACACTCGAAGTAGAAGGCATGACCTGCGCTTCCTGTGCCAACGTCATCAGCCGAACGCTGAAGAAAAAAGGACTTTCCAATGTCGCCGTCAATCACGCGAGCGGCGAGGTCTATTTTGAAACCGTAGAAGAAGATACGCCACTCGCCGAGATTTACGACGTTATCGACGGGCTGGGTTATAAAAGTATTCGCCCGAATGTGGCCGACGGCACACTCGACGCACAGGAGCGGCACCAAGCACATCAACACGGCTCGCTGGCCGACCGGCTGCTGCCACTCAACGTGGCGCTCACCATCCCGTTGCTGGCCCATATGTTCTCCGACTGGGCGCTGCTTCACAATGTCTGGTTTCAGGCTGCGCTCGCTACGCCGGTCTTCGTCATCGGCTGGATAGTGTTTGGCAAGAGCAGCATCAACTCCGTTCGCAACGGCGCACCCAATATGAACGTGCTCATTTTGCTGGGTGCCACGGCGGCCTATGGCTATTCGCTGCGCAGCCTCTGGGGCGATGCACACCACTTTATGTTTTTTGAAACCGCCGCCTCGATTATCACCCTCGTGATGGCGGGCAACTGGCTGGAACACCGCACCGTGAAGGCCACCACCAAAAGCATTGACGCACTCACGAAGCTGCAACCGCAATATGCCCGGCTGGTGCAGATCGACGCGCAGGGCCGCGAAACGATAACCGAAATCGAAGCTGTGCGCCTGCGCACGGGCGACCTGGTGCGCGTGGCTGAGGGCGAAGCCATCCCCACCGACGGCAGAGTGGAAAAAGGCGACTTGCAGGTGGATGAAAAGATGATTACCGGCGAGGCGCTTCCGGCACACCGCGCAACCGGCGCAGACGTAACGGGCGGCACGCTGGTGGTGAGCGGCTCGGCGCTGGTGCGGGCAACAACGGTGGGCAAAAACAGCGTTCTTTCGCGCATTGTGGAGATGGTGCGGCAGGCGCAGGCCGCCCGTCCGCCACTGCAAAAACTGGCCGACCGCATTTCGGCGATTTTCGTTCGGGCGGTGCTGGGCATCTCGCTGCTGACGCTGCTGGTGAATTATTTTATCGTCGATATACCCTTCGGGCAAAGCATTTCCCGCGCTATTGCGGTGCTGGTGATTTCCTGTCCGTGTGCGATGGGGCTGGCTACGCCGGCGGCAATTGCAGTAGGCCTGGGCCGCGCCGCACGCATGGGCATTCTAGTAAAAGGCGGCGATACGCTGGAGCGGATGAAGACCATCCGGACGATTGTATTTGATAAAACCGGTACGCTGACGACCGGCGAACTAAGCATTTCGGCTTTTCAGATGGAAGGGATTTCCGAAGAAATGCTCCGCAATGTGGTCGTTGGGCTGGAGAAACACTCGGCACACCCGATTGCCAAATCGGTATTGGCGCAATGGACGAGCCACAGCGAACTGCCTTTTTCCGGAATTCAGGAGATTAAAGGACACGGGATGGAAGGAAATTTAAACGGCAGCAACTGGAAACTGGGCAAAAGAAGCTGGGCCGCCGACGGACAGGGGCCGGAAAATTTTGACCTTTATCTTTCTGAAAACGGCCAATATCGCGGCGCGATTAAGCTCGAAGACGAACTGCGCCCCGATGCCGCCGACACGATTCGCATCCTTCAAAAACAGGGCTATCATACCGTGCTTATTTCCGGCGACCGCAAGGAAAAATCCGATGCTGTGGCGGCGCAGGTAGGCATCGAAGAAGTTCACGCCGGACAAACGCCCGAAGGCAAGGCGAAATTGCTGGACGGATTGCTGGAGAAAGGCGGCGTGGCGATGGTGGGCGACGGCATCAACGATGCACCNNATGGTGGGCGACGGCATCAACGACGCGCCTTCGCTGGCGCGGGCAACGGTGGGCATTTCGCTGAGCGAGGCTTCGCAGATTGCTGTGCAGTCGGCGCAGATTATTCTTTCCGGAAACAAATTCAGTATGCTACCGAAGGCACTGAAATTGGGCGTTTATACCGAAAGAACGATTAAATCCAACCTGTTCTGGGCGTTTATCTACAATGTCGTTGCCATTCCGGTAGCGGCGGCGGGCTATCTGAGTCCGACGTGGGGCGCGGGCGTAATGGCGCTTTCGGATGTGGTGTTGGTGCTCAATAGTTTGTTTCTTGGGGTGCGCCGACTGGATTAGTGGGTACTGCGCCAACCGGGCGGACAGGTGTCGGTGCTTCTGGTGGACGGGTGGTAAATGGTAGGAAGGTGCGCTTCTCTTGCCGGGCGTACGTCTTCCCGCGTACGTAATCCGTCATGGCGGCACTGAATCAAGTTCAGCACAAGCCTTGAGCCGCCATCTCCACAACACAGATAACCGAGATTGCGGGTTACCGCTTTTCAGCGGCACAGGCTCCGCCCGCAATGACGTGTGCTGAAATGGCGCTGGGAAATGTCGGGCGTACGTTTCCCTGCGTACGTCATCCGTCATAATGCGAAACCGTGCCATTTACGGCTCCCAAACTAAAAACGGAATAGGGTTCTCGTTCCGAAAGCCCGTTTAACCAGGCTGCATTTGCAGCGAGCAACCTCTCGCCGGGACTACTTTATATTTACAAAAACAAATGACCAGAACTTTATTTCATAAATTCGCCAACCTATGACTCAAAAGAAGGTCTCTGCCGGCCTGCTTGGCCTGGCTTCCTGCTGCCTGTTGCTGGGCAGTTGCACGGGAGGCAAGAAAACGACTTCTGCCGGGGCAAACCCGGATTGCAACTATGCCCGCGTTGGCTCGGTAACGATGCACCTGGAGGCAGGTCGTCCATCCGAAGTTTCCGGAAATGATCTCCCCCGAAACTTTACGGTCTTTACGGCTACCAACGAAAAAGCGTTCTTCGCTGCTGCAAAAAAGCAGGGCGGCACCGCGTTGATTCAACTGCCTTCCGGCTGTCGGCAGTTTCGCCTCTCTCTCTCCGACGCTATGAGCAAGGAACTGATGGCGCGCTACCCGGAACTCGTGTCTTTGAAGGGCAGCAGCGCCGACGGAACAGACCTGCGCCTCGACTGGGACGGCACTTCCATGCGCGGGCAGGTGCTCGAAAACGGAAAAAGCTATGTAATCGAGCCCCATGTTACCGGTGGTGTCCGGAAGGTTTATCTGCTCTATGGCAAAGAGGACGCAGCCGCGCCCAAACGGTAGCGATGACCTGCCGACCAACCGCGCTTGTTCTCCCCAATATGCTTATCCCCAAAATGAAAAAATATCTGCTCTCGCTGGCCTTTCTGGCCGCCTCGGCTCCGGCTTTTGCCGGCGGCGCTGCTTCTCTGTGGCGGCAAACCGATGGCCTTTCTGCCAAACCCCGCATTCAGGCGGAAACGTATCTGTCTTACCGGCTTCGCTTCGCCGATATGGTGGCCGTGCTGAAAGATGCCCCTTTGGAGTCGCAAGGCTCCGTTGCGCTGGATCTTCCCCTGCCCGACGGCAGCGTGAAGACCTTCCGGGTGTGGGAAACGCCCCTCTCTACCGGCGCTTTTTATGAAAAATATCCAGACCTGCGCACCTACACCGGCACGCAGCAGGACAAGCCCGGCGTAACGGTGAAAATAGACGTTGGCGCGGGCTTTTTTCATGCCCTGATTCTGGACGGTGGCGAGCAGTATTTTATCGACCCGCACTCGCTGGCTTCCGACGACAATTATATCGTTTATGACCGGAAGAATATGAGCCTTGCCGGTCGGGAGATGATGCGCTGCGAGATGGAGCAGACTGCCATTGGAGCGTCCCCTGCGGGCGATACGCCTGCGGAGATGATTGCCTATGGCACCATCCGGCGCACGTATCGGCTGGCGCTGGCCTGCACCGGCGAATATGCGGTTGCGGCTACCGGGCTTGCCAATCCGACCAAGGCACAGGTACTGGCCAAAATGATTACATCGGTCAACCGGGTAAACGGCATTTACGAACGGGAAATCGCCGCCCGTTTGCAGTTGATTCCCAATACAGATACGCTCATCTTTCTGAACGGCGCAACTGATCCTTACACCAATAATAACGGGGGCGCTATGCTGGGCCAAAACCAAAGCACCGTTACCGCCCGTATCGGCAGCGCCAATTATGATATTGGCCATGTGTTTTCGACCGGCGGCGGCGGTATTGCAGCGTTAGGGTCTTTATGCAGCAGCTTCTCGAAAGCCCGTGGCGTTACCGGATCTCCCAACCCGGTAGGCGATCCTTTTGATGTGGATTATGTGGCGCATGAAATGGGGCATCAGTTTGGCGGCGATCACACTTTTAACGCGAATACCGGAAGTTGTTCCGGAAATGCAGAGTTGCTGAGCGCCTTTGAGCCGGGCTCCGGATCGACTATCATGGCCTATGCCGGCATTTGCGGACGCACAAATGACCTTCAAAGCAGGACAGATGCTTACTTCCACTTCCGCAGCCTCGACCAGACGACCACGCAAATGGCCTCTACGCCGACGTGTGGAGTGTCGGTTAATACCGGAAATACGGCTCCGGTAATCACCCAACAGCCCGCCTTCTATACCATTCCCTGGCTTACGCCGTTTGAACTGACGGCAGACCCGGTTTCCGGCACCGCAGTTACGTATTGCTGGGAGCAGAATGATCTGGGCAATTTCGAGACTTCTTACAGCGATACCAGCACAAACGGCCCCATCTGGCGTTCGCAGATGCCCACGCCGGAGCGTACGCGCGTGTTTCCGACTCTTGCCCGCCTGCTGGCCAATCAGTTTGGCGGCCTGGGCGATCGCCCCGTGGCTGTTGGGCGGGTGATGAGCTTCCGGCTTACGGCGCGCGACGTAGGCAATGGCACGGGTAGTTTTGCTATTAGCAATGCCAGCGTTGCGTCGGTGCGCACCATCAAGGCGGCCGATACTTTCCGGATTACCAACCTGCTGACGGTTTTGGATACGCTGACCGGTGGCGGCAATAAAACCATCACCTGGAACGTATCCAACACTACTGCTGCGCCCATCAACTGTAGCACGGTGGATATTTATTACTCGACGGATAGCGGACAGACCTGGCCCTATCTGCTGGCCTCGAGCGTGCCCAACAACGGGGCTGCTACGGTGCGGATTCCCAACATCGCTACCAGCAAAGGGCGCATCAAGATTAAGGCATCCAACAACATTTTCTTTATCATCAACTACGCGTTGCTGCGCACTTATTTTGACCCGGCAGCCGTAAACAGTATTTCCGGTGCAGAAAAGCAGGTGAAGATTTATCCCGTGCCGGCCAAAGATGTAGTGAAGCTGGAAATTCCGGAAAATATCTCTTCGGTGGATGCGGTTTTGTACAACAATATGGGGCAGCAACTGTGGAAAGGCCGCTTCGACGGCGGGCTGAACAGCTTCCCGGTGCAGAACTACCCGACCGGCAACTACTACTTCCGCCTACAAAACACAGCGAAAGGCTTTGCCGAAACGGCATCTTTTGTGGTGCAGTAAGGGACTGGATATTTTCCGGAAAATGCCTGAAATTTCCGAAAATTCTTCAAACAGAAAGAGGGTCGGCGCGAGCGCCGACCCTTTCTGTTTTCCGACTTGTCAAGTCTCTGTGTTTTTC
>DDEO01000160.1 GCA_002336725.1 Bacteroidetes bacterium UBA1952 | reverse complement strand
CCGGAGAATGGGGCGGCTCTTTTTCAAAAAAATCAGGTCTGGATTAATCCGGCTTTTTGCCATCCAGGAAGGTGTTGATGCTCTGCACAGAAGCGGTTCCGCCCTGCCCGTCCTGATTATTAAAACCTACGCGGTAGCCGCTCAGGGTCTTATCATCGTCTTTCGGCTGCGGGTCTTCGGTTTTGGAGGCCCCGCGACGCAGATACGCGGGTACGTTTTCGAGGTCTTCGCTCGTCTCGCCGCTTTTCACGTTGTAAGACAGGCGGCGCAGGCGTTCGGCGCGTTCTGGGAGTGCTTTTTTCTGTTCTTCAAAACGAAGTTCTTCCTCCATATCTTCCTTTGATTTTCCCGCTTCTTGGGTGGTTGCCTGCGGCGCTTCCGGCTCGCGGGTAATCACGCGCATACCGGGGATGGCCGGTGCTTCGGGCTTGATCACGGTGTCGGCGATAGGCGCAACCGGGGTCGGCGCTTCGGCTACAGGCGCAGGCTGTGCCCAGGACGTACGGAAAGGCGAAACAGGTTCTGCGGGCGCTTGCGGGGCGGTGGTGTTTACCGGTGCTTCCTGCTGACTGCCAACAGTGGCGGTCTGCGTACGCAGGGGGTTCGACTGCGTGTCGCCCAGAGAGACAACCCGGCGGGCATCGTTTTCGGCTGCTTTTCCGGAAGTCTTGCTTTCGTATTTCACCTCTTTGTGCTGAAATCCGGTAGCAATAACGGTTACGGCAATTTTATCATCCAGGGCTTCATCCAGGCCCATACCCAGGATAACATCGCAGTTTTCGCCGGCCTGCTGTTGCACGTAGGCGTTGATCACGTCCACCTCGTCGAGCGTTTGTTCGTGTTCGCCGGGTGCCGAAGTGATGTTGAGCAGAATCCATTTTGCGCCCCGGATGTCGGAGTCGTTGAGCAGCGGCGAGTTGAGGGCTGCTTCCACCGCCTGCTGGGCGCGGTCTTCACCGTTGGCCGAGGCATGGCCCAGGATGGCCACGCCGCCGTTGCGCATCACGGTGCTTACATCGGCAAAGTCGAGGTTGGCGCGGCCCGTCGAGGTGATGACCTCGGTGATGCACTTGGTAGCGGTCGCCAAAACATCATCGGCGCGGGAGAAGGCTTCGGTAAACTTAAAGCTGCCAAACTGCTGACGCAGCTTGTCGTTGGAGATAATCAGGATGGTGTCCACATGTTCGCGCAGGCGGTCGATCCCTTCTTTGGCCTGCTTCATACGGCGGGGACCTTCGTGGCTGAAGGGCGTAGTAACGATGCCCACTGTGAGGATGCCGAGGTCGCGGCAGAGGCGCGCCACTACCGGAGCGCCGCCTGTGCCGGTTCCGCCGCCCATACCGGCGGTTACGAAGGCCATTTTAGCGCCTGTTTTCAGCATCTTGGCAATGTCTTCCACGCTTTCTTCCGAGGCCTGCATCCCGATATCGGGATTAGCGCCCGCGCCCAGCCCCTGCGTCAGATGCGGGCCGAGTTGGATTTTGTTGGGAACGGATGATTGGGCCAACGCCTGAGAGTCGGTGTTGCAGACGATAAAGTCCACGCCGTCGACACCCGTGTTATACATATAATTGACAGCGTTGCCGCCGCCACCGCCTACGCCAATAATTTTGATAATGGACTGGTGGGCTTTGGAAGAATCGATAGGGATCATGGTAAAATCAGATGCTTTGGAAGGAAGGAGTGCCGGTATAGCGTTCCGGGTCTAAGGACAGTTATCCGGGAGGGGGCTGCGCTTGCGCGCAAAGTTGGTTTCTGAATTTTGTTTTAGAAAATCCTTTTCCGGAAATACCGGAAAAATTTTGAGATTAAAGTTCCTGATCCGGCTCGTCTTCAAAAATCTTCATGATGCGTTCTTTCATGCCTTCAAAAAGGTTCTTAAAACGCTCTTTGCGCTTCTGCACATTCACGGGCTGCCCCTGTGTCAGGTCGGCATCCAGGCCGGGTGCCTGCTCGCCGGCTTCCGCAGCGCCTTCCGGTGTAGCGATGATCACTGTGTCGGAAGCCGCCACCTGTGCGCCGTCGTTGATAAAGCGGGGCCGACCGCTTTCCAGGTCGTAGTAGCCGCGCAGAATCAATCCGATGCAGGTAGCATATTTGGGATTGTCCACCTTGTCGGTATAGGCCGCAGCTGCCAGATGTTCGCCGGTGTAGCCGATGCGGGTCATCAGTCCGGTTTTATAGGCCGCCAGTTGGGTGAGGTGCTTCAGTTGGGCGCCGCCGCCGGTCAGGATGAGGCCGCCATAGAGTTTTTTATCCAGATCCACCTGCTTGAGGTGATAGACTACATAGTCGAAAATCTCGTCCATGCGGGCCTGAATGATATGGGCCAGCATCTTCACCGAAATTTCTTTGGAAGGCAGACCGCGCAATCCCGGAATTTCAATAAAATCGCGTTCACTTGCCTCGTCTGCCAGCGCCACGCCGTAGTGGGTTTTCAAAACTTCGGCATAGGTGCGCAGTACGCCCAGCCCGGTGCGGATATCCTGCGTGATATTTACGCCGGCATACGGAATCACCGCCGTGTGCTTGAGCATTCCCTCATAAAAAACCGCCAGGTCGGTAGTGCCGCCGCCAATATCCACAATCGCCACGCCGGCTTCCAGGTCTTCTTCGCTCATCACCGCTGCCGCCGATGCCAGCGGCTGCAACACCAGGTCTTTGGCAATCAGATGGCTTTTATCCACACATCGCTGAATGTTGCGGATAGCATTGCGGTCGGCAGTAATGACGTGGAAATTAGCGCCGATTTTCACGCCGCTCATCCCAATCGGGTGCATCACATAAGGCGTATTGTCCACAGTGTATTCCTGCGGGATAATATCAATGATGCGGTCGCCTGCCGGAATATAGGTTTTGTATTGGTCGCGAATCAGCAGGTCGATATCGGCCTTGCTGATTTCTTCTTCTACGTTGGTGCGCACGCGGTCGCCGCGCGTTTGCAGGCTTTTGATATGCTGCCCGGCAATGCCCACATACACCTCGCGAATATCCAGCTCCGGGTTGCTGTCGATGCAGCGGCTGATGGCCAGCTCAATAGACTGAATGCACTGCTCGATATTCATCACCACGCCGTGGCTCACACCGGCGCTTTCCGACTCGCCAAAGCCCAGCAGTTCCAGCTTGCCAAATTCGTTTTTGCGTCCGGCAATGGCCACGACTTTGGTCGTTCCGATGTCAAGGCCTACGATGATAGGTTTGGAATTGTGTTGCATAAGAGGCGGGGGCGTTTTGAGGTGAGAGGGGCAGAGAAGAAAAAAAGGAAAAGAGAGGGGCGTTTTAACGAGGTTTTGCGGCTTGTTTCGGCGCATTTGCGGGCTTGCGCGCCGGAGCCGAATTGCTTTTGGGCGGCTGCGAAGTTGCAGCAGTTTTGGGTTTTACAGAAGGTGTTTTTGCAGATGCTGTTGCGGCAGTTTTCTGTGCAGGCTTTGCGGCGGGCGGCAGCACAGGCTGACGGGCGGCTTCGCGGGCTTTGAGGATGGGTGTAAGCGTGTCCGGAATGTCTTCCTTGACGATGGTTTTCACCCAGTTCATATTGCTCAGGGCGCGGTCGACCGGTGGCTTCCAGGGCAGCGCCGGCGAGGCCACTACCTGCCCATTGTAGCGGGCATCTAAAAGGGTATAGCGGTCCCAGCCAATGCGGTTGAGTACATTGCGATAGAAAAGAAAGAGCGTACGAAGTTTGGTGTCGAGGGCCGAGGTATCGCCCAGCAGGGCGCGGTGATTCCCCAAAACGGGTATGAGTTCAAATTCTCCGTCGGGCCGCACCACAATTTCTTCCACACCCTGTTTCCAGAACGGGTCGGCGGAAAGTTTGTCCACCACATACACAATCTGTGCCTGAATGGCTTTTTTGGCGCTGCTGTCAAGCATATGCGGCACACCGGTAACCACCGGCGCATAATGCACATAGTCGGAAGACAGGGGCAACTGCTTCAGGGCCGTATCCAGGTAATAGGAATCGCCGGAGTTTTCGAAGATGCGCACAAACGGAACGCGCTGCGTGGCCTGCACGTGCAGCACCCGTTGATGGTCTATATATACCTGCGCCGATTCTATCCACGGATTGCTGACCGCAATGCTTTCCATACGTCGCACGTCCATATCTCCCAGTGCCAGGGCGGTAGGCTGAATGTGGCGGCGGGTAAATAACAGTTCTTTTAGATCTTTTTCGCCGACAAAACCCACGGCATCGCTGTTGGTGATGCGCACGTCCAATGCCTGTAAATGCTGCTTTTCCTGTCGCCGCGCCGCGCTGCTCACGGCCACCACCAGCCCGACAACGCTCGCCACCGTTAGCAGGAAGCGCAGCACTTTGCGGACAGATATGGAACGTTGGGCAGCCATTATCTATGGGTTTGAAGGATGTTTTTAATTTCCGGAACTAACTTGTCAATATCGCCCGCGCCGGCGGTGATAAACAGCCGGGGCCGCGCACGGCGCACATATTCCAGCACGCCTTCTTTGGAAAGAATCGTTACGGCAGGATTGCTCATTTTCTCTTTTATCGTTTCGGCAGAAATGCCCGGCATGGGCAACTCGCGCGCCGGATAAATATCCAGTAGCAGCACCTCGTCGGCCATGTCCAGCGCATGGGCAAAACCTTCGGCCAGGTCGCGGGTGCGGCTGTAGAGATGCGGCTGAAAAGCAATCACGCAGCGGCGGTCGGGAAACAGGGTTTTGGCGCTTTTGATGAGTGCCGAAAGCTCTTCGGGATGATGCGCGTAATCGTCGATATACACGTGCGCCTCGCTATGAACCACATACTCAAATCGGCGGCGGATGCCTCGGAATTTCGGGAAGGCGGCGGCAATATCGGCGGGCGAAACGCCCAGATGCAGCGCAGCGGCCACGGCGGCCACGGCGTTTTCCACGTTGTGCATTCCGCCAATCGGCAGGTGTATTTTGGGTACATAGCCCAGCCGCCCCAGCACGTCAAAAGTGTAGGTTCCTTCTTTCTGCACCACATTGGCCGCATATACGTCGGCAGCGTCGTTTTGCAGGCTATAGGTGCGGCGCTCCGGCGTAGTGAAATGGCTCGCCAGCGGCAATCCGTGCTTGTAGAGCAGCAGTCCGCCAGGTTTTATGTTTTGGGTGTATTCCACAAAGGCCTCTTCCAGCGCCGCGTGGGTACCGTAGATATCCAGGTGGTCGGCATCGGTAGAGGTGAGTACGGCCAGGTCGGGGCGCAGCTTCAGGAAAGAGCGGTCGTATTCATCGGCCTCAATGACGGCGGTCGGCGTGAGGCTGCTCCAGTAATTGGTATCGTAGTTGAGAGAGATGCCACCCAGAAACGCGTTGCAGCCATAGCCGGTTTCGCGCAGCAAAAAGGCAATCATCGTAGAGACGGTCGTCTTGCCATGCGTGCCGGCCACGGTAACGGCTTCCAGACTTTCGGTGATGGCCTGCAGGGCATCGCTGCGCTTGATGACCTTATAGCCGTTAGCGCGATACCAGTTCAGTTCCTGATTATTTTCCGGAATGGCGGGCGTATAAACCACCACTTCGGCGTCTTTGTCTAACAGTTCAATAGTGTCTTCAAAATGGATGGCGATGCCTTCACGTTGCAGCTTGTCGGTAAGCGGCGTAGGCGTGCGGTCGTAGCCGCTTACGGCCACGCCATGGTAATGAAAATAGCGGGCCAGCGCCGACATACCAATGCCGCCGATGCCGATAAAATAAACCCTTTTCAGTGTCGCGATATGCATGGCTTTATGCGTTTGAGGGTTTTACATGAGCAATAATCTGCCGCGCGATGCGCTCGTCGGCATCGCGGATGGCTATTTGGGACAGGGCGTTGTGCATCCTGCTTTGTTCTTTTTCGTTTTGCAACAGCGAGAGGATTTCGGGCAGCAGCTCTTCCTTCACCCGCGCGTCGGGTATCATGCGGGCCGCGCCTTTGTCTACCAGCGCACGGGCATTGCTCGTTTGATGGTCTTCGGCGGCGTGCGGATAGGGTACAAAAATCACCGGTTTGGCCACGATGCACAGCTCGGCAATGGCCAGCGCACCGGCGCGGCTCACCACCATATCGGCGGCGGCGTAGGCGGCATCCATCTCGCGGATAAATTCCCGCACCACTACATGGTCGGCAACCGGCGCAGCGATTTTCACCGCTTGTTCATAGCCGGATTTTCCGGTTTGCCACAGCACTTGCAGGCCTTTTTTCACCAGTGCCGGCAGCGCCGCGATAATGGCTTCGTTCACCGAGCGCGCGCCGAGGCTACCACCCACCACGAGCAAGGTTTTTTTCCGGAAATCCAGTCCAAAATGCGCACAGGCTTCTTCGTGCGAAATCGTTGCGCCGCAAATCAGTTGTCGCACGGGGTTGCCGGTCATCTGCAAAGTTTTTTCCGGAAAAAACTGCTCCATTCCTTCATAGGCCACGCATACTGCTTTCGCATTCTTGCCGAGGATTTTGTTGGATTTTCCGGCAAAGGAATTTTGCTCCTGAATGAAGGTGGGGATGCCCATCTGCTGCGCCGCCTTCAGGATTGGGAAGGATGCGTAGCCCCCCACCCCAACCACGGCATCAGGCCGGAAATCGCGGATGATTTTCCGGGAATC
Source organism: Bacteroidetes bacterium UBA1952 (assembly GCA_002336725.1). Lineage (GTDB taxonomy): Bacteria > Bacteroidota > Bacteroidia > Chitinophagales > Chitinophagaceae > UBA1952. Next base: position 209 of record DDEO01000160.1, on the reverse strand, counting down.
CCACACACTTTTGAGCAGCTTGTAAGGCAGCAGCAGGTTTTTGAGCATATTGGCGCGGTTCATTCCGGCAATATCCAGCCCAATAATCCGGAAGCCTTCCTGCGGCACTTTCTCCATCTCCATCTTTCCCTTCGCGCCCACAAACAACAACTCCGTCCCCGGTGCCAGTCGTTGCAGGGCATGACCTATCGCCACCGCCGGAAAGATGT
>DDEO01000074.1 GCA_002336725.1 Bacteroidetes bacterium UBA1952 | reverse complement strand
CGCACGCCCAACCCCTGTGTGCTTTGCAATACTCATATCAAATGGGCCGCGCTGCTGAAACGCGCCGACGCGCTGGGCTGCGATTTTATTGCCACCGGCCACTATGCGCAGGTGCGCGAGGAAAACGGCCGCTGGGTGATGAGCAAGGCCCACGACCTCACCAAAGACCAGAGCTATGTGCTGTGGGGATTGCCGCAGGAAACGCTTTCCCGAACGCTGTTCCCGCTGGGTGGTTTCCTGAAAACAGAAGTCCGGAAAATGGCGGCAGAACGCGGCTACATAGAGCTTTCCCAAAAGGCCGAGAGCTACGAAATCTGCTTTGTACCCGACAACGATTACCGGGGCTTTTTGAAGCGCAACGTGGAAGGACTGGAAGCGCGGGTGGAAGGCGGCAATTATGTACTCACCGACGGCACGGTGGTAGGCAAGCACAAGGGCTATCCTTTTTATACCATCGGGCAGCGCAAAGGACTGGATATTGCACTGGGCCGCCCCGTTTTTGTTACCGCCATTCATCCCGAAACCAACACCGTGGTACTCGGCGAGCCGGAAGATCTGAAGAGCGTGGATATGCGGGTGAAAGGCATCAACTGGATGAAATACCCCGGCGTAACCGACGGCATGGCGGCGATTACCAAAATCCGGTATAAAGACCCCGGAATGACGGGCTTTTTACAGGCCGACCCCAACGACCCGGAGAGCATCCTGGTGCATTTCGACCATGCCGTTTCCGGAATTGCACCCGGCCAAAGCGCGGTGTTTTATGAGGGCGACGACGTGATTGGCGGCGGCATTATCCAGCATTTATAGGAGAAAGTCTTTGAAGCGCACCGCTTTGCCTTATATTTACCTCCCGTAATCCATTTTTCTGAATGTCCCCTATGAAGCTGCTTCGCTTTTCGTTTTTGCTGCTTTCCTTCCCGCTTTTCTTCCTGGCTTCCTGCACCAAGGACAAATCTCCGACACCGGCTGTTACCGACGACGCGGCTTATTTCCCGCTGCGCAAAGGCCATTTTGTGGAATACCACGTGGACTCTACCTACTGGGATGATTTCCTGGGAACCGAGACGCACCACTATCTGGACCTGCGCTATGTGGTGGCCGATACCCTGACCGACAATGCGGGCCGCCCCTCGTTTCTGATCACGGTTTCGCAACGCAAAGACGCTTCCGAACGCTGGCAACCACAGAGCAATTTCATCGTAACAGAAACTTCTGAAAGGCTGGAGTGGATTCAGGACGGCCTGCATTTCGTAAAACTCTTCTTCCCCGTGCAGGATAAGCGACAGTGGAACGGCAACGAGTTTATCTCGACCCTCGACCAAAGCCGCCTGTATTTCCGCGATTGGAAATACACCTACGCCGATGTAGGCGCTTCTTATAAGAATGAATACAAGACTTTTGAAAACACCCTGACGGTGAAGCAGGTGGACGAAACGCAGAACGACCCCGAAAAACAGCCCGCCGCTTTTGCATATCGTACCTACGGAATGGAGAAATACGCCGCCAATATCGGCCTGATCGAAAGGCAGTTTATCCACTGGACTTACGACCCCGGCGTGGCCCCCGCCCGCAAGGGAACCGCCGTGGTGATGAAGGCATTTAACTACAACGACTAACACAAAAAGGCATCTTCGGGTGCCTTTTTTACTTTTGGAGAAAGAGATTTGGAAATGAAAAAGATTTTTGCCGCCCTGTCGGTCGCGCTGCTGGCCGGGTTGTGGCACGCCGGCGATGCAAAGGCCCAGGGACCGCAATATGTCTATCGGATTGGCTTTGCCGACAAGGCCGGCAGCCCGCCGCTCTCCAACCCGGCGGCATTGCTGTCGCCGCGCGCCCGCAGCCGCCGCGCCCGCCTGGGCATTGCCTTAGACGATGCCGACCGCCCCGTTTCAAAAGCCTACACCGATACGGTATTGCAGATCAGCGGCGGACGGCTGCACACCACTTCGCGCTGGCGCAACGAGCTCACCCTTTTACTGCCCGACAGCAGCAGCCTGCCCGCCCTTCGCGCCAAAGGCTGGGTCGTGGCCATAGAAGATGTAGGGTATTTTCCGGGCGGCCTGCACTTCAAAACGGCTCCTGGCAGCAACGTGCCGACCGAAGACCCCGCGCCCGCGCCCACAGCGCAGAAATCTACTGCCTCGGCGGCTTATTATGGCAGCGCCTGGACGCAAAATCACCTCCTGAACGGCGAGGCACTCCATGATGCCGGCTTTACCGGAAACGGAATGCTGATTGCCGTTATTGACGAGCAATTTCAGGGAGCCAACACGCATCCGGGCTTTGCGGCGCTGCGCACGAGCGGGCGGCTGACGGATACCTATAATTTTATCCTGCGCGATCCCGCCAACCTGTATTATACCAGCTACCACGGCACAAGCGTGCTTTCTAATATCGCTGGTTTTCAGCCCAATACTTATGTGGGTGCTGCGCCCAACGCCGGCATTGCGCTCTATGTCTCCGAAAACCCGACCTCCGAGCAGCGCGTGGAACTCGATCAGCTGATCTCGGCGATGGAGCGGGCCGATAGCGTGGGCGCAGACGTGCTTTCGGTGTCGCTCGGCTACAACACCTTCGATTATCCGGCGGGTTCCGATTTTTCTTTCGCAGATCTGGATGGCAGAACCACTTCTGTTGCGCAGGCAGCCAACCTGGCCACGGCCAAAGGAATGCTCGTGGTGGTGGCTGCCGGTAACGAAGGCAGTTCTTCCTGGAAAAAAATCCTGACACCCGGCGATGCTGATAGTGTGCTGACGGTTGGCGCAGTCGCGGCCAACGGGGTGCCGGCTATCATTAGCGGCTATGGCCCAAACGCCGCCGGGCGTGTCAAGCCTGATGTGTGTGCAATGGGGCAGGGCGCGTCTGTTTACAACGCGGCAGGCGGCATCACGACTGGGAGCGGAACGTCCTTTGCCACGCCGCAGATTGCCGGTTTCGCGGCTTGTCTTTGGCAGGCATTCCCCGGCAAAAAGCCCGGCGAAATCCGCGACGCGATAATTCGCAGTGCCCACCGCTATACCAGCCCCGACGTGCAGCTTGGCTATGGCATTCCCAATTTCGCGCAGGCTTTGCAGACGCTTGGCGTACAGGACGAGACGGCGGATAATTCCGGAAAACTGTCTGCTTTTTACGATGCTGCCGACGGGCGTTTTCGGCTGGAGGGCAATCTGTCCGGCATCGTTACACTCGCCCTCTACGACCTTTCGGGCCGGAAGATTTCCGGAAATCAGGTGCATTTTTCCGGAAATCGGGTGGCGGAATGGACCCCCGAAACGCCGCTCCCGGCAGGCGTATATATCCTGCATTATCAATGGCCGGGTGGGGCAGGTGCGCTCAAACTGCCGGTTCTATAGCCGGGATAGGGGAGCGAATTTTTCCGGAAAAAGCCCTGTAATACCAAATGGACAGCTAAAATGAACANNGGTGAGGCTAACGCGATGCATGATTTAGCTGTCTAAATGGTGTTATTTTCATCCGGGCATCTTTGCACGCTGCTCTTCTGCGTCTCAAATCGGGTATCTTTTTCCGGAAAAAGCCCTGTTATTTTCATCCGGGCATCTTTGTATGCCACTCCTCTGCGTCTCTGCTCCCCTGCGTCTCTGCGTGAAAAAAACGCTGCGTGAAAAATCCTTTTAAAACGCACTATCCCGGTAATCCCGTCGGCGCACCAGCCGCAAGTCCTGCAACATGGCGGCTTTTACATTGAGCGTAAACGTAAAACTCTTCAGCGCACCAAAGGGAATGGTATTGAGCCGCATCTCAAAGCAGTGGAGGTCGCGGTAAATATCAAGCGAGGTAAACGAGATTTGCTTCAGCCGGAAATTATACCCACTCGTTACCGCCACTTTCCAGCGCGGTGTCAGGTTGAAATCTCCCCCCACAATCACGTTCTGCTCCGTGATAAAAGTGTCTGCTTTTTTGAGCGGCAGGTAGTTGCGGTTGGTCGTCAGCGAATAACTCAGATTGGCGTTCCAGGGGATGTTAAAATCCACATACTCATCCGCACCGCGCCGCAGGAAACGGCCGGCGTTATTGGTAGAATCCGGAACGGTGGGCGCACGCTTGGCCGTAGAGCGCAGCGAGGTAGAGAGCGAGATATTGCCCGACCGGAAACGCGCCACGCCTTTGCCCGATTCTACCAGCGTCAGTTGGTTTCGGATACCTGTTTCATAATCAAAGGCATAGGGGTCGAAAATAGCGCCCGCCGAGATATTGATTTTATCGAGCAGATTGGTGCGGAAAGAGAGCGCGATATCGCTCCAGCGAAACGAGTCGGCGGCAAAATCATAGCGCCCGTCGATAGAGAGGCGGTCTATCAGGGTAATATTCCGGGTCGTGGCGGCGGCGGTGTCTTTGCTCTTTTTGGTGCGTATTTTGGCCTGCAAAACATTATTGAGGCCAAAGTTGAGCGACGAGTTGGAGCGCCCGAAAGGCCCCGAAGGCCCAAAAGCATTGCGCAGATACGGCGATGCCGGCAGGATGGGGCCGCCCGGCAGCGTCTGCTGATAGTAGGCCATATTGAACGGCGACTTTGCAAAATCGGGCGTATAGCCATAACCAATAGAAGGCTCTATGACATGGCGGATACCGGCCAGCCGCCCCTGTTTAAAGAGCTTCAGGCCATAGATGCGCGTGCTGGCCGTAACGTTGCTGGTGAAGTCGCGCGCGGCGAAGAAACCGGCCTGCGTCAGCGTATCAAGCCGCTCTTTTTGATAGTTATAATTGATATAATCGCGGCGGCTGAGCCAGTATTCGTTGTAGTTGAGGCTAAAAGAAAGATTGACATAGCGCAGCGCCGTATAGTTGGCCGATACCGGAATGCTGTGGCGAATGCCGTTCTGGAAATCCGTGAGGCTGAGTTTGGAAAGCGCAAATGCCGTGTCGTAAAACGACAGATTATTGGCCAGGTTGAAATTATAGGAGGCCGATATTTTTTCATACCATTTCGGCGCCCCGATGGGATTGCGCCGTTTGAAAGGCGTGATCTGCGAGTAATAAAAATTGACCGAAGGCAACTGCACGTTGTTCAGCGAGCTTTGGCCATTGAATGTTTGCTGGAAATTGGCCCCGGCCGTCAGGCTCATCGGGCGCTTGCTCCAGGCTTTGGTAAACGTCAGGCTGGAGTTGTATTGATTTTGCAGCACCAGCGCCGGGTTGTAGGAGTTGCGCTGATAATAATTGCCCTTTTGCAGGTCGATATTGGCGTTGAAAGTAATGCCGGGCCGCGCCTTCGGGTCGGAGCGGTGATTCCAGCGGATGGCAAAAGTCTTGGAAACGGTGCTGCCCGGCTCAAAGACTTCGCCCAGCTTGTCATATCCATAAGCAAGTTGCACACCACCGCTGTAGCGATATCGATTGGCATAGGCCGACACGGCAGAGACGTTGAAGCTGCCCCGCGAATAGATATTGGAGGTAACAAGCAGATCAGCCTTGTCGGAGAAATAAACATAGTAGCCGCCGTTGGTGAGGCCCACGCCGCGCGCCTGCTCGATGGTATAAGAAGGGATGCGAAATCCGGAACGCTGCTGCTCGGAAATGGGGAACAGCGCAAAGGGCAAAAACAGCGGCGTAGGCACCTGTTCGATCTCAAAATTGGAAGCGCCCGCCACAGCAATACGCCCCGGAATCACCTTGATACGCCGTGAGCGGATGCCGAAATGTGGCGTGTCAAGGTTGCAGGTCGTATAAACGCTTTGCAGGCCAAAGATGCTCTGGTCGGGCGCGCGTTTCACCTGATCGCTAAACACAAATCCCTCGCCGTATTGGGTGCGGGCATTGCGAACCAGTGCTTTTTTGGTGTTGAAATTATAGCGCAGGTCGTCGTAGGTAAATTTCTCGCTGCCCTGCGTAAACGTGGGCAGGCCCTTTTTGCGGGTGCTGTCTGCCGCCGGCTCGGCAAAGATGATGCCGCCCTTCTGGTCGTAAGTTACCTTGCCGGCGTTGAGCTTCAGGTCTTCATACGTTACCACCACATCGCCATAGAGATAAAACTGATTGCGGCGCAGTTGCAGCAGGGCGCTATCGGTGGCGGTGGCTTCTACAATGGCGGGCAGCGCGTCGGGCGAGATGCGGATGCCCAGCGAGTCTTCGAGCGCCACGCGGGCGACCTGCGGCGTGTCTTTTCCGGAAATGAGGGAGTCTTTTCCGGAAATTTTCACCGAATCGGCGGCCCGTAACAGCGTCGGACGCACCGAATCGGCGGCCTTAACTTGCGCCCCGGCGCGTGCTGCGACTAACAGAACTGTTAAGACTAGCAGCAAGCGCAGGCCATATCTAACGGCAGTAGCGTTTTCCCTTTTATTTTTACCCGGCCTGCGTGTCATGTCCTTCTGGATGCGCGGCGAAATTACTCTCTTTTAACTTCGTGTCCTTATCGCTTGTGGGTCAGAACAAGGCAATCCATAAATTTGGTGTTTCCCGGAAATTTCCGGCTTTCTTTTTAATCCTCGCTTTGCTGCTGCTGCCGGGCTTCGGCTTTGCCCAGAAGCGGCGCATCACCACTATCGTTCTCGATGCCGGCCACGGCGGCAAGGATCCGGGTGCACGCGGTTTTTTCAGCAATGAAAAAGACCTGACGCTCGGCATTGTGATGCGCCTCGGCAAGATGATCGAAGACTCGCTGCGCGGCGTGAAAGTGGTTTATACCCGCACCACCGATATCTATCCCTCACTCCCGGAAAGACATCAGATTGCCAACCGAGCCGATGCCGATCTTTTTATCTCGGTTCATATCAACGCCACCGCAGGCCGCACCGAACGCGTGCAGGCCGGTACGCACACGGTGGGCAAGGGCAGGCGCCGGCATACCGTTCCGGTTTACCGCACCATTCACCATAAGGCTACCGAGACCAGCGGCACCGAAACCTATGTGCTGGGGCTACACCGCTCCGACCAGAAAGCGGGTGCCATCGGCGAATACAGCGACAATGTAACCGAGGAGCCGGGAATCATGGACCCCAACGACCCGCAGACAGCCATCATCATTGCGCAATACACCGAGGCTTTTCTGGGGCGAAGCGTCAGCCTGGGTACTAAAATCGAGAATGCCTTCATGGGCGGCGGTCGCCGTAGCTTTGGTGTCAAACAAAAAGGGCTGGAAGTGCTGGCTGGTTCGGCTATGCCGGGCGTGCTGGTAGAGTGCGGTTTTATCAACAATCCTACCGAAGAAGCCTATATGGCTTCGGAAGTAGGGCAGCAGGAAATTGCCCACGCCATCTTGCGCGGAATCCGCGAGTATAAAGCCGAAACAGAACGCTGAAAAGGCGCAAAAAACCATTCTTTTTTAACAAGCGGTTGCTTTTTAAGACGCAGCCTGCTATCTTTAAGCCCTGTTAAACTAAAAGCGCTCGATGAAAGCCCGCTTCCTGTATTCCTTATTTACCGCTTTCAGTACCCTCACCGCTCTCTCCGGTCTCACTTCCTGCAACCCCGACAAGTGCCAGGCAATCGCCTGCGCCTATGGCGGTATCTGCCAGGATGGAACGTGCCTCTGCACCGACGGCTACGAGGGCTATCAGTGCGAAACAGAGATGCGCCAACGCTATCTCGGCATCTGGACGGTTACTGAAGATGGTACGGTTTCCAACGCGGCGCAGTATGCCGTGTCGGTAACGCGGGGCGAAATGCCACGCGAAATCCGCATCACCAATTTCTACAACGCCTTTACCAAACCGGTGAAGGCTTATGTAAACTCTGATACGGTAACGATTCCGCTCCAGGCCATAAACCGATTTAAGGTGCAGGGCAGGGGCCAGATTAAGCGTGATCCGTATCGCGGTGTCAATGCGCTTATCAAATTCAACTACGTGGTGCAGGACACCGTGAATAAACTGGTGGATAATTTTGGCTACAGCGGCGGCGAACCGTCGAGCTGGACGAAATAGAATTTTTTCCGGAAATTTCTTTAAGAAAAAAACTGCTTCTGAACGAAAGGAAGCAGTTTTTGTTTTTTGGGGAAGCACTGATAGGTGCACTATGTTTCGTAAGGGCACACGGATAGCGCGGATTGATACAGATTCGCACGGATTTTTTTCCGGAATTTTTTGTTTGGATAAATTACCGGGGCTATTCACATTGAACCCGCCGACGATAAATGTCGGGGTTTAAAACCACCGACGATATAAAAGCCCTTTGGGATTCTGAGAAACAGGAATTTCCGGAAAATTTAGGCCGCTTTCTTTGTATTTCGTCCTGCATCCTGATACTCGTGTCCTGATACTTGCGTCTTTCATCTCTTGTCTGTTCTATGCGCCTTCTGCTCCAATATCTCAGCTACCATAAAAAGTGGATTTTCCTGGCCCTGCTGCTGGCCGCCATCAACCAGATATTTTCTCTTTTCGACCCCATGATTATGGGGAAATACATCATCGACCCACTGGCCAAATCGCCGCATACGGTGGTGGAGAACGGTGTGGCGCGGCCCCGCTCCGAAGGCGAATTTATCCGCTCGGCCTTCTTTGGCCTTTCGCTGCTCATCGGCACGGCCATGGTCTCGCGCATTGCCAAGGCTTTTCAGGATTATGTACTCAACATCGTGATTCAGAAAACCGGCGCACACCTCTACACCGATGGCCTGCGCCATGCCATGCGCCTGCCTTTTGCACAGTTTGAAGACCAGCGCAGCGGCGAGACGCTTTCTATCCTACAGAAAGTGCGCAGCGACTCCGAAAAGTTCATCACCTCCTTTGTCAATATCCTGTTTGCGGCGCTGGTCGGCATTGTCTTTGTCATGGTCTATGCCGCCACACTGCCCAGCGGCGGCTGGCTGGTACTGCTGTATCTCATAGGGGCGCTGCTGCTTTCCTGGCTCACCGGCGTATTAAGCCGCCGCATCAAAGCCATTCAGAAAAACATCGTTAAAGAGACCAATGCACTCTCCGGTGCCACCACCGAAAGCCTGCGCAACATAGAGCTGGTCAAAAGCCTCGGCCTTACACAACAGGAAATCGCCCGCCTCAACGACAACACCTACAAAATCCTGAGCCTCGAACTGCGCAAGGTAAAAAGCATCCGTGCCATCAGCTTTGTGCAGGGCACGGTAGTCAATTTCCTGCGCCAGTGCATCATTTTCGCGCTGCTGTTTTTCATCTTCCACGACCGCCTTACGCTGGGCCAGATGATTACGATGCAGTTCTACTCGTTTTTCATCTTCGGCCCGCTTCAGGAAATTGGCAATATCATCCTTTCCTACCGCGAAGCCGAAGCCTCGCTCCAAAACCTGAAGACGCTCTTTGCCACGCCGGTAGAAAAAGCCCCGGATGCGCCCCGCCCGCTTGGCCCCATTGAAACGCTGGCCTTCGATAGGGTTCGGTTTCAACACGCTTCGGCCCTGCGCCCGGCCTTGCAGGATATTTCTTTTACGGTACAACGCGGCGAAACGATTGCCTTTGTAGGACCTTCCGGCTCCGGAAAAACCACGCTCATAAAACTGCTCGTTGGGCTGTATCCGCCCGTCGAAGGGCAGGTGTTGTTCAATGATATTCCCGGTACAGAGGCCAATCTCGATGAACTCCGCGCACAACTGGGCTTTGTAACGCAAGACACGCAGCTTTTTTCCGGAACCATTCGCGAAAATCTACTTTTCGTAAACCCGCAGGCCACCGATGCCGAGCTGATAGCGGCGCTCGAAGGCGCTGCCTGCCAAAGCATCCTGCAACGCGCCGACGGCGGACTGGAAACCAAAATCGGCGAAGGCGGACTAAAACTCTCCGGTGGCGAGCGCCAACGCCTGTCCATTGCCCGCGCCCTGCTGCGCCGGCCCCGCCTGCTGATTTTCGACGAAGCCACTTCAGCACTCGATTCCATCACCGAAGAAGCCATTTCGCAGACCATCCGCCACATCACGGCGCAGCGCGAGCACATCACCGTGATGATTGCCCACCGGCTAAGCACCATCCTGCACGCCGACCGGATTTATGTGCTGGAGAAAGGCAAAATCATTGAGACCGGCACACACCACCAGCTCTTGAACGAAAAGGGATTGTATTACGCCATGTGGCGGCAGCAAATTGGCGAGGCAGATGTGGTGGAGGGATAGCCCGCAAGTTTAGGGCAGTGTTGGACTGCTGCGCCCTTGGACTACTTTGCCGTTGGACTGCTGCGCCGTTGGACGCTTTGCCGTTGGACGCTTTGCTGTTGGACGCTGCGCCGTTGGAATGCTTCGCCGTTGGACGGCTTTGCCGTTGGAATGCTTTGCCGTTGGAATGCTTCGCCGTTGGACTGCTGCGCCGTTGGA
>DDEO01000134.1 GCA_002336725.1 Bacteroidetes bacterium UBA1952 | reverse complement strand
TTCGGCTTTTTTGCGGGCAATCTCTATCTCGCGGCGAATCGCGTCGGAGATGGCGCGCTCCAGATTTTTGGCATCGCGCTGATTGCGGACTACCGAAGCCGAAAGCTCGGTTTCGCGGCCCCGCAGTTCGCGCACGGCGCGGTCGGTTTGGGCGGCTTCTGCCTGAAGCACCTGCTTTTGGCCTTCTTCGGCCTGGCGGAGTATATTTTTCCGGGATTTCTCGTTGTTCAGAACGCCGATTTTACGTTGCAACCGGCTCTGGGCCGTGCGTATCTGATCGGCCTGCGCCATCCGGTAATCGCGGAATTTGCGCAGGTAGGCGAGCCGGCGGATGCCGTCGTTGAAGCTGGATGCCGAAAACAAATACGCCATCATGCTTTGCGCATTGCGGTTGCGATAGGCATAGCGGATGCTTTGCGCATAGCGCATCTGCAAAAAATTAACTTCGCCGGAAAGCTTCGTTACTTCCTGCTGTGTGCTGCGGATGCTGCCGTCGAGCTGGCCCAGTTCGGTGCTGATAGAGCCAATAAGTTTCTGACGGTTGGCTACCTGCGCCTGCAGGGCCTGCAACTGTCCCAGCGTTATTTTTTTATCCTGCCGCGTGGCTGCCAGTTCGGCCTGCGTTGCCTTGATAGACTCCAGCAGCCGGACGCGCCGCCGCTCCAACTCCTCGCGCGACACATTTTTCTGTGCCACTACGCTGCCAAAGCTCATCGCCAGGAGAAGCGTTACAATGATTTTCTGCATATCGTAAGGCTCCAAAAGTAACCCTAAAGGCAAAATAAGCCGGAACGGCATTGCGGGATTTCAGATTTGCTTTTGGAAATCTTACAGACCCGGCCCCCGATAATGCGCCCTGTACCCGACTTTTGCCCCAAATATTCCTATGCTGTACTCGATGACCGGCTTTGGCCGGGCAGAAACAACCGTTGAGGGCTACAACCTCGTTGCCGAAATCCGCTCGCTCAATGGCAAGGGCTTCGACCTCTCGCTGCGCCTGCCTTCGAGCCTGCGCGCCCTGGAGCCGCAAATCCGCACCCTCGTAGGCCAGAAACTCTCGCGCGGAACGCTGGAACTGATTGTAAGCCTGCGCACCGGTGGCAGTTCGCGACCCATGCAGATCAATCAGGCGATGGCCGCCCATTATTATGCTGGAATGAAACAGCTTTCTGAAACGCTGGACCTGCCCACCGAAAACATCCTGCAAACGCTGCTGACCCTGCCGGAAGTGGTAACCGCCGAAGCCGAAAGCCTGCCGCAAAGCGTTCTTGATGCCCTGATGCAGCAAGTGGAAACCGCCTGCGACCTGCTGATGCAACACCGCTTCACCGAGGGCCTCATGCTCGAAACCGACCTGGAGGCCCGCATCCGCGCCATTGAGGCCGGACAACTGGAGACCGCACCCTACGAAGCGCCGCGCACCGAGCGCATCCGCCAAAAGCTGCTTGCCTCGCTCGAAACCATCGCCGGCGCTGCCGAAAAGATAGAAGCCAACCGGCTGGAACAGGAGATGATCTATTATTTTGAAAAACTGGATTTTACCGAAGAAAAAACCCGGCTGACACAACACTGCCGCTATTTTCTGGAACTGCTCGCCGACGAAACGGAGAAGGCGAAAGGTAAAAAACTGGGCTTCGTACTCCAGGAAATAGGCCGCGAAATCAACACAATGGGTTCAAAAGCATCCGACGCTGCCATTCAAAAAATTGTAGTAGGCATGAAGGACGAATTGGAAAAAGCCAAAGAACAGGTTCTGAATGTTTTATAAGATGAAAATTTTCCGGAAATATTCTTCTCTTTTGGCACTTTCCGCCCTTGTCCTGGCGGGATGCGAGCCTTCGGGGGCGGTGTTTCAGCAGCAGGAAGCCCTCCCCGGCACGCAATGGCCGTCGTCTCTCAAAACGAAATTCTATTTCGATATCACCGATTCGCTGGCTACCTACAATCTCTATTTCCTTATTCGCCATACCGAGGCCTATCCTTTTTCCAATATCTGGCTGCGCTTTTCTATCAAAGGACCGCAGGATTCGGTTGCCAAAACCCAGCAGATAGAAATCCCGCTGGCGCAGGACAACGGGCAATGGTATGGCCGGAATATGAACGAAATATGGGAGCAACGAATGCCCATCGCCACCGAAAAAGGCCCCAATATCCTGTTTCCCCACAAAGGCCGCTACACGATTCAGTTTGAACACCTGATGCGCACCGACCCGCTCCCGGAAGTGCTGAACGTCGGCCTGCGGATTGAAAAACGCGGAAGGGCTAAGGAATAGGTATTTTTAATTCGTAAGGACGGACGTTTCTTCAAATTCCAAACAAACCGCCTCAACGCGCCTTCGGGCGCGTTTTTTTTAGAAAGAAAGGCTTGGCCGAAATGCCTGCGAAATGGTTTTTCATAAAGATGCTGTGGCACGGCAGGAAACCATTTGGCGCTATCTGATGTTTCTTACCTGTATTCCGGGTGGGGCAGGCGTTTCTACGGAATACGCCTGTTTCCGCTGTAAGCTGATGCCTGTGTCTTTCTACTTTTGTCTTTAGACTTTCGTCTTAAACACGCTATGCACGAGATCGAACCTTTTTATAACTGGCGGCACCTCTACACCGCCGAAGAAGACGCGCAAAGTCCTTTCTACGGAAAAGAATACAGCGATTTTGAATCCTATAACACGATTTATAATTATATTATTCATCCGCAGTGGGACGAGTTTGATTCCCGGACGCTGTACGCCAAATTGTTGTATGCCGATTATGACCTGAATTATTGCATTCTGGAATTGATAGGCGAGTGGAACGACGCGGTGGAGAACGATATTATGATGCTCAAGCGCAATGTTGTGGATCCGCTCTTGGAGCAGGGCATCCGGAAATTTATCCTCATTGCCGAGAATGTCCTTAATTTCCATTCTTCTGATTTGGAATATTACGCCGAGTGGAAAGAAGACGTGGAAGACGGGTGGATTGTGATCCTGAATGCGCCGGAAGCGACGCGCCGCGAGTTTGTGCGCGAAAAAATCGGGCATTATATCCTCTTTGGCGATGTGCCCAACTGGCGCACCTTTCAGCCCCAGCATTTCTTTCAGTTGATAGACAATCAGATGCTGCGGCTAACGTAAGAAAGGCGGCTCGGCATTCACGCCAGCTTAGAAGTCATCGCTTGTATTTCAAGGCACTTCGTTATCTTTATACGCTTGTTTTTGCCGCGTTAGAAACCGATGCATTCCTACGACCTACTGCTTTCCCGCCTCGACGGGTTTATCCGGAAATATTACGCCAACCAACTGCTGCGTGGCGGCCTCGTGCTGCTGGCCAGTCTGCTCACCGTGCTGCTCGTGGCCGGCGTGGGCGAATATTTTCTCTACCTGCCGCCCGTGGTAAAAATTCCGCTGCTGTCGCTCATCGGCATCTTTGCCGCAGCGGCGCTCGTTTTCTGGATCATCGTTCCCTTGCTGAAGCTCAACCGCCTCGGCAAAACGCTCTCCCGCGAAGAGGCTGCTGTGATTGCAGGCCGTCATTTTCCGGAAATCGGCGATAAAATGCTCAACGTGTTGCAACTCCAGAACGGCGCGGTTTCCGGCACGGGCAACGACCTGATTCTGGCCGCTATTGAGCAGAAATCCAGCCAGCTTTCCGTCGTTCCCATCGCCCGCGCCATCGACCTGGGCAAAAATAAAAAATACCTGCCCTGGCTGCTGCCGGTCGTGGGTGTTTTACTCCTGTTTCTGCTGCTTTCGCCCAGTGCTTTCCGGAAAACGGGCGAGCGTTTGTTGCAGCCCGCTACCGCCTTTGAAAAGCCTGCGCCTTTTGATTTCATCCTTTTAAACGGCAACAATCTGGCCGTTCCCGAAGGCGAAGATTTGATTATCCGCGCCAAAGCTTCCGGAAAAGCTTTGCCTTCGCAAATGGAAATTCTCACCGGCGACGACCGCCGACCGATGCGCGAAGATTCCGGAAATTTTGTGGCGAAATTCGAGAAAGTCAATACCGACATTCCCTTCCGGCTCTCGGCTTCGGGCTATCATTCCAAACCCTTTGTGGTGCGCGTGCTGCCGCGTCCTTCGCTGCTCGCCGTAAAAGCCCACCTGAATTATCCCGAATACACAGGCCGCAAAAACGAAATCCGCAACTCCATCGGCGACCTGAGTGTGCCCGCCGGAACGCAGATTTCGTGGATGCTCACCACCAACGCTACCGATAATGTGCGCTTCTACCTCGGCGATGCGCTGGCTGGTATCCTGCCCAAAAACGGCGCTTTATTTGGCGCTTCCTGGCGTTTTTTGCAGGATACCACCGTGAGCTTCGTGGTCGAAAATACCCGTAGCAAAATTGCCGAAAAGCAATCTTTCCGCGTGGCCGTCATCCCCGATGCGCCGCCCACCATTCAGCTTAGTAATTACGCCGACAGCAGCACCGGCGCACAGATTTTGCTCACCGGAACCGCCGGCGACGACTACGGCCTGAGCCGCCTCAGCTTTGTAGCTGTGGCACTCACCAACGATGGAAAAGTGCTTGCCACCAAAACCGTAAACCTGCCCATTTCCGGAAAAAAAGCCACTTCTTTTCAGCATTATTTCGATGCTTCGGCGCTGCTCGGCAGCGGGCAGCGGATGCGCTATTGGGTAGAAGCCTGGGACAACGATGCCATCCACGGCCCCAAAGTGGCCCGCAGCACCGAGCAGTATTTTGACCGCACGGGCGGCAAAAAAGCAGACGTATTTCTGGCCGAAAATGCCAAACAGGTTTCGCAGGGACTCAGCAGTTCTTCCAAAGAAAATCAGGAATTGCAGAAGGCAACCAAAGAATTGCAATCCCAAATCCTGCAAAGCGAAGCCACGAGCTGGGAATCCAAACAGGCCCTGCAACAGATGATGGATCAGCAGGAAGAAATCAAACAGAAATTAGAGACCGCCAAAAAACGCTTTGAAGAAGGCATGAAGCAACGCGAGGCCCGGCAGATGAGCGAAGACGCAAAGGAAAAAACCGAGGCACTCAAAGAGCAGATGGACCGGCTGCTGAACAAGGAACTGGCCGAGCAGATGCAGAAACTCCAGGAACTGATGCAGAAGCTCAACAAAGACAAGGCCGTGCAAACCCTGCAAAAAATGGAACAGGATAACAAACTGTTTAACATGGACTTGCAACGCCTGCAGGAACTGATGAAGAAGCTGGAACAGCAACTGAAGCTCGAAGACCTGGCCGCCAAAATGGATAATCTCGCGCAAAAGCAAGGCGATATTCAGGACAAAACCGACAAGGGCGAACGTGACAACGAAGAATTGGCGCAGCAACAAAAAGACCTTAAAAAAGAACTGGACGAAGCACTGAAAAAAGACCTGAAAGAAGCCGGAAAAGAAGCCACCAAAGCCGAAGAAAAAGAACTCGACAAGAGCGAACAGGCCGGAAAAGAAGCCGGAAATTCCATGCAGCAAAGCAGCGAGCAACTGGGCCAAAACCAGAAGCAAGGAGCCTCCAAAGCGCAGCAGCAGGCCAAACAGAAATTGCAGGAAATGGCCCAGTCGTTGCGTATGGCCGCGAGCGGTTCGTCATTGGAGCAAATCAACATCGACATCCGCGCCACCCGCCAGATTCTTACCAACCTGATGCGCCTCTCCTTTGGTGAAGAAGCCCTGATTGCCAAAACCAAACAGACTTCTGCCGCCTCGCCCGAATACCTGACAAATATCTCGGAGCAATCGCGCCAATACACCGCCTCGCACATCATCCGCGACTCGCTCTATGAACTCAGCAAACGCATCTTCCAGCTTTCAGCAACGGTGAATAAAGAAACTGCCGGACTGGAATCTTCGCTTTCCAACGCCACCACGGCCCTGGCCGACCGCCAAATCGGGCAGGCTGCGCAGGCGCAGCAATACGCCATGACGCACACCAACAACCTGGCGCTGATGCTCAATGAACTGCTCTCCAACCTGATGATGCAGCAGTCGCAGGCCATGCAGCAACAGGGCAACAGCGGCTCGTGCAGCAAACCGGGCGGCAGCAAGCCTTCCGGAAAACCCGGCCCCGGCGGCAGCGGTGCAGGACAGCTCAGCGATATTATTTCCGGACAACAGCAACTGGGCAACGCCATGCAACAGGCCGCCCAAACCGCCGCACGCCGCAAAGGCGGACAGAAACCCGGTGGAGAACAAGGCGAAGGACAACAAGGCGAAGGCCAGCAAGGGCAGGGGCAAGACGGCAAAAAGCCCGGCGGACAACAACCCGGCGGACAAGCGGGCGGCGGTTCCGGAAATGGCGGTGGACAAAACGGCAGCGAGGGCGAAAACGGCGACGCGGAGCAACTGGCACGCTTTGCCGAACAGCAGGCGGCCATCCGCCGACAGGTGCAGCAACTCGTAAGCAAAATGACAGGCAATGGCAACCCCGAAGCGGCGCGGCTGCTGCGCGAAATAGCCCAGAAGATGGATAAAAGCGAAGAAGACCTCGTGAACCGTCGCCTCACGCCGGAATTAGCCATGCGCCAAAGCGAGATTTTTACCCGCCTGCTCGAGGCCGATAAAGCCCTGCGCGAGCAGGAGCAGGACAACAAACGCGCTTCCACCGCCGGCGTAAATATGCCGCGCCCCATGCCGGCAGAATTGCAGCGCATCCTGCTACAACACCGCGCACTGCTCGAAGGCTACCGCACCGTGCCCGCCGATTTAAAGCCTTATTACCGCCAGATGGTGCAACGCTACTACCAGAACATCGGCAGTGGGGCGCAGTAGTTTTCCGGGGCAGATTGACACGGTTGTGTAAGAAAGTAAAAAATTAATTTAGCGGCGTTTGCAAAATGAAAAGGAGCAGCGTATTTTAATGCCCGAAAATCAATCCAGGCTTCACCCAAAATATCCGCCATGTTTTTTAACCGATCCTACCGATTCAGTTCTACTCAACCTGCGGATGCAATCCGCCAAAAACTTCTGGGCCGCCATACTTCTGTACACGGCATGGACTTTGAAGTCGTCGATACCGACCACGGACTGCGGGTGGTGCCCCATGCCGAAGAGGTGGAAGCCGTAAAAACGCTTCCGGTAACACGGGTGAATTTCAAGACCCGTAAAGATCAAAAAACCGATGTGCTGCTCTTTTCCCATATGCGCCGCATCGATCAGGGAGGGCCGCTGCTGGTAACTTTCTTTGCGCTGTTTATGATGGTTGCCGGAGCTATTGGCTATGTGCGCGGGCAGGAAGAATACAGCCTCTACACGCTGCCGCTTATCGGTATCGGGCTGGTGGTTTTCCTGATTATGTGGATACGGCTCGAAACCGGCTACTTTGTCTATGTTCGCAAAGTGCGCGATTTCGTAAAAGCACAGGTGCAATAGCAGCGCCCGGCAGCTATCGGATATAGGGCTTCAGCGAGTCCAAAGGAACTTCGCCGGTGAAAATCTTCACCAGCCTGCGCTCCTTGTCATAAATATTTATCTGCGGCAGCGAATTGTAGATAAACGTTTTGTTGATGATATCGGAACTGTCCACACCAATTTGAATCTTTGGATACTCATACACCTTTGTCGAGGCGTTGAAATATTCCAGATAAGGCATCATAGCCGCGCCGGCCACGAGCAGAATCTGCTTGTCGCGGAACAGGCCGAGATTTTTCTCCAGCATCCGGGTAACATCTTCGCAATGCCCGCAGGTGGGGTTGAACATCATGAGGAAGAAATTTCCGGAAATGTCAATGTCTTTTCCGGAAATAACAGTCCCTTTTGGGCTTATCACGCGCAGCTCGGGTAGCGGTGCGCCAATGGCTTTATAGTCTGTCTTTTCAGAGGTGCTTTTCATGAAAGCGCCTTTTTTTTGTTTTTGTGGGGCAAAAGAAGCCAGTGTGAGCAGACAAATACCGGAGAAGACGAATTTGCGAATCATCTCCCGAAGGTAACGACCTTTGAAAAAAAGAGGTTGTAAAAACGTGCAAAATCCACCCACCACGCCGCTCGCCGAGCGCCTGCGCCCCAGGCAAATAGCCGATTTCATTGGTCAGGAACACCTTGTCGGTCCCGGAAAAGTGCTGCACACGCTGCTGCAACAAAAAAAGCCGGCTTCTATTATCTTCTGGGGGCCGCCGGGCGTGGGCAAAACCACGCTTGCCCATATCATTGCCCAAAACCTCGACCTGCCTTTTTTTACGCTCAGCGCCATTGATAGCGGCGTGAAGGACGTGCGCGCCGTCATCGAACAGGCGCGTTTTGCGGGCCATGCGCTGGTTTTTATTGACGAAATCCACCGTTTCAACAAAGCGCAGCAGGATTCGCTGCTCGGCGCGGTGGAAAAAGGAATTATCACGCTTATTGGCGCTACCACCGAAAACCCTTCCTTTGAAGTGATTCCGGCTTTGCTCAGCCGCTGTCAGGTTTATACCCTCAAAAGTCTCTCGGAAGACGACCTGAAAAAGCTGGTGGAAAATGCCTTGGAGAAAGACGAATGGCTGCGCGAAAAAAACATTGAAATCGGCGAGTGGGATGCCCTGCTTTCGGGCAGCGGCGGCGATGCACGACGTTTATTGAATTTACTGGAATTGGCCGCCTCGGCGATGCCGCAAAATACACATGTGCTCACCAACGAACACGTGCGCGAAGTGCTCCAGCACAAAGCCGCCCGCTACGACAAAAGCGGCGAGCAGCACTACGACATCATCTCGGCCTTTATCAAAAGCCTGCGCGGCTCCGACCCCAACGGCGCGCTCTACTGGATGGCGCGGATGATAGCGGGCGGGGAAGACCCCAAATTTATCGCCCGCCGCATGGTGATTCTGGCAAGTGAAGACATCGGCAACGCCAACCCCAACGCCCTGCTAATGGCCACCACAACCTTTCAGGCGGTGCAGCTCATCGGCTGGCCCGAAAGCCGGATTATCCTTTCGCAATGCGCCACTTATCTGGCTTCCTCTGCTAAGAGCAACGCTTCCTACAAGGCCATCAACGATGCCGAGGCGCTGGTGAAGAAAACCGGCGACCTGCCCGTGCCGCTGCATCTGCGCAACGCGCCCACCCACCTGATGCGTCAAATGGACTATGGCTCCGGCTACCAATATGCGCATGATTTTTCCGGAAATTTTGTGGTGCAGGAATACCTGCCGGATGCCCTTTCCGGAACCGCTCTCTACACACCCGGCGACAGCGAGGCCGAAGCGCGATTGAAAGCGTATTTGCGTCGTTGCTGGAATGGGAAATATGGGTATTAAAAGACCTGACAGGTCAAGGCTGGAGCGGAGCGGAAGCCGCAGATGCCTGTCAGGTCAGATGTAATACCAAATAGCTACCTAAATCTTGTATGTCGGAATCTCCCAAAATTCTTACTGCACAAGGCCCGGAGCCGGAATTACTATGCAAAGTTTAGACGGCAAAATGGTGTTATTCATGCATCTCAACGCACTCCATACAATGCCCCAAAGCCGGTGCATCTTTAATCGTCTATTTCTGTATCCGAACAGCGTATTTCCGGCTCCACTTAAGCAGCAGCGGGACGAGCAGCGCCGTGGGGAGCAGCCACGCCACAAAGCCTGGCAACACACGGTTGTTGACCACCAGAAAAGCGGTGAGCGATGCAATATAGCTGCCGGTAAGCCGCTGAATATGCGTTACCAAAAAGGCATTTTTATACTGGGATCGCCCCTTGAAAATGAGCTGATCCTGACGGGCAAAAACCAAACCCACAGCACCGAATATGATAAAAACAATTCCAAATAAATTGCCTTTCAATAGATTATAGATGCCAAGGCTCATAAATGTAAGTCCGAAAAGCGTAATGGCACCTGTCAAAGCCCAATCTACCGCAAGGGCCGGATTCGTTTTTCTTTTCAGCGTCCGAACGCCTGAAAATAGCATATAAAGCGTAAAAATACTTATAAGAAACAGGAAATAGCTAGGATGTAAAAAGCTCATCGGGATGGCTACAAGCGCCGAAAGGGTCAGAGAGACAAAAAATATTCTCCCCAGCCGCCGATGCTGAGCCGTGCCCTTTGTCTGTAATAAGACAACCAGTCCGGTCAGCAGACTAACGACCCCGCCGGCAATGTGAAGCGCCAGGAACGTTTTGAAAAGGGGTTCCATAAAAAATGTTGAGAGCCTTCTTCAAAATTAAGGCAAGGGAAAGGAGGATCCTTATCTACGGAGGCGCTTTTTTTGCGTTTTTTTGTCCGGTATCAGTTGGAAAACGATGAAAATCAACCGTGCATTTCCGGGAAAAGAGGCCCTTATACCAAATGGACAGCTAAAATGAACACCGCAATTCGGCTCCCCTCTCCTTCGGAGAGGGGCCGGGGGTGAGGCTAACGCGATGCATGATTTAGCTGTCTAAATGGTATTATTTCTTTCTGAAAGGAAAAATTTTTAGACATAAAATAAAAATCCTAACTTTATTTTATGTAAAAAAACGTTCTTTATGCTTCGCTCTTTTTTCGTTATGGTGATTTTGCTCGCGGGGCTGCGGTCGGCAGTTGCGCAAAACGAGCTTCAGGGCATCGTGCTCAACGCCTATACCGGCGCACCTGTTTCCGGCGCGATGATTCGTTCCGAAAACCCGCAGGTAGCGTTGCAAACCGACAGCAATGGTGCTTTCCGGATCTCCACAGATACGGCAACCGAATCGCTCGTTATTCGGGTGAAAGCACTTGGCACAGACACCAGCTTTGAGGTCTTTCCGCAGTCGGCAAGCCTGCTGGAATGGCGGGTGATTCCCAAAGGCATGAAACCTACAACGGCCACGATTCAGGGAATGACGGCCCGGCAAATAGTGGAGAAAGCAATCCAAAATATTCCCCTAAATTATCCGGACAGCAGCTATGTATATTATGGTTTCTACCGGCAATATCAGCAAAGCGGCACGCAGTTTCAGAACCTGGTAGAAGCACAGGTAGCGGCGGCCATCCTGCCCAAAAAGGTGAAAAGAGGCTTGGAAGCGCAACATTTCTTTGCCATTCTTCAATCGGGCGGCCAGGCGATGACCCAAACCAAAATCCCCGATGTGGACATCCGCGAAGGACTTTCGGAACAACTTTTTGAAGAAAACCCGGTGTATTTTCCGTCTAATGGCTCGTTCGTGGGACGGCTTTTCGATGTCAGCCAGTTTCGTTTTGACAGCAGTTTTTCCGGAAACGACGAATACCGTATTCAATACAGCAGTGAGTTGTCGAGCGAAGACCACGGCTTTGAACAAAAATTTGCAACCCATTCCGCTTACCTGGAAAGCTACGAAACCGGAACCCTTGTCATCGACCCAAAAACATTTGCTTTTAAACACATAAGCCGGAAAGCACACCGCCTGCCGGGGGCCGATTATTATCACAGGAGCAACTGGGTGCGCCCGGCAGGCCCTTTAAGTCGCGAACTGGTCAGCGGGCAACTGGACATCCGGTATGAACCACGCGGCGAAAAGTGGTTTTTGTCCCAGATCATCCACGGCTATTGCAACGATTATTACAGCCACCGGACTTTTATGCGGCTGCACGGGCGGCTGAGCGAATTTTTTGAGTGGCAAACCGCTTCGGTTTCAGAAGATATACCGAAGGCTTTGGTGCAGTCTTTCACGCCAAAACCGTATGTGCAATTTGCAACGCATATAGAAAGCGGCTTTATCATCTCCGAAACCCGTTTTCCTTTCCTGTTTTTTCCGGAAGAAACGGTAAGAACCTCGCTGACTAATTTCCGAAAATAGCATTAAAAGACCTGACAGGTCAAGGTTGGAGCG
>DDEO01000091.1 GCA_002336725.1 Bacteroidetes bacterium UBA1952 | reverse complement strand
AGCTGTACGACAAGTTTTTCAAGACCGCCTTCCCCAAGATGGTAGAAAAACTGGGCATCGTGTACACGCCGGTAGAAGTGGTGGACTTCATTGTTCACAGCGTGGCCGACATCCTGGAAAAAGAATTTGGCCGCAGCATCTCCGACGAAAACATCCACATCCTCGACCCCTTCACCGGCACCGGCACTTTCATTACCCGGCTGCTGCAAAGCGGACGCATCCGGCTGGAAGACCTGGAGCGCAAATACCGCCACGAGATACACGCCAACGAAATGGTATTGCTGGCCTACTATATCGCCGCTATCAACATCGAAAACGTGTATCACGACCTGACACCCGACCCGGATGACGGCATTGGCAAAGAGAAATACACACCCTTTGACGGCATCTGCCTGACCGATACCTTCCAACTGGGCGAAACGGCAGACGGCGAAAAGCTGTTTAGCGAAATGTTCCCGCAAAACAGCGCACGGGTGCAGCGACAAAAGAAAGCACCGCTCCGGATTATCATGGGAAATCCGCCTTATTCGGTGGGGCAAAAGAGCGCGAATGATAATGCGCAAAATCAGGAATATCCTTTGCTCGATGCGCGGATAGGGAGTACCTATGCGCGTCAATCCAGTGCGGGGCTGAACAAAAGTCTCTACGATGCCTACATCAAAGCATTCCGCTGGAGCAGCGACCGCCTGGGCAGCGATGGCGGCATCATCTGCTTTGTGAGCAACGGGGCCTGGCTGGACGGCAACAGCACCGATGGTTTCCGGAAAAGCATCGAAGCCGAGTTTAGCAGCATCTATGTCTTTAACCTGCGCGGCAATCAGCGCACCAGCGGCGAGCTTTCCCGCAAGGAAGGCGGGAAGATTTTTGGCAGCGGCAGCCGCACCCCCATTGCCATCACGCTATTGGTGAAGAAGCCCGCCAAAAAAGAAGACATTCCCGCAGAAGCCTAAAAGAATACAGCCTCTCCCAAAAAGGAAAAGGCTGTACTAAAAATCGAAAACCAACCCAAGTGAGCATTGTTAAGAGGCCTGGCCGGTATTATTAGGACGAAGATAGAAAACTGCATTTAAACGACAAAAATCAAACGCTATGAATGAGGAAAACATTCTCCTATATGAAACGCCGGAAGGCAAAGTGAGCATCCAAATCAGGTATGAAGGAGAAACCTTTTGGCTGAACCAGAAAGCAATGGCCGAATTGTTTGGCGTGGAAATCCCTGCCGTTAATAAACATCTGGCCAATATTTACGAAACCGGCGAGCTAACAGAAGCGGCAACTGTTTCCATTTTGGAAACAGTTCAGCAGGAAGGTAGCCGGATAGTGAAGCGCAAGGTTGCATTCTACAACCTGGATGCCGTCATTGCCGTAGGTTACCGCGTGAATAGCAAGCAGGCTACTCAGTTCCGTATTTGGGCTACACAAACCCTTAAGGAATACATTATGAAGGGCTTTGTACTGGATGATGAGCGCATGAAAAGCGGCAAGGCTTTTGGCAAGGACTATTTTGATGAGTTGCTTGCCCGCATCCGCGACATCAGGGCTTCTGAAAAACGATTTTACCAAAAAATACGCGACCTGTTTTCCCTGAGCAGCGATTATGACAAAACAGACCGGCAAACCGAACTGTTTTTTGCAGAAGTGCAAAACAAACTGCTCTTCGCAGTAACGGGCAAAACCGCCGCTGAACTGATTATACAGCGCGCAGATGCTAACCAGCCTAACATGGGACTGACAAGCTGGAAGGGAAGCCGGGTGCGCAAAGAAGATATTTTTATTGCCAAAAATTACCTGACCGCTGATGAAATAGATACACTCAACCGCATTGTAACGCTGTTTTTGGACACCGCAGAACTACGGGTAAAGGAACGGATACCCCTGAGTATTTCCTTCTGGAAAAGCGAAGCTGACCGCGTAATACAATTCAGCAACAAAGCCTTGCTAACGGGCACAGGCAGCCGCAGCAAACAGCAGATGGAACAGGCGGCCAGCGGGCAATATGCGCGTTATGATGCCGCACGCAAAAGCCAAGAGGCGCTGGAAGCAGACAGAGCAGATACCGAAGCGCTGGAAAAACTAATGGCCGCAGCCAAAAACAAAAAGCCATGAAAGCCAAAATCTATTACCACGACATCGGCGACTACCTCGACCGCGAAGAAAAACTGCGCATCCTCAAACGCTTTGGCTCCTTCGCCAATCCGGAAATGCCTTTGCAGGAATTGCAGCCCAACGAACACGGCGACTGGATAAGTGTGCGCAATGATGCGTTTGAGACGTTTATTCCACTGGGAGATAAAGAAGATAAGACCAATAAACAGACTTTCTTTTTGCCGATTTATTCTAACGGATTAAAGACGCAGAGGGACGCTTGGGTTTATGATTCGGCAAAGTCACGTCTGTCGCAAAGAGTAGCTGAAATGATTGCTTACTATAATGAGCAAAGGGAAGTATTCGCAGAAGCTGCTAAAGGAAACAAGGATTTAGAGGCAAAAGACTTTTTGCCTTTTAACGCCTCAAAAATCAGTTGGACGCGCGCTTTGCTTTGGGACATTGAAAAGCAAAAAGCATATAGCTATATGGAGAAAGGCATTGTTACTGCTTATTACCGGCCTTTTTTCAAACAGTGCCTCTATTTTGACCGCGGGTTTAATGAGATGGTCTATCAGATTCCCAAACTCTTTCCATCTGCTCAAAAAAATCTGGTGATTTGTGTTTCGGGTGTTGGAGTAACCAAAGACTTCACTGCAATTATTTCAAATATTATTCCCGACTTAGAGCTTATTGGCAAAAGCCAGTGCTTCCCCCTCTATTACTACGAAGAATCCAACGCCGCCCAACAAGGCTTGTTTGATTCCGGCGCAGAGCAGCAATACACGCGCCGCGATGGCATTTCGGATTTCATTCTGGCGCGGGCGCAAAAGCAATATGGCAAGAACGTAGGCAAGGAAGATATTTTCTATTACGTGTATGGCTTCCTGCACAGCCCGGAATATCGCCAAACCTTTGCCGCCGACCTCAAAAAGATGCTGCCCCGCCTGCCGCTGGTGGAAAACGTAAAAGACTTTTGGGCTTTTAGCAAAGCGGGCCGCGCCCTGGCCGACCTGCACCTGAACTACGAAACGGCGCCGCACCACCCGGAAGTGACCGTTCAAGGCGATGCCCCCTCCCCTTCGGGGAGGGATGGGGAGGGGCTTTACCGCGTGCAGAAAATGCGCTTCCCGGCCAAAGACCGCAAAGACACCATCCTCTACAACAACCAAATCACCATAGAGAACATCCCCGCAAAGGCGTATGAATATGTAGTAAACGGCAAGAGCGCCCTTGAGTGGATTATGGAACGCTACCAGATAACCACCCACAAAGACAGCGACATCACCAACGACCCCAACGACTGGGCGCTGGAGCACGGCAAGCCGCGCTATATTCTGGATTTACTGCTCAGCATCATCCACGTAAGCTGCGAAACGATGGATATTGTGGCAGGATTGCCCAAAGTAAATTTTGCTTCCGCAGCCGAAACCTCTTGCGAAAGTCCCGCTTGAAGCTGATTGGAAGCCGCTTCTGTGCGTACATTATCCTGCGCACGTAATCCTCTACCTACGTAAACCTCTACCTACGTAATCCTCTACCTACGTAATCCTACCTACGTAATACTAAATGGACCGCTAAAATGAACACCGCAATTCGGCTCCCCTCTCCTTCGGAGAGGGGCCGGGGGTGAGGCTAACGCGATGCATGATTTAGCTGTCTAAATGCCGTAAACCGTCATTCCGGGCTTGACCCGGAATCTCCACAACACAAATAACCGGGATTGCGGGTCAGGCCCGCCATGACGGATTACGTACGCAGAAAGACGTACGTAATCCGAATGCACGTTAATTATTCTCGCCCATCACTTCCCGTTTATCCGCCACAGACTGCTTGAGATTGACCGAGTCTTGTTTTTCCTTGCTGAGTTGCAGGTTTTCCACTGCTTCGTCCGGCACTTCCGGAATGGCCGGTGCGGCGTTGGGTTCCATTTGAGTGTCAGCCAGCAAAAACTCCCGTTCGTGAATCAGGTATTTGGAGCCGCCGGCCAGGATATGAACCCGCAGGTTTTCGATTACAATCTGGTCGTTGGGTGCGGCGTAGGATGCGTTGGTTGCGCCCATGTCCGTCGGGTCGATAACGATAACCATTCCGGAGCCGATGCTCGTCGCCTCGTTGCCGCCTTTAATCATCAGTGCTGCGTCTTCGCCCAGGCCCACGCCAATGCATTCCGGGTTCATGGCCACAGCCAGCGCCAGCCTGCCAAAGCGTCCCCGCTTCACAAAATGTGTATCCACGATGATATTGCTGACCAGCCCCATGCCGGTACTCATGCGCAGGTCTTCCTTCATCAGCGCCTCCTCGATGCGTCCCCTGCCAATGATTTTTTCCGGAATGGCCATGGCACCGGCGCTCGTTCCGGCAACGATGAAATTAGGGTCGTTGTAATACTTTTTGCGGATGGCTGCCAGCAGCGGCGTATCGCGCATCTGTTCCATCAGCCGTAGCTGATCGCCGCCGGTAAAGAACACCGCGTGCGAATAATGAATTTTTTTGACAGCTTCCGTTTCGCAGGCATCTTCCGTGCAGTTTACATGGATAAAGGTTACTTCATTAAAGCCCACCGACTGATAGGCCTTGCGGTAGAGTTCTTCCATCTCTTCGGGGATGGAAGAAGCCGAGGCGATAATCTGGATGTCGTGGTGTGCGTTGGGCTTATGGGCCAGTAGGTTTCCCAGAATGCTGAAACGTTGCGGGTTGTTCTGGCGCAGCAGGATTTCCGGGGCGGTGCCATCGAGATTTTTCTCTTCGTGGCCGCCAATGACGAGCAGGGTACCTTTGGGATTGGGCATAACAGAGGGGTGCAAGAACTGTGCCGGGGCTGATGTTGAAACCTGCCGTTGGCAGTGTTGAAAACTTCGGCTTCGATAAGGTTGGCAATATACAATCCCACAAGACAGGGCGCGATAAAACATGGGTTTTGTGGTTTGTAACCCCGGGCCGGTTTGCGGTTTCCAGCCCTGCCGACCCAACGTACGCAGTGCTTACTTTCGCGCCATTCTCAAAGCCAAAGGCGGGACTCAACGCCGGGAGGACACCCATCCATAACACTATGCGCATTATTTTCTTCGGAACGCCCGATTTCGCTGTCGCCGCGCTTCGCGTTCTTCTCGAAACCGGACATGATGTGGCCGCTGTTGTAACCGCCCCCGACAAACCGGCGGGCCGCGGACAGCAGTTGAGCGAATCGGCGGTGAAGAAATTTGCCGTGGCGCATAACCTGCCCGTTTTGCAACCCGAAAAGCTGAAAAATCCGGAATTTCTGGACACCCTCCGCGAGTTGGCCGCCGAGCTGCACGTCGTCGTTGCTTTTCGGATGCTGCCCGAAGCCGTTTGGGCCCTGCCGCCGCGCGGAACCATCAATGTTCATGGCTCGCTGCTGCCGCAATATCGGGGGGCAGCGCCCATCAACTGGGCCATCATCAACGGCGAAGCCTTTACCGGCGTTACCACTTTTCAGCTCCAGCAGGAGATAGATACCGGTGGCGTTTTGCTTCAAAAAGAAACGGCCATCCTGCCGGAAGACGATTTTGGGACATTGTATCAAAAACTCATGGAACAGGGAGCCGCCCTGCTGGCAGAGACGGTTCAGGAGCTAACTGCCGGAACCCTGCACGCCAAACCGCAGCCGCAGCATCCCGCCGGCCTCCGACACGCGCCCAAGATTTTTAAGGCCGACTGCGAACTGGATTTTTCCCAATCCGCCGAGGCGGTACATAACAAAGTGCGCGGCCTTTCGCCGTTTCCCACTGCTTTCACTTTTCTGGATGGCAAAAACCTGCGCATCTTTAAAAGCCGCTTTGAAACCGTAAAAGAAGACACGCCGCTGCCGCCACCCGCCACGCCCCAAACCGATAGCAAAACCTACCTGCGCTTTGCCTGCGCCGATGGCTGGCTCTATGCCCGGGAACTGCAATTAGAAGGCAAAAAACGCATGACAGTCGGCGATTTTTTAAGGGGATACCGGTTTTGAGACGAAAGTATCAAGACGAAAGTATCAAGACGAAAGACACGAGTATCAAGATGAAAGACAAAAGACAAAAGACAAAAGACAAAAGAGGAAAGACGAAAGACGAAAGTATCAAGACGATAGACGAAAGGATGCCTGTATTTTGCCAAAGTCCCGCTTAGCCTGTTTTGCGCTCCTGACAAGAAATGCCATTATAGCAAATGGACCGCTAAAATGAACACCGCAATTCGCTGGCCCCTCTTCGCCAGAGGCGGAGGCCGGGGGCGAGGCTCGACCCGACAATATTTCCTTGACTTTCCATCAGGATTATTACAACGGATCGAGTACTACGAGGCTCGACCCGACAATATTTCCTTGACTTTACACTACCGCCGCTGCCTGTAGAGTCTGAAATTCAGATACGATGCCGCCAGGCTATCCCCCGGCGACACCAGATTTTCTTCTTTCATCTGCATCCGGTACGCAGCTTGCCCCACCGGAACCGCCGTTTTTCCGGAACGCTCCCAGACCGCTTGCGGCAGAAAAACCTTATCGGTAAATCCCACCGTTGCGCCTTCCGGAACGCGCAATAGCATTTCCCGAATATCCTTGTTCATCTTCCGAATGTCATAAATATAAAGTGCGTCGTTGAGGCGTTCATAATTGGCTTTCAGCACGCCGAAAGCCAGCCCGATACTCACCAGCATGGCCGCTCCCCAAACGAGTTTTGGCCGGTACTTTCCGGAAAGTTTTTGAAGCAACAGATACGCCGCCACCAGCGCCACAGCCAGCGATGCCGAATACAAGCCTACCAATTGCCGGGTGAAGCACGTCTGCCGCATCAGCACTACAATCAGGTCGCCGCCTATCCATAAAGCACAAAAGAGCGCCCCCAGCCAGCGGGTATTTTTGAACAAAAGCAGGCCCAGCGAGAACAGCGCCGTGAAAATGCCCAACAGATAGCCCAGCCTGCCATAGCCGGTAAGGTAATCGCGGAAGGGGCCAAAGGGCGGAAAATAGAAATCGCTCCACGGCATTGTTGTTACCCATTGATGCCCTGCAATAGATTTGAGTCCGGAAAAGGCAAGCAGCGGCAACAATACCAGAAAAGAAGCCGCTACCGCAAACGCCTGCGCCCGCCAAAAGGGGAAGTACAGATTTTTGCGAGACAGCGCCAGCCACAACCCCCAGACGCACAGCCCGGCGTGGAAATACACAAAAGTGGGCAGCATTCCATAACCCGCCGCCACCGCAACCGGGTAGAAATACAACTGCCGCCCGTCGCCCGTTTTGAAAAACCGGGTTGCCAAGAGCAGCGCCCACCAGCCGGCCAGCAGGTAAAGCGGATAGCTGCGCGCCTGCCCCGAAAAACCCCAAACCGGAAACGGCAATAAAGACAGAAGCGCCAGCGCGGTGGCCGCCCTTCGGCGGACACCCACTTCCATAAACCACCGATAGACGATAAGGCCAAAGCCCGCATAAGCCAGAATGGCAATGATTTTTCCGGAAATCAACGCGGTTTCGGGGGTGGCAAAAAGCGCGTTGAGCGTGTTGTAAAGGATGTGATTGTTGGGAACCGGATAATGCGACAAGGCCCGAAACGGATGCGTGCTGCCAAAAAACAGGGCCGACTGGTCTTCATCCATTGATATTTGTGCTACCAGCGCATTAAAGATGCCCAACAGCAAAGCGACACCGGCAATCAGGGCTATATGCAGCGCGTCGGCGCGTGCGATGGGATTTCGGGGTGGGATCTTGCCTTTGAAAACCGCTACGCCCAAAGCCGGAATCAGCAGCAGCGCCAGCAGGCAAAAAAGCCGCCCGGCTTCCCGGGTTTGCCGCGTGAAAAGTTCTTCGCGCCAATAGGCTTTCCGGTAAAAAGGACCGGGCAGCGATTCATACCAGGCAGCCAGCGCATCGTAGCCATTGGCGAGATAGAAAACGCAGAGACCGGCCAGCGCCAACAGCGGCAGGAGCAGCAGCAAGCGATAGGCATTGGAGCGGGAAAGAAGAATATTGGACACGAACAGGAGATTATGTAGTGTTGAAAATTGCAGACGAAAAATCCCCTTCAACGCCGCCGGACAAAAAGTTCCAAATCGCCGTAGCCGGAGATAAGGCTATCGGAGGGCAGCACGGGGTCGGCCCCTTTCAGATGCACGCGATACCGGGCTGCGCTTAATGGAACGACTCTTTTCCCGGAACGCTGCCAGAGCGCCTGCGCATGAAAAGCATCGTCGGTAAAGCCCACCGTTGCGCCTTCGGGGATGCGTTGCAGAAGCGCCTGAATGCGGGCTTCCGTTTCCCGGATTTTATAAAGATAGAGCGCATCATCGAGGCGAGAATAATCCAGCGCCAACACACCCACTGCACCGGAAAGGCCAACCAGCACCGCAGCTTTTTTGAAATAATTTCCGGAAAATACCGCCGCCGTTTTTTCCACTAAAAGCCAAACCGCCCACAGCGCAATCGCTGCCGAGACGGAAAACAAACCATTGAGCTGTCGGCTGAAGGAAGGTTGCCGCATCAGGAGCACAACGGCATTGCAGCCCAGCCAGAGGGCGCAAAACAGCGCACCTATCCAACGGGTCTTTTTAGAAAACAGCAGGCCCAGCGAAAGCAAAGCAGTACAGATGCCCAGCGCATAGCCCACCGCACCATAGCCGGTGAGATAATCGCGGAACGGGCCGAGCGGCGGAAACGAAAAATCGCGCCAGCCAAAACGCGCCACCCAGCGATGACCGGAAAGGGCTTTTACTCCGGAAAATGCCAATAGCGGCACGTAAAAAAGCAAAGCGGCGAGGCTGCCAAGTGCCTGCGCCTTCCAGAATGGCAGGTATATTTTCTTACGGGAAAAACCCAGAAAAACAGCCCAGAAAAGCAGCGCCAGATGAAAATAGATAAAAGTGGGAAGCGCCGCATAGCCCACCAGCAAGGCCACCGGAAACCAAAACAGGGTGCGCGGCGCTTCGGTTTGCAGATAGCGGGTGGCCAGCAGGAGTGTCCACCAATGGGCCAGCAGATAAAGCGTGTAACCGCGCGCCTGTCCCGAAAAGCCCCAGACCGGAAAAGGTGTCAGCGCCAGGAGCGCCAGCACGGTAGCAGCCCGCCGCCCCACCGCCAGTTGCCGGAACCACAGATACAGCAGTGCGCCGGCGCCCGCATAGAAAAGAATGGCAAGGATTTTTCCGGAAATAAACGCCGTTTCGGGTGTGGCAAAAAGCGCATTCAGCGTATTGAACAGCACATGATTGTTGGGAACGGGATAGTGTGTCAGGGCGCGGAAGGGATGCGCACCGCCCATAAACAGGGCCGACTGATATTCGTCAATGGCCGGTCGCGCAACGATGGCATTGAAAACGCCGAGCAGCACAGCCACGCCGGCGACGAAGCCCGCATTTCGTGCATCCGCCGTTGGTATTTCCGGACGTGTGGGCATCTTTCCTTTCAGAATCGAGAGGGCCAATACCGGAATTATGAAAAACAGCGAGAAAGCACAAAACTGCTTACCGGTTTCCCAGACCTGCGGCGTAAAAAATTCCGTGCGCCAGTAAGCACTTCTAAAGAAAGGGCCACCCAGCGATTCGTACCAGCCTGCCAGCGAGGCATAATTTCCGGAAAGATAGAAGATGCAAAAAACCGCCAGCGCCAACAGCGGCAACAGCAGCAGAAACCGAATGAGGGCTTCGCGGGAGAAAAAACGGTTTCGCATGGCGTGCTTGTAAACAAAGGTCCGGCTTCCGGAAAAAGCGTCGTGGCCGGCAAAAATAGCCGTTGCCATTTGCTAAGGTCGCCTTTGATAGAGTTGCAAATCCTCGCTCTGCGCAACCAGCGAATCGCGCTCCCCTACCCTGTTTTCTGCCTGAAACTGCACGATAAAGTCTGCATTTTCCGGAAATGCGACTACGCCTTTCTGCCGTTTCCAGAAAGCCTCTGTCAGGAAGGTTTCTTCCGAAAAAGCCACGCGGCTGCCGGCAGGTATTTTAGAAAAAAACGCCCGTGCTACCCATTCCTCTGTTTCCCGAACGGGATAAAAATAGAGTTTTTCGCTAAGCTGTTTGTTATTGATAAAAAGTAAGGCGCCGCCCAATACGATTGCAGTTATGGGAACGGCAACAGCAGCCCTTTTCCGGAAAATAAAGGCCGGAAATTTCCGGAAAATCCACACTGCAGCCACGCCCGCCAGCACAAAACTGATGGAATACTGCCCGATTAAATTTCGATGAAAAGGGATTTTGCGCATAGCCAGTACGACAACGTCGCAGGCCAGCCAGAGCGCCACAAACAAAACGCCCCAGCGGCGCATTTTTCCGGAAAAAAGCAGGCTCAAAGCCAGTAGCGCCACTATTAGCCCCATCCATTTTCCGCCCGGCCCCGTGCCATTCAGGTAGGCGGCATACGGCCCGAGAGGCGGCAAAGCGGCCCACGAAACAGCGCCCGTTCCGGAAACATATTTGTTGCCTGCAAGCGCCGGCACACCGGAAAAACACAGCGCCGGCACGTAAAACAGAAACGCGCCGGTAAAGGCAACCAACTGTGTCCGCCAGAAGGTGCCATGTACTTTCTTTTCAGTCAAAGATTGATAGATTGCCCAGCCAAGGAGCGCCAGATGGAAATACAGAAAGGAAGGCACCGCACTATAGCCCACCGTTGCCGCTACCGGAAACCAGAAAAGCGTCCGCGCATCGCCGGTCTTGAAATAACGGGTTGTCAATAGCAGGCACCACCAGTGCGCCAATAGATAGATTTCGTAGCCCCGCGCCTGCCCGGCAAAGCCCCAGACCGGGAAAATCGTGAGTTGCAAGAGCGCAATCAAAAACGCCGCGTATTTTCCGGAAATCACCTCGCGCAGCCATTGATACACCAGAACGCCGGTTAGCATATAAGCCAGCACCGACAGGATTCTGCCGGTCATCAGCGCGTTACTTTCACTGGAAATAAAAGCGTTCAGCGTGTTGAAAAGCACATGATTGTTGGGCAGCATATAGTAGGACAAGGCACGGAATGGATGTCCGCCGGCGGCATATTTGGCCGAAAAAACTTCATCGACGGCGGGTGGCAGGCGCGTCGCGCTCCAGATGCCCAGGATGGCAGCAATGGCAGGGAGCAGCAATCGTGGCAGTCTGTTTTCCGGAAAATATTTTGTCTTTTCCGGAAAAGGCTGACGAAGGCAGTTCCAAACCAGCACCCCTATCCCGCAAAGTGCTATCCAACAGAAAATATTGCCCTGCTGCTTTGTCTGCGGGGTAAAAAAATCGGTCCGCCAGGTGGTTTTTTTATAGAAAGGCCCCGGCAGCGCCTCATACCAGCGCGCCAGAAATTCGTGGTTGTGGGTGAGGTAGAAAATGCAAAAACAAGCCAGCGCCAGGAGCGGCAGGAGCAGCAAAATGCGGACAACCGCCGGAGAGAAGCGCATGACGCGCTAAGTTAATATTGGCAGAGACGAAGTGGAGAAATCGGGCAGAGGCGAAATCACGCCGAGAATGGGAGTTTTTTCGCCGAGAACGGGAGTTTTTTCGCAGAGACGCAGAGGAGCAGAGACGCAGAGGCGAAGCGGAAAATCACGCAGAGATTGGGAGTTTTTTCGCAGAGACGCAGAGGCGAAATCACGCAGAGATTGGGAGTTTTTTCGCAGAGAAGCAGAGGAGCAGAGACGCAGAGGAAAAGCGGAAAATCACGCAGAGAACGGGAGTTTTTTCGCAGAGACGCAGAGGAGCAGAGACGCAGAGGCGAAGCGGAAAATCACGCAGAGACGAAGAGAAAGCAGGGAATTTTTATCCAGTCTGATCCTGATACATCCGCGCCGCCATTTCCGCGCAGCGTTCGCCGTCCATCGCCGCACTCACGATGCCGCCCGCGTATCCCGCGCCTTCTGCACAGGGAAAAAGCCCGCGAATTTGCGGATGTTCCAACGTGTCTTTGTCGCGCGGGATGCGCACCGGCGAAGACGTGCGGCTTTCGGTGGCCACCAAAACGGCTTCGTGGGTGAGGTAGCCTTTCATCTTTTTGCCAAATGTGCCCACGGCGCTGCGCAAGGCATCGTGTACTTCGGCGGGCAAAACGGCGCGCATCGGAACAGAGGTAATGCCCGGCGTGTAGGAGCAATCGGGCAAACTGGCCGATATTTTTCCGGAAACAAAATCGGTCATGCGCTGCGCCGGGGCCGAAAGATTGCCGCCGGCGGCGGTGAAGCATTGCTGTTCCACCATTTTCTGATAGTGCATTCCGGCAAGCGGGCCGCTGAAGCCATATTTCGCAAAATCTTTTTCAGCTACCGCCACAACGGTGCCGCTGTTGGCAAACGGGTTGTTGCGGCGGCTCGGACTCCAGCCGTTCACGACCACTTCGCCAGGCGCGGTGGACGCGGGTGCGATGATGCCGCCCGGACACATACAAAACGAAAACACGCCCCTTCCCTGCTCCTGCGAAACGAGGCTGTAGCTCGCCGGTGGCAGAAATTCGCCACGACTGCTGCAATGATATTGCGCCCGGTCAATGATGCTTTGCGGATGCTCGATGCGCACACCGAGGGCGTAGGGCTTGGCCTCAATGAGGATGCCCTTTTGGTGGAGCAGTTCAAAAATATCGCGGGCGCTGTGGCCAGTGGCAAGGATGAGTTGGCGGCAATCGATGCGGGTGCCGTCGTGGAGCAAAACGCCGGACACCGCGCTGTCTTTGATGAAAACATCGGTTACGCGCTTCTCAAAAAGCACCTCGCCGCCGCAGTCTGCGATGGCTTCGCGCATGGCGCTGATGATGGCCGGCAGTTTGTTGGTGCCGATATGCGGATGCGCATCCACGGCGATGCGGGGCGTTGCGCCGAAGTGGATAAAAAGATTCAGGATGCGCTCGATGCTGCCGCGTTTGTTGCTGCGCGTGTAGAGCTTGCCGTCGGAATAGGTTCCCGCGCCGCCTTCGCCAAAGCAATAGTTGCTATCAGGGTTTACGATGGCATTGCGGGTGAGCTGGGCGAGGTCGCGGCGACGGGCGCGCACGTCTTTGCCCCGCTCAATTACGATGGGCCGGATGCCGAGTTGCAGGAGTTTGAGGGCCGCAAAAAGTCCGGCGGGGCCAGCGCCTACGATGACGACCGGTGCGCTGTGGGGCGACACCGTTTGCAGTTCCGGGTCAAAAATTTCCGGAAAAATATCTTTTTCAGGTCCTACGGCCACCTGCAAGATCATCTTTACGCCGCTGCGGGAGCGGGCATCGATGCTTTGTTTGACGACGCGGACGCTGTGGGTGCTATTTCCGGAAAATCCCGCTTCGGCGAGCGCGGCGGCCCGCACCTGCGCTTCGTCTGCCGCCGCTTCGGGGGAAAGAGAGAGCGTGAGGGTTTTGAGAGCAGGCTTCATTTCCGGAAAAAGAGCGCAAAATTACACAGCAGAACCATGGAACGCGGATAAAACGGATTGTTACGGATTTGCACAGATTTTTTCATCCGTGTTAATCCGTCTGGCTCCGCGTCATCCGCGTTCCATTACAGCGCCCTACGACTTCATATTCGTAAACTGCAAGGGCAAGTCCACGCTCGATTTGCAAAGCTGAATCACCGCCTGCAGGTCGTCGATTTTCTTGGCCGTTACGCGCACCATCGTGTCCATGATGGCGGGCTGCACTTTGAGGCCGCTGTCTTTGATGATTTTCACGATTTTCTTCGCGTCGTCTTTGTCGAGGCCGTTTTTCACCGCGATGGTTTTGCGGATTACTTTTCCGGAAGGCTCTGCTTCTTTGGAGAAATCAAAGGCATTGGCCTCGATGCCTTGCCGCATAGATTTGGTGAGGATGATATCTTCGGCTTGTTTGAGCTGCATATCGCTGGCCGTTTCAAGCGAGATGGTCATGTCTTTTTTGTTCAGCTCAATTTTGGTGTTGGTACCTTTAAAATCGTAGCGGTTTTCAATTTCGCGCTTCACAACGTTGATAGCGTTGTCGAGCGTTTGCAGATCTACTTTGGATTCGATGTCGAAAGAAGGCATAGAAGATGTAGGGATTTGGGTGCAAAGGTAAAGAAGCGGGTTGGGCCTGCTGCGGGCTTCCTGCCAATGAAAAAGCAGCCCCAAAAGCGCCAACGCGTTGCGGCGTAATTTCGCGCCAAAATTTTTCAATCCTTTTCCGAAATGACCATCCAGATTTCTGAAGTAATCCAAAGCCTCGGCCTGGCCGACCGCAACGAAGGCGTAGCTACCGGAACCCAATACCTTTCCGGAAACGGAACCGCTATTGATTCGTATTCACCGGTGGACAGCAAGAAAATCGGCGCTGTTACGACCGCCACCCGCCAAGACTATGATGCCGTGGTGAAAAAAGCACAGGAAGCGGCGCTGGAATGGCGCAAGTGGACGGCCCCCAAACGCGGCGAAATCGTGCGCCAAATCGGCAACGCCCTGCGTGAGCAGAAAGACGCGCTCGGCGCACTGGTATCTTACGAAATGGGCAAAAGCCTGCAGGAAGGCCTCGGCGAGGTGCAGGAAATGATTGACATCGCCGACTTTGCCGTGGGCCTCTCCCGCCAGCTCTATGGCCTCACCATGACCTCCGAACGCCCCGACCATCGCATGTATGAGCAGTGGCATCCGCTGGGCGTGGTGGGCATCATCTCGGCCTTCAACTTCCCCGTGGCGGTGTGGAGCTGGAACGCCTTTATCGCCTGGATATGCGGCAACACCTGCGTGTGGAAACCGTCTGAAAAAACACCGCTCACAGCCAACGCCTGCCAGAATATTGTAGCTAAAGTTTTAGCAGAAAACAAGGTTCCTGAAGGCATCAACGGCCTCGTTCAGGGCGGCCGCGAAGTGGGCGAATGGATGAGCCACGACGAGCGCATTCCGCTGGTGTCGGCCACCGGTTCTTCGCGCATGGGCAAGGCGGTGGGCATTGCCGTGGCGAGCCGTTTTGGCAAATCGCTGCTGGAACTGGGGGGCAACAACGCCATCATCATCTCCGAAAATGCCGACCTCGACATGGCGCTCCTGGGCTGTCTGTTTGGCGCGGTAGGCACTGCCGGGCAGCGATGCACCACCACGCGCCGCCTCATCATCCACGAAAGCGTTTACGATGCTTTTAAAGAAAAACTGGCGACGGCCTACAAGCAGCTTGCTATCGGCAACCCGCTGGATTCCAAAAATCACGTAGGCCCGCTGATCGACAAAGACGCGGTGAATGCTTACCTCGGCGCACTGGAAAAAGTGAAGGCCGAAGGCGGCAAAGAAGTGGTTGCCGGCGGCGTGCTCGAAGGCGAAGGCTACGCGAGCGGCTGCTATGTGAAACCGGCAGTGTGGGAAGCGCACAACGATATGGCAATCGTGCGCACCGAGACCTTCGCACCGATTTTGTATCTGATGAAATACCGGAATCTGGAAGATGCCATTGCCATGCAAAACGCTGTTCCGCAGGGACTTTCTTCTTCTATCTTCACGCTGAATATGCGCGAGGCCGAGACTTTCCTTTCCTATAAAGGCTCCGATTGCGGCATTGCCAACGTGAACATCGGCACGAGCGGCGCGGAAATCGGCGGTGCTTTTGGCGGCGAAAAAGAAACCGGCGGCGGTCGCGAGAGTGGCTCCGATAGCTGGAAAGCCTATATGCGCCGGCAAACCAACACCCTCAACTGGAGCGCCAACCTGCCGCTGGCACAGGGCATTAAGTTTACGGTGTAGCGGGTTGATGGTTGTTGATGAAGGTTTTTGTCACCCCGGAACGGGGTCTTTGTTGATGTGGGTTGATGGTTGTTGATGAAGGTTGATTTTCAGAAAAATCCGCCTCAATCCGTTTTATCCGCGTTCCCTTTTTACAGGCTCCGCGTTTCCTTCTTACAAGCTCCTTTTAAAATCCCTTTATGAAAAAAGTCCTTCTCTCCCTTGCGGCGCTGGCCGTTTTAACCGCAGGCTGCAATTCCGGAAATCAAAAAGCGGAAGCCAAAAAGAATTTTATTTCTGCCTGCACCACCAAGATGCAGGGCGATTTTGGCGACGCACCGGCGATGCGCGAGCAAATCAAAACCTTTTGCGAGTGTTCGGCAGACAGAATCATGGACTCTTTTACCGAGTCGGAGATAAAAAAGCTGGACACCAACCCGGACGATCCCGGACTGAATGCCAAGCGCGATGAAGCCATCCGGCCTTGCCGCGAAGCTTTTATTCAGAGTGCCGGCGGCGGACAATAAGCAAACCTGTTTCCCCTTTCTTTCCCGCCTCTTATGTCTTTTTTATCCAGCCGGTTGCTGCCCTTCGCAGCAGCCGGTTTTTTACTTTTATTTCCGGAAAATGCACCGGCACAGAAGCCCTTTTCCGGAAAATTGCAGCCGGGCGACATCCTGTTTCAAAATCTGCCCTGCGGCGGTATGTGCGACGCGATTATCGCCACCACGCCCTGCGCCAACGACCGCCGCTTCAATCACTGTGGCGTTGCGGTGAAAGATTCCGGAAAATGGTTTGTGGTGGAAGCGATTGGAAAGGAAGTGCAGAAAACGCCTTTGGAAAAATTCACCGCCCGCGACACGAGCCAAAAGCTATTCATTGGGCGGGCCAGAACTTCCGGAAATTTCCGGAAAAAAGCCGCCCAAAAAAGCCTGCACTACCTGGGCCGCCCCTATGACAGCCCCTTCCTGCCGGGCGACAGTGCGCTGTATTGCTCGGAGCTGGTGTGGGAAAGTTTTGCGCCCCACGGCCAAAAGCTTTTTTCCCTCCAACCCATGACTTTTAAGGCCAACGGCAAAACGCACCCAGTTTGGCAGGCGTACTACGCGGCCCTGAAACAACCCATTCCCGAAGGCGTGCCGGGCATCAATCCCTGCGCCATTGCCAACTCGCCGGAAGTCCGTTTTTTCAGCGTTTGGAAACGCTGACGCTGTTGGAGGCTCCGCCGTTGGAGCTTCGCTTGGAATGCCTGCGGCGTTGGACGTTGCTTTGCAACGTTGGAGCCTGCGCGGCTTCAATCACCGGTTTGTATCGTAAGGCATAGACAGTTTCCGGAAACGCATTATACAAGCGAAGCTCCAACGCACGAAGTGGATCCAACGCACGGCGTGCGTCCAACAGCGAAGCTTCCAACGGCTTTAGCCGTCCAACGCAGTGCTTAAGCGCCTGGCTTCGGCGGCAGGTCGAAGGCTACGGCGTTGTGCTCGAAGTGGCCTTTGTGGGAGCCGTCGCAGAAGGGTTTGTTTTTGGAAAGACCGCAGCGGCAGATGCTCACCAGCGTGCGTCCGCCGAGGCCGTATTCGTTGCCGTCTTTATCTACAATGATGAAATCGCCTTCCACGCGGAGGGAGCCGTTGTTATTGACTGTGATTTTGGTTGCCATTCTGGTTTTTGGGATGGGAAGAAATAGAAAAAAGGAAAGGGCCGCAAATTAAGGGATAGGTTTAGAAACCAGCACCTGCACATCGCGGGGCAAAATCTGCGCTTCAATGGTTTGCACGCGACCCATAAATTCGCCATCTACCTGAAACGGCATGGGGCGGCGCAGCTTTATCCGAAGGTTTTTTCCGGAATAGACCTGCTGGCGCGGCCTGAAAGACGCTACGCCTTTGAAGAACGAACGCACCACGCCCCAGAAAGTAACGTCGCGGAATACGATGACTTCAAAATTGCCGTCGTGCAGGCTGCCGTTTTCGTTTACGAGTACGCCGGTGCCATAGCTCCGGCCATTGGCAATGAGGATCATCGTTGCGCGGTGGCGGATGTAGCGGTCATCCAGATAGATTTTCGCCTCAAAGCGGCGGCGGTTTCGCAGGGTTTTGGCAATCTGTCGTGCATAGCTCCAGAGACCTCTGCCGGGCGTTTCTTCAAAGTGGGCAATCAGTTGGGCGTTGAGTCCGGCATCGCTGAGGTGGATGGAATAATGGCCGTTTATCCGAATGGCATCTAAATACCGCAACTCGTCGCCAAGAATCACTTTTATGGCTTCGTCCACATCGGTGGGCAGCGAAAGTTCGGAAGCCATGCCATTGGCCGATCCGGCGGGCAGCATTCCGGAAACAACTTTGTGGCGGGCGGCCAGTTCGGCCACGAGGCGCAGCGTGCCGTCGCCGCCCACGGCAATCACCCGGTGGGGATGCCGGTTTCTGATGGCTTCCGAGAGGTTTTTTTTATCATTTTTGCCAGTAGTTTCCAGAAAAGAATAGGTGTGCGGGCCATCGGCAAAGTGCTTTTTGATGGCATCCTGCCAAACGGATTTATCGTTGCCCCCGGCGCACGGGTTTATTACGAAGAGAAATCGGTATGCGTCGTTTGTTGGCATATTTATTTCTTCAAAGTTCACGGAGCTTTATTTTTAAAATGGATTCTTTATTAAGAACCGCGCCAGTATGGGTTTTTTAAACCGGTTTTTTACGCCTTCTCCGCTGCGTCCCCAAATCCGGGTGTATCACTCCTATGGCGACGACGACCGCTGTTTTGTGATTGGCCATGTGCTGGAAGACGCGCCCGTGCGCGAACCGACCGCCAAAGCGGGTGAAAGCAGCCTTTGGGATAACAGCCGCGCCATGTTGCGTCTTTTCGCGGTGAAGCCGCAGGGCGGTGCACGTGTAGAAGTGTGTTTTGGCGGCGTTACGTTTACGACCACAACCAACGCAGAAGGCTTTTTTCATGTGGACCTGCTGGGCGATGTGCCGCACCGGCCCGGCTGGCATGAGGTATCAGTGAAGGGCCTTTCGGGCGTTGCAGAGGGTTGTGAGGGAAAAGGAAAGGTGTTTCATCCAGAGTCGAAAAGGCAGGGCTTTATCTCCGATATTGACGACACCTTTTTGATTTCCCATTCGCGCAATATCTTCCGGCGGCTGCGCACGCTGCTCACCAAAACGCCGCAAACGCGCAGGCCTTTTGAGGGCGTGGTGGCCCACTATCAGGCGCTGGCCCTACACGGCGCTACGGAAGACGCGCCCAACCCGTTTTTTTATGTCTCTTCTTCGGAGTGGAATCTCTATGACTATATCCGGGATTTCTGTCGGTATCACGGCCTGCCGGAAGGCATTTTCCTGCTCAGCAACCTCAAGCAACTGAGCGATTTTATCAAGACCGGAAGCAACAATCACCAAACGAAATACGACCGTATTGCCCGCATTCTGCGCGAATATCCGGCGACTCATTTTGTGCTCCTGGGCGATGATACGCAGCAAGATCCGGATATTTACCGGAAAATAGTAGCCGAATTTGGCCCGCAGATAAACGCGGTATATCTGCGGCGGCGGGCAAAAATAAAAGCATCCAAAACCCGCGCACTCCTGTCCGAAATCGAAGCATCCGGCATTCCGGTCTGCTACTTTAAGCACAGCAGCGAAGCTCTGGAACACTCCAGAAGCATTGGGCTGGCGTGAGGATATGTGTCATGTTTCATGTTTCATGTTTCATGTTTCATGTATCATGGATTGTAATGGAACGCGGATAATACGGATTGGCACGGATGAACACGCCGTGCCCCCAATGAAGTTGGCGGGGATTTTTTCCGGAAATCATCCACAACAATCAACAATCATCAACCGTCATCAACAACAATAGAACTCTTACGAAAGTCTATTTATTCCCTTCTGGGTGATACTTCCGCCGTTGCTATGGTTTCCACAGATGCAAATACATAATTATAAACTGCTCCATAACACAGAATAATGGAGATTGCGGGNNGGGCTTGACCCGCCATCTCCATAATACGAATTGTCGGTATTAATGGCCAAGCTCGCCGTCTCTACAACACAGAAGAATCGAGATTGGGTAAGTACTACACAGCAACGAAAATGCTGCATGAAACTACTTTCGCAAGAAGTCCAATCAACCATCATCAACAACCATCAACACCCATCAACAACCATCAACCTTTCATATCCGCACCGAGTAAAGTTCTACGCCATCGCTTTTGCCTTTTAATTCGATAGCGCCGAGGGGAACTGCCTGCCAGGGTTTTAGGGGCAGCAGGTCGAGGAAGTTTTGGGAAATCAGAAACTTATAGTTGAGCGTCGAGCAGGCCGATTGAATGCGGGCAGTCGTATTCATCGTATCGCCGCTCATTGCCAGATCTTTTTTGACCACGCCTATCTGCCCCACAGTAACGACTCCCTCGTGGATGCCGGCCCGGAATTCCGGAACAAAACCGTATCGCCGCCGGAAGTGGTCGCTTTGCTTCTGAATGGAACGCTGCGCCTCAATGAGCGCCGAGAGGCATTTGCGCGCGTTTTTCCGGCTGCTCTTCCAAGAGGCCACCACCTCGTCGCCCACATACTGATAGATGAGCGCATCGTATTCGGTGAGCGCGTTGGAGATATGGGCGATAAACTCGCGGATGAAATCGAAGTAGCGCGTAGAACCAAGCGCCTCGGCGATGGGCGTAGAGTTTTTGAGGTCGATAAAAATGACAATGCGCTGTTCGTTGCGCGGCTTCACGTAGCGGCCCAGAACAATGGCCCGGAAACCGCCCGGCCCGTATTTGGAACTTACTTCCAGAAAAAGCTGTGTCAGGATGAAAATGGCCAGCCACTGCACCACTTTTATCACCAGCCACATTGAATAAATACTATCCGACACAAAGTGGTCGAGCGCCCGCAGCGGCGTAAAACGGCGGATGAGATAATAGTAGGAGACATAAACCAGAAAATTCATCACCAGAGACAGCCCCACGAGAATCAGACTTCGGTAGAGCCAGTTGATCAGCAGCGGCTTGTTGCGGAAGGAACTGCGAAGCCGAAACACCAGAATATAGGCCATGATGACGCTCAGGCTAAAGACAATAGCCGCGCGCAGCCCAATGGCCAGCCATGTGAGCGTTCGATGTTCGGTTTGATCGAGCGGCTGTACCCCACCCGACACCAGCAGCTTGGATGCC
This sequence comes from Bacteroidetes bacterium UBA1952, assembly GCA_002336725.1. Classification (GTDB taxonomy): domain Bacteria; phylum Bacteroidota; class Bacteroidia; order Chitinophagales; family Chitinophagaceae; genus UBA1952. Next base: position 15,531 of record DDEO01000091.1, on the reverse strand, counting down.
AGATCCACAATCGTCCATACCAGCGCAATAGACACCACATTGCGCAGCCGGTAGGATTGCACAGCGGATATGCGATTGCGAACACTTCGGGCAAGCCAGAGAGCCATAAAAATATCAGAGCGGCGGTCGGGCAGGTGAAACAATCTGCACGGCGCTGTCGGGGCGGTGCAGCGTGATGGCCAATACGAAGGAGATGACAGAGATAATCAGGCCAAACATAAACACATAATAGGCCCAGCGGATGAGGGTGTATTTGCGTTTCAGCACCAGGCCGAGGAAGTAAATATCCTTCACCAGCGAGCCGTAGAGGTATTCTTTATCGGCCAGCAGGCGGCCCATTGCCCAGGCATATTCGTCAAACGTGGAGCGGTAGAAATTGCCAAAGAAGAGCAGGTTCACCTTCTTTGCAATCACGTCTTCGCGGGTAAAAGTACCCGTCGTGAGGTTGGGCAGCGTAGAGAAGATAGCGAGGATGATAGTGGCTACGCTCGACCCCAGAAAAATCATCGTTGGGATGGTGAGGTAGGTATCTACTTCCAGGCGGCGCAGCAACACCGACAGGATAACGCCGATGATGATAGAATTGACCGAAATCAGGATATTGGCCTTGCCGTCGGCCATATCGCTGAGCTTCAGGTGGTTTTCGCTTGCCAGCCGAAGGCCCGTCTGCACGCCGCGCGCTATGAGCGTATCGTGGCGTTTGGCTTCGCGCTGCCGCTCTTTTTCTTCTTCTGAAGATTTCTCTTTTTTCTGCTTTTTCTTCTTCTCGGCGTGTTCGGCAGCCCATTCCGGATTTTGTTGCTCCGCCAGTTTCTCCTGCGCTTTTTGCAGGTTTTTCATCTTTCCTTCAAAAAGCATTTCCTGGGCGTGCGGACTGAAAAAAGTATGCGTTTCCAGAAGCTGCACTGTTTTTTCGGGCCAGTCTTCGGCCACTTCGGCCAGGCCGCGCGCTTTCAGTTCTGCCTTCACGGCCTTGTTGGTTTCCTTAAAATAAGACGTTCCAAAGTGATAGGTATCCGCGTCGCACATCATGCCTTCCAGCAGGTTGGTTGGCCGATGGGGCATCTTGGTGGCCAGGATGCACCCTTCTGCCTCGTCGATAAATTTCGCGTCAGGCGCGTCGTGGGTCTTAAAAAAATCGCGCATCACCTTCACCGATCGCTCTTCGTGGCCTTTGGGCGGCAGGCCGTCGAGATGGCCGACATCGTGGAACCAGGCGGCTACAAAAAGAATGGCGAAAGCACGCGAGTCAATTTCTTCGGCAATGCCCAGCTCCTGCGCGTGTTGCACCACGGTTTCGGTGTGCACCAGGTTATGGTACATCAGGTCGGGCGTTTCTTTTTCCTGGTAAAGACCCCGCACGTAGGCTTCGACTTCTTTGCGCAACTGCGCATATTCAGGTGCGTTCATAGATAAATCAGAAAGTGAGATTAAAACGGGTGCCTACCGTCAGGTTAAATAAGGCTTCTTCTTCCGAAAAAGCCACCGTTCCGGAAATCAGCAGCAGGTTGAAAGGTGTATAATAGATACCGGCACCCGGTGCAAAATGCCATTTGGCCGACTGGTCGTTGGCCACCCACACCCGCGCTACATCGCCAAAGCCCACCACGCCGAGCGAGCCGGGCAGGAAATAGGAGTTTACATCCACGATTTTGACCCGTGCTTCCAGACTGCCATAGGCCATGGCCCGACCACTGAAACGATTGCGCCGGAAACCCCGCAGATAGTTGTTTTGGCCGATGCCGAGTGCCTGAAAATACTCGTAGTTTTTGCTAAAAATCCGCCCGCCGCCCAGGCGCAGAACTGCTACAAATTTGGCCGGATCGCTTAGTGCGGCATAGATGTTCATCTCGCTCGTGAGGCTGGTAAAAGGCTTTGCATCACCATATACGCCGGCCAGGCTCGTGAAAGTGGTCGTCCAGTCGATGCCGCGCGTCGGGAACAGCGTATTGCCGAGGTTATTAACCCGCAAAATCGCCCGTCCGCCTGCATAGCCTTTCGGGTCATAAACAGAACTATCAAGCCCCACCAGATACGGATTTTGCAGAATTTTGCCTTCGTTGCGCTCCGGGTTGTTCCAGTAATAGAAGCCTGTTGGCCCTACCGACATAGAGAGTATGTTGTTGAAAAGCCGACGGCGCAGCAGCACATCGGCGCTCGTGAAGCTATAGCGGGTGCTGTAATAGCGCAGCTCTTTATCTACCCAGCTTTTGGTTTCATTGCCCAGGCCATAGAAGTTGTCAAGCGTAGGCGTGTGCAGGTCGAGGTTCACTACCAGGTCGTTGTAGCGAATCAGGTCCACAAACTCGCCGTGGTAATTGGCCCGCAGTGCTTTTTCGCGCAGGGATGTCAGCACGGTAAAGCTATGCAGGCGCTGGAACGGATCTTTCCGGAAACCATACTTCACACTTCGGATGCCGCCGCCAATCAGAATGCCATCTTCCTGATTATAGCCGCCGCTGATGGCCGGAAACGAAGTCTCGTCGTAGCGGAAAGTGCGATAGTCAAATTCGTTTACGAGCGGATTGGAAGAAAGCCGCAGCTCCGAGCGCCGGCTTTCCAGCACCTGATTTTTCTCTCCGTTAAAATCATAAATAAAATTCCGGATATTGCCCTGCGCCAGAAAGGTATCGGCACCCTTGCCGCCAATCATACGGATTTTCATTTTCCGGGAAAAAACATCCTCGTCAATCACAAATTTATCGCGGCTGTTGAAGCCATAAAGCCGCACTTCCTCGGTGTATCGCGGATCTACCAGGCGGTCAAATGCCACAAATCCGGTGTCCACGCCATCTTTTTTGAGCCTATAGACCCGCACGCGGAAAGCGGTATCGCCGGATTTAGAAACCTCAAAGGTCTCTTCCTGCTGCGAGCCGAGTACATCCACATATTGCGAGATAAAGCGGTGGTATTTCAGTCCTTCCTTCATCATTTGCCCCCGGCGGGCCTTGAGCTTTTCGGCAATCAGCGGACCGGAGATGGCATAGATTTCCGGCGGAAATTGCCGCACTGCTTTTTCAATCACCGAGTCGGTCATGGTGGCTGTAAAATCGGTGAGCGCCTCGCGCCAATCGGCCTCGCTGAGGTTGGTCAGGAAGACGCGGTCGAAGTAGCGGGCATTGAAACCCAGGTATCGCGATTGGCGCATCTTGTGCTTAAAGCCGGAAAACTGCGGCAATACCTGATAGGCTACCACATTGAGTAACAAGCCGTTGTTGTTGAAGAAAACCTGATCGCGGTCGCGGGGAATCGGCTCATAGAGTTTTCCTTTTCCGGTGTCGTCCACGGCAAAGCGCCACTGGTCAAAATGGCGATCCCAGTCGCCGATAAACATATCAAGCAACCGGGCGCGCAATACCTTTTTCTGATCCACCACATGGTCGGATTCTTCAATGATTTTATTAAAAACCTTCGACGAACTGCGGGTACGGGTATCGTTGTCCACCGGCGCACGCTCCTCCAGCAGGCACACCTGATTGGCAAAGGCGTTGCGGTAGAATCCCATGTTTTCATCGTTGCCTACAAACACAATTTGCGGCTTGGTATGGATGACACCCAGTGCCTCGGCCAGCGGCGGAACGGCCAGCGCGCCATACGGATGGCTCGAAGAAATGACATCCTGCACCAGATTGCGGGCGAAAGTGCCCTGCAATCCTTCGGGCAGCACGCTTTCCGGATCTTTATCCACCGTGCGCAGCACCCACTCGCGCCCCGAAGAATCCACCAGTCGCAGCGAACGGGTCTGCATCCCGCCGCCTTTTTTAAGGATGCGCATCCCACCCTGCTCTTCCTTTATCTTAAACGCCTTCATCTTCACCGGCGTACTCCACTCTTTGCGATAATTTTCGCCCATGACAAAACGCTTAAAGCCGCTTGGGTTGGCGTAGAGGTTGCTGGCCCGCACAATCACGCTGTCTTTAAAAGAAGCTTCCGGCAGCGTGTTGCTTGCCGGCGCTTTGAGTTCGGGCATTTTAGAAAAATCCACCAGCAGCGAATCATAATAGGCCATTTTGAGCTTCGAGCCGTCAGCATCTATGGTATGGAACTGCACGTCCGAAGTCTTGTCTGCGTACACCGTTACCACGGCAAAGCCCAGCGAATCGGCCACATATTCCGACTCGCGCGACGGCGAAACGCGCGTGCGCTTACAGCCCGACCCGCTGCCGATAAAAGCGGCGGCGCTGTCTTTGAAATACTGAAGCGCGTGTTCGTGGCCGGCCACAAAAACCGGGTGCGGATGCTTACGGATAATTGGCTCTACAGAAGAAATCAGCCGCGCATACGTCGGGTGTTTCATGTCCTGCGTGGTTCCAAAAACAGCGCGGGTAATCGGATACACCGAGCCGAGGATGGGCAGCGGGATATAGAAGTTGGGGTTGATGTCGGTAAACGGAAAGATATGCTGCTTCCAGGTATAGTAGCCGCCGTGTTGCCCGTTGCTGCGAAAGGGGTGATGGCAGGCGAAGAGCAGCAGTTTATTTTGATTTTTGGCCACAATGCTCTTCAATTCGTCGAGTATCTGAAGTTCGTTTTTGGAGTCGCAATCGCTCTCCAGGCCCGGCTTCTCAAAGGTGTGCAACCACCACTGGCTGTCGATGATGACGAGCACCGTGTTGTCGCCGATTTCCACCACTTCGGGGCCGGGGCAGCCCTCGGCGGGCAGGAAATGCACCTTACGGTCAGACTGAGTATTGATATAACGCTGCTGGCGCATCAGGGCACCAAAGCCGGTGGGTTTGCCATTTTCCCAGTCATGATTTCCGGGAATAAAATACACCGATGCGGGCGTGCTGTCGGCAATCGCTATCTGGCTGTCGAGCACCGCGCGGTATTGCATATATTTCTCGGTTTGCTCATCGGGCAGGCCGTGGCGGTAGAGGTTATCCCCCAGAAAAACCACAGTAGTTTTCTCGTCGAAAGGGACTGTCTTGCGCGCGGCGGTCAACACGGTAGAATTGCCGTTTACGAGTGCTCCGGCATCGCCTATCAGGATGATACGGGATTCGACGGGGGCATTTCGCCGGGGCAGCATTTGCTGAGCAGGGAGGGAAATACCTGCCAGAAGACAAAAGAGGAGTAGCAGTATTCTCATTTCGGAAGTTCGGGGCGGGTATATTTATAAATCAAAATATCGGCTACACCCACGTCGGCGGCTTCGTTGGAGATAAACATAGTGCCGTCGGGGGCAAAGGCAATGCCTTCGGGCTGTTTGTGGAGGCCGGGCGGCAGCATATAGACTTCCTGTGTGCGGCCCTGGCGGTCGGCAACGACCAGCATTTTATTCACCGCAGAAATAATATACAGCTTGCCATCGAACGGATGGATGGCGGCGGCGCTGGGTTTAAATTTCATGCTTTTCTGGCCCATTGCGCCGGCGATACCTTCGGCATCTATCGTCATGGCTGCGTTTTCAAACGTGTTGGTTGCGGGGTCAAACTGATAGGTACTCACCAGTTTCTTTTTATCCTGCGGACAGTCTTTGCAGATTAAAACGAGTTTTCGACTGTTGGGTTCATAATACAGGGCTTCAAATTCAGCGCCTGCTACCAGATTCATCGGGTATTCGGCACCTTGCACAATTCCGGAATCACTGAAGTTGAAAACCGAGATATTGCCATTGCTTTTGAGCACATAGAATTTGCCATCCTGCAACACGACATCTTCATAATCGCCCGGCAGGCCAAAGCGCCATCGTTCAATATTTTGGTGTTGATACGGTCTTATCTTATACATCAGTCCCTGTTCATCCTGAATGGCAAAGAGGCTTTTATCTTTTTCATGCCAGGTAATTCCGGAAATTTCATCCAGTTCGATGGGCAGTTTCTTGATTTCCGGGCTGGCCAGTTCATAGCCTTTGGGCGAGGGATAGACCATTCGGGGCGCTTGCCGGCAGGCCGAAAAGCCGCCCGCAAAGCCGCAGAGCAGCAAAACAGGTAGGTATTTCCGGAAATGCCGGAGCGAAGAAAAGGGTTTGAAAATCATAGCGGCGCACACTCTGCAAAACCGTTTTTACAAAACAAGTGCCGGGACGAGACTTCCTGCGGTCGGGGGTTCGTTGGGATGCGCGTTTGGCACCTCTTCGCGACAGGCAGCGTTTGCCGGATCAGGGCAGGACGAGACCGGGCGACACCCGGAACCCATGCCGCCATTTTTTCGTTACGGAAGAAATATATTCTCGTTTTTCAAAGAGTTACCTGCTTAGAAACGTTGCTGAAATAACTGACACCATTTTGCCGCCTGAATTTTGCATAGAAATTCAGGCTCCGGCCCTTGTGCAGCAAGGGTTTCGGAGGATTCCGATATGCAAGATTTAGGCAGTTATCTGGTATAAAGGCAGCGCCATTAGCCAACGCACCTCATCATCCTTAATCGCTACAAACCTTTTCTATCAGTGAATCTCACAAATCAAACAAGAAATTGCATAACAATGCCCCGGCGTATGGTGCTGAAATTTGCAGTATCAAATAACAACCAAAAACTTAAAACAATGACACAAGTAACAATAAGCGTTCCCGATATGCAGAGTTCGCACTGCCAGACAAGGGTAAACAACGCCGTAAAAGCCCTGGAAGGCGTACAAATCCAGCAACTGGAGGCCGGTAAAATAACCCTATCCGTTGCATCCGACAACACAAAAGATGAGGTTGTAAAAGCCATAGAAAAAGCAGGCTATACCGTTTCCTCAGAAGAGGATAAAAAGACATCAACCTGCTCTACAGGCTGCTGCAACTAAAAGCAATTCATTAATCAAAAAAACAACCCTAAAATGGAAAACAAAGAATTCCAGTTCAAGACAAACCTCAACTGTGGTGGCTGTATATCCAAAGTACAGTCAGATTTGGACAATGCAAACGGTATCTGCGAATGGAATGTAGATACAGCAAACAGTGATAAAATCCTGACGGTAAAATCCGAAGGAATTAGCGAAGACGAGGTAATCGCTATTATCAGGAAAAAAGGTTTTAAAGCGGAACCGCTTTCCAAATAAGACAATCAGCTATCCATCAATCTTCAAAGAAAACGAGATGAAAAAGACAATAGTAGCAATAACCGTAATGCTCTTTGGTATTTCTGCCTTTGCACAAAATACCAACAACCTGCTGAACAATTACCTCCCTGTGAAAAACGCTTTGGTAAACAGCGACGCGAAGGCCGCAGCCACGGCGAGTGCATCGCTGAACAATGTTGTAAAAAACGAAGGGGATTTTGCGCAGAAAGCAGACTTGCTGAAGGCGACTGAAAAGTTAAACAAAGCCGGCAATAACCTGGAAAAGCAAAGAGCTGCCCTCAATGATGTTTCCACCATCATGTGGAAACTGGTAAAAGCCAATAAAGTGTCCCAGCCTGTTTACTATCAATATTGCCCCATGAAAAAAGCGTATTGGCTGAGCGAGGAAAAGGAAATTAAAAATCCTTATTACGGTTCATCGATGCTTACCTGCGGCAAGGTAGAAGACAAAAAGTAAGCCGCTTAAAAAAAGGCATCGGCCACAAGCCGGTGCTTTTTTTTAAATTCTTAAATACTATTCCTGATGAATCTTGAAAAATTATTTCCCGCTAAGTTGCTATTGCTAACGTTCGCAAGCCTGTTCATTTCGCAGTATGGCATAGCGCAGAAAGTAGTTCATTACGACCTTTATGTAAAGGATACGATTGTAAACTACGCCGGCAAAGAGAAAAGGGCCATTGCCGTAAACGGTCAAGTCCCAATGCCTACCCTGGAATTTACCGAAGGGGATACAGCAGAAATTGTAATCCATAATCAGCTAAAAGAAAATACTTCTTTGCACTGGCATGGTGTCTTCCTGCCCAATAAAGAGGATGGCATCCCCAATTTGACACAGCAGCCCATTAGGCCCGGCACATCCTTTACCTATCGCTTTCCGATTATTCAGAATGGTACCCATTGGTATCACTCTCACGCAGGTTTGCAGGAGCAGATAGGAATGTACGGAAGTTTTATTTTGCACAAAAGGGCTGACGATAAAACATTCAGAAAAGGGATAGACGATTTGCCGTCCGTTCCCATTATCTTAAGTGAATGGACAAATCTGAAACCCGGAAACGTGCACCGTATGCTAGCTGGTGCCAATGACTGGTTCGCCATTAAAAAGGGAGCAACGCAAAGCTACGCCGAAGCCATCAGGAGCGGCCACTTCAAAACAAAGGTTACCAACGAATGGAAACGAATGCTGGCGATGGACGTGAGCGATGTTTATTACGAACGCGTGTTGATGAACGGAAACCACATTTCAGAACTACAAACCATTGACGGCAAACCACTCAAAGCAGGTGACAAAATCCGTTTACGCATTTCCAATGGCGGGTCATCCTCCTACTTTTGGCTTCGCTATGCCGGCGGAAACATCACTGTTGTTGCAAGCGACGGCAATGATGTGGAACCTGTGGAAGTGGACAGGTTGCTTATTGCCGTGTCCGAAACTTATGATGTAGTCGTAACCATCCCCGAAGACGGCAAATCCTTTGAATTTATGGCGACTACGGAAGATCGTAGCCAGTCAACAAGCTATTTTATCGGCACCGGTACAAAGCAATCTGCAGGAAAGATGCCTGGGCTAAAATATTTTGAGGGTATGAAGATGATGAACGATATGATGAAGATGAACGGCGACTTGGATGATATGGGTATGAGCATGAGCCTGCAGCAAATGGATATGAACGTAGTGATGTATCCGGAAATTACAGGCCCAGAAAAACAAAAGAACAAAAAGACAACAAACGATACTCACCCTGCAGCACACGACCATCATAACCCCAATGCGGCCAGGAACGACGGGCCCGGCCGTTATGATGCCAATGCTTTGAGCAATATCGTTACGCTGAATTACGGAATGTTGAAATCACCTCATAATACTACCCTCCCGAAAGAGGCACCTGTGAAGGAACTCAATTTTACCCTTACAGGAAATATGAACCGCTACGTGTGGAGTATGGATAACCGCATACTTGCGGAAACAGATAAGATACCGGTAAAAAAGGGCGAGATACTGAGGATTACGCTTTACAATAATTCCATGATGCGACACCCGATGCACCTGCATGGTTTTGATTTTCGGATTTTAAATGGAAAAGGAGATAATGCCCCGCTGAAGAACGTTATTGATATTATGCCAATGGAGACAGACACTATAGAATTTGTGGCAAACACAGAGGGCGATTGGTTTTTCCATTGTCACATCCTGTATCACATGATGTCAGGAATGAACCGGGTATTTGCCGTTGGTGATTATCAAAACCCCTACCTGCCGGATAAGGAAAAGGCCTATCAAAAACTGCAACAGGAACATAATATGCTTCACATTGCGGCACAAAGCGATTTTGCCAACAATGGTATTGACGGTGAAGCCATGCTCATGAATGCACGATGGAACCTGGGAGCAGAATGGCGTTTGGGCTACAATGATATGCACGGCTACGAGGTAGAAACGCACTTGGGAAGGTTTCTGGGCAAAAATCAGTGGTTGATGCCCTTTATAGGATTTGACTGGCATTACCGCAAAATGGGAATGGACAAGCAGGAGAAAAATATCTTCGGTCAGAAGAATGAAAAAGACAACCGTGCCGCTGTCAGCCTAGGTGTGATGTACCAGCTTCCTCTGTTGGTGAAGTTTCAGGCAGAAGTGTTTCATGACGGTATCGCCAGGTTATCACTTATGCGCGAAGACATACCCCTTACTAAGAGGTTGAGAGCCGACTTTATGGTGAACACGGATAAAGAATATATGGCGGGCCTCCGCTATATCCTAACAAGGAACATCGGTATTCGCACCCACTACGACAGCGATATGGGCTTTGGCGTTGGTCTTTCATTGAATTATTAATAGACCTTTTGCGAAAACCACAATACGCTCAAAAGGTCTAACCTTTGCAGAAGAACGACACATTTATAACAATAAATTTTGGCACCGTGTTGAAATTTGCGTCAACCATTAAATAAACATCACAGATGAACCATCAGCAGCACAACCACAACGACGGCGTTTATGCTTGTCCGATGCACCCCCAAAGTAACCGGAAAGAAAGGCGACAAATGCCCGAAATGCGGAATGGATTTGGTAGCCATTTCCAATGAAAATCAGGCGAAAGTGGCCGTGGCACTCACCATGGAACCACAAACTCCGGAAGCAGGGACACTTGCAAAAATGACCTTCAATTTCCGGAAAAATAGCAGGAATACCCTGTTGGATATTTCGCACGAAATGAAAGTCCATTTAATGGTTGTAGATGAAAGCCTTTCGTGGTTTCGCCACATCCATCCCGAAGAACAGGCAGACGGTTCTTATACTATCTCAGAAACATTTCCTCATGGCGGCAAATACTTCCTGTTTTCAGATTTCAAACCACAGGATGCAGCAGGTGTAGTGGATAAAAAAGAGATTATCGTAACCGGAAATGCAGGCAACGACAAAGCAGGCTCCGCCCCGAAATTTGTTTCGGTTGTAGATGGATATACTGTTGCGCTGGAGAACGGAAATGATTTAAAAACAAACCGGTCGCAGCCCCTGGAAATATCGGTTAAAAAAGAGGGTAAAAAATTAGCTGAAAGCGATATACAGCCCTACCTAGGCGCAACCGCCCATATTGCGATGATCAGCAAAGAGGACAAAGATTTTTTGCACATCCACCCAATGTCCGGAAAAAGTTTCCCGATTTATGCCGAAGCGCAGATTAAAAGGCCGGGCGTGTACAGAATATGGGTAGAGTTCCAGACCAGCGGGAAAGTACACACGGCAGATTTTACCGTAGAGGTAGCAGAGGGTACAGAAGTAATCGAAAGCCAACCACACGAACATAGGGGCCATCACCACTAAAAAATCCAACACACAGGCAAAAGCACATTACGCATTTTGGTAACCGCAAGAAGCCGACAAAAAACCCTTTTCTTATAGCTGTGAATATTTTTCGTAAAAGGTCATGGCTACTCAAATACAATTATTTTATTCATACATAAAAGCACGCACCACACCGGGAAACAGTATCTTTGAAATATGCAGGACAACACCCGTTGGGATTACCCGCTCCGGAAGAAAACTTTCCGGGAATCCACAGGCCAAGACGTTATTTTATCTAATATGAATACCAGCTTGCCGGCCCCAAAATAAGGAACCCTGTATTTCCGGAAATTTACGCAATTCCACTCCTCTGCCGCTGCGGGTGTTATTTTTACGCCCCCGTTTGCCCTCCCTCCATGAAACGCAGAAAAACCCTTTGGATTGTCGCCGGCATCCTGCTCCTTTTAATCGTCATCATCGCCATCGGGCGCTCGCGCAATGACGACAGCACGCGCGTTGCCGTTGAGGCCGCCGCCCCGCATACCATCGTGGAAACGGTAACGGCAAGCGGCAAAATCTATCCGGAACAGGAAGTGAAAATATCGCCGGAAGTGAGCGGCGAAATCATCGAACTGCGCATCAAAGAAGGCGACAGCGTGGCCGCCGGACAACTCCTGGCCCGCATCAACCCCGCTACCTACAGCAGCATGGTCAATCAGGCGCAGGCATCGGTTTCGCAAAGCCGCGCTACGGTGGCCGCCGGACGCGAACAGGTTGCACAGGCACGGGCGCAAATGGATCAGGCACGCGCTACCTACAATCGCAATCAGCAGCTTTTTAAAGAAAAAGTCATTTCGGCACAGGAATTCGAGCAGGCCGAAGCAACCTATAAATCAGCAAAGGCTTCGTTTGAGGCGGCGCAGGCGCAGGTCTCCGGCGGGCAGTTTGGCATCGAAGGCGCTGCGGCCAATCTGGCGCAGGCGCAGGCCAACCTGCGAAAGACAACCCTTTTTGCTCCGGTTTCCGGAATTATTGCCGCCCTGAACGTGAAGCTGGGCGAACGCGTGGTAGGCACGGCACAAATGGCCGGAACCGAGATGATGACCATTGCCAACCTGGGCCGCATGGAAGTGCGCGTGGACGTGAGCGAAACTGAAATTGCGAAAGTAAAGATGGGCGACTCCGTGTCTATTGAAGCCGATGCCTATCGCGGACGGAAGTTTTACGGCGTGGTCAGCAGTGTGAGCGTTTCGAGCAAAAGCGCGGGCGGCGGACTGGGTGGCGCGGCCGCAGCCACCGCCGATCAGGTAACCAACTACACAGTGCGCATCCTGATTATCGCGCCCGCTCCTGTTGCGGCAATGGCCAATAGCGAAGTTCCTGCCACGCCCGTGGTCTTCAAACCCGGTATGTCGGCCTCGGTGGATATCCTGACCCGCAAGGAAGCCAACACGCTTGCCGTTCCGGTGAATGCCGTTACGACACGCGACTATCCCGACAGCCTTATCAAAAAAGGCATTGCACCCAAACAGGCCCGGCAGGTTGTTTTTGTGCTGGATAAAATTTCCGGAAAAGTGGCGCTCCGTGATGTAACCACCGGCATTCAGGACAACAATTATCTGCAAATCACTTCCGGCCTCAAAGCCGGCGAAGAAGTGGTGATTGCACCCTACAGCGCCGTCGCCCGCAGCCTCAAAGACGGCACAAAGGTTACGGTCGTGAAAAAAGAATTGCTCTTTAACAGCGAGAAGGATAAAAAGGAATAAGGGAGTTTTTTTGATTTAAAATCGGTACGTCCTGTGATTCGAAACCGAACCACGCGAACCCGCGCTCCGGCGCAGATTTTACAGGACTTCCGGAAAATGCAACTTTCAAAAACAAAAACTGCTACATGGCGCTTTTAGGAAATATCGGTATTATTGGTAACGGCAGTTTTGGGACGGCACTGACTAAAATCCTGACCGACAACGGGCGGCAGGCCCACTGGTGGATGCGCAGCGAATCGGCGGTGGATTTTCTGAAAGAAAAACACCACAATCAATCCTATATGCCCGGCATTCACTTTGCACCGGGCGCTGTTTTGCCTACCACCAATCTGGAAAGCGTGCTGGAGCAAAGCGATACCGTTGTCTTTGCAGTGCCTTCGGCCTATGCCGCCGATGTGCTTGGGCAGGCTGATGCCCAACTGTGGCAAAAGCCTAATATCATCTCGGCCATCAAGGGCATTCTGCCGGGTACGGGGCGATTGCTCAACGACTATCTCGCTCACAACTGCGGCTACGACATCGGCAAATACGTGGCGATTACCGGCCCTTGCCACGCCGAAGAAGTGGCGCAGGAGCGGCTGAGCTATCTCACCTTTTCCGGGCTGGACAACGTGCTGACGGAGGCCGTAGCCGGGGCTTTTGCCACGCGGTATCTGCGCACGACCTTCAACAAAGACGTATGGGGCGCACAGTTTGCCGCCGTCCTGAAAAACATTTATGCCGTGGGCGCGGGCATGGCTCACGGGCTGGATTACGGCGACAATTTTATGGCCGTCTATATCACGGCCTGCTTTCGCGAACTGCATCTGTTTGTAGAGCAACATTTCCGGAAACTACATCCCGAAGAAGACCTGCCCGACTTCCTGACGAGCGCCTACCTCGGCGATTTGCTCGTAACCTGCTACTCGCTCCACAGCCGCAACCGCGCCTTCGGCCTGATGATTGGAAAAGGCTACGGCGTGAAGGCCGCCCAGATGGAGATGAACATGGTGGCCGAAGGCTACTATGCCTCGCAGGGCATGATGCAGGTGGCCAACGACAGCGGCATCCTGCTGCCTATTGCCTCGCTGATTTATGAAGTGCTGTGGGAAGGCGCTTCTGCCCGCGATGCTTTCCGGAAAATGGAAGGCGCAATCGGGTGAGTGGGCAAGGGTTTGTTTGCAGATTTCAAAATTTCCAAGTAAAAGGTGATGCGCTTTCTTGTTTGTCTGCTGTTGTGCGGGTGGCTGCTTCCAGGGGCCGCCTATCCTGCGCTTGGCAGCAATCGTGTAAAGGGCCGCCCCGTGTTCCCGACGATGGATTATACGCTGACAAAGCTGGGCGACACGGCCACGCGCGTTGTTTTTCACACCACCTACAACGCTGCCGACGGGAGCGGCGTTATTCCCTTTCTGGGCTACACCATAGACTCGGTGGAGCAATGGCTGCGCGTAACGGCTTGGTACGACATCCGCGATGCTAAAGATGCACGCCCTGTGGAGCGCCACGACACGGTTTATTTCCGGAATGCCGGCGGGCCGGATTCGGTGCGGCTGGTGTCGGCCACGATTTACCGCGACAGTCTGGAATATCCTTTTTCCCGCAATGACTGGAACATTGCCGACAGCCTTTATTTTTTCTCTAAAGAAACCGACTCCAACGCCCCGCCGCAAATGGCGCGACTGCGTGTACGGCCCGTAACCGGCAGAAGGGAACTGCGCACCGAAAACCCCGACCGGCTGCCGCTTTCCGGGCTGGAACTGCTGGATGGAAAGGGAAAGCTACTCCGGAAAATGCCCGCCGCAACGACCTCTTTCCCCACCAAAGGCTTGTCGCCGGGACTCTATTTCCTGCGTTTCCGCTCGCCCTATGGCAATCGTGTAGAGCTGGTTATCCAAAATCCATAGCGCGTCCTGATTTTTCCGGAAATTTCCGGAAAAAACACGTTCGTCCGAAGCCTTTTCCGGGCATCCGGAGAATGTACATCCACTGCCCTATCCCTTCTTCATTCCCGGAAACTTCATGTTCAGGCTCCGGAGGGCTTCCACTACTTTTTCGGCAACCATCAGTTCTTTATACCATTTTTGATCGGCGGGAATAATCGTCCAGGGCGCTTCGTTGCAATCCCGGAAAATGCGTTCATACACTTCCATGTAGTCAGCCCATTTGGTGCTTTCCACCAGGTCGTTAGCGTTGTATTTCCACATTTTTTTGGGCAGTTCGATGCGCTCTTTGAGCTTTTTCACCTGCTTTTTATGGGAGATGTGGAGGTAAAATTTCAGGATGTGCGTATGTCCGTTCAGCGTCAGGTGGCGTTCAAAAGCGTTGATGCTGCGGGCGCGTTCCTTCCAGTCTTCTTCCGAAATCGTCTGCTGAATGGCAGGCACAATCAGGTCTTCATAGTGGCTGCGATTAAAAACCGAAGCCTCGCCTTTGCCCGGCGTGTGTTTGTGGATGCGCCAGAGGAAATCGTGTGCAGCTTCTTCCTCGGTCGGCACTTTAAAGCCCACAGCGTGCGTCCCCATAGGGTTCATCGCGCCAAACACCTTGCGGATGAGGCTGTCTTTGCCGCTTGCATCCATCCCCTGAATGACGACGAGCAGCGCGTGTTTACGCTCCGCCATCAGCAGGTTGTGCAGGTCGGATATTTCCTTGCGAAGCGCCTTGAGCCGTTGCCTGGCTTCTTCTTTCGTCAGGTTTTCGGGGGCGCGGGTGGCGATTTCGGTAAGCATAGGTGGGGGATTAGACATCCGCCGCTGGCGGATATTGGAGAATTGGATGCCTTCGGCATTGGAGAATTGGACAGCTAAAGTTATTGGACAACTTCGCTATTGGAACTCCTGCTATTAGGCTTCTTGCGAAAGTAGTTTNNCATGACGGATTACGTACGCAGGAAGACGTACGTGGGATTACGTACGCGGGCAGAGGTACGCCTCGCATTTCGCAGCGCCCTCTCAGCACACGTCATTGCGGGCTTGACCCGCAATCTCAAT
>DDEO01000121.1 GCA_002336725.1 Bacteroidetes bacterium UBA1952 | reverse complement strand
CAGGGGCAACGGGGATCCGGGTTTTCGGCGAAGCTTTCCGCACCAAAGGGTATCTGTTCAAAATCGATGTACTGGCTCATCTGGGAGGAGAATTGTTACCAAATTTAACACCCAAATAGTAATCTTAAAAAAAAAATCCTGTCGGGAGTTTTTTTGAACCCGACAGGATTATCCCAACAAGATAAATGTGTAAATAATTCAGCCCTAATATCAGGCGAGATGCACGCGCAGCATCCAGGCCATCATCTCGTGCTTTTCCATCAGGCCCGTCAGGAAGTCGCTCGTTCCCTTATCGCCCAATTCCTCGGTGGCATCTACATCTTCCCGAAGCTCGCGGATAAGCGTTTCTTGTTTCTCTACCAGCCCCCGCAGCAGTTCTTCGGCGTTGCCGGTAGCCGGTTCGTCTTTGAGGCGGGTGATTTTCAGGTAATTTGCAATCACCGATTCGGCTTTATAGCCCAGTTGCAGGACACGCTCCGCTACCGCATCAACCATCTCGGAAATCTCTTCGTATTGATCATCGAGAAATTTGTGCAGCGCCGAAAAATGAATGCCGCTCATGTTCCAATGTGCGCCTTTTGTGGCGCTGTTGAGCACAAATTCATCGGCTAGAACGCGTTGCAGCAGTTCCACAACTGCTTTTTTCTTGTCTTCGTCCAGACCGATATTGGCCTTTGGAGGTTGTTTTGACATGGGGAGAAAGTTTTTTCCTTGTAAGCCCAAAAAAACCGTGCCTGTGTCGTTCTTAAAAGGGGTAATTTTCCGGAAAAATCCAAACAAACAATGCTGCCGGGAACGGTTCTTGCAAATGTGCCGGAATACCTCTCTTTTTATATCCCATACATGAAACGTCTGTCTGCTTCCATCCGTGTGTTCCTGCCTGCCTTTGCGATGGCAACCCTTGGCCTTGCTGCTGCCGGATGTAATGGCCGGGTGCAGGAAAAAAATGGCTCTGAGACAGCCACTGTTTCCGGAAATCCAGACAGCAATGCCGCCCCGCCGCTGCCCGCAGGATTCGATGGCTCCCTGAGCGGCGCCGAGCCGGGCATGACCTTTCCGGTACTCGATGCCTTGCTTTATGACAAAGACTTTGTGAACGAGGCAAAAACAAAGCTCTCGCTGACCGATGAGGAGTTGCATAAGCTCAAAGGCGCTACTGCCGCATCGGCAGGAAACCTGCACAAATACGGCGAGAAAACGGGCTATTTTGGCGATGCCAAAAAGGTGGCAAAACGCTCGGAAGGCCAGCTCAAAACCATTCTGGGGCCGGAGCGGGCCTATCAGTTGCAGCGCCTTGTGGCCGACCGATACGCCAACGGCCCCATTCCCGGCCTGCTCCCGGATACGCCCAACGCCATCCCCACCGATACCCGCGTCGTCATCAACGCACCGGCCCACCGCATGGACATTTTCAAAGAAGGCAATCTGGTGAAGAGTTATCTCGTGGGCATCGGACAGCAGAAATATCCCCTGCCAACCGGTATGCGCCATGCTGAATATATCATCTTTAACCCCACCTGGACCCCGCCCAACGAACCCTGGGTGCGCGGCAAATTTGCCCCGGGCAAAGTGGTGGCCGCCGGCAGCAAAGACAATCCGCTTGGGCCGGTGAAGATTCCCATTGGCGCGCCGAGCCTTATCCACGGCGGCAAACAGCCCTACAAACTCGGCACTTATGCCTCGCATGGCTGCGTGGGCCTCACCAACGACGGCATCCGCGATTTTACGGCCACGCTGGCGCAGGCAGCCGGCGGCGCGGGCTTCACGGCGGATTCGGTGGCCTCTTATGGGAAAAACCGCGCCAAAACCAAATGGCAAAAACTACCCAGCCCCGTGCCGGTAGAATTGCGCTACGAAACCATTGTGGCCGAAGACGGCAATCTGATGATCTACCGCGATGTTTATACGCGCGGAACCAACACGATGGCGCAGGCCCAAAAGGTACTCGCTGCTTATAATCTCAACTTTGATGATCTCCCGGAACCTGAAAAAACGGCCCTCTATGATGCGCTGGAAGCCATGAACCGGGATGCTTCCGGCAAACCCATTGCTGCGAGCATCGGTGCGCGACCTGCCGGAGACTCGGCACCGCCGGCAGACACCACCGCAGCCGGCAAACCTGCAAAAAGCGGCAAAGCCGCACCGAAGCAGATGACAGTAGCTATCGCCGGGCTTGCCGGAAGAGGCTACCCTGCCGCAACGGAAATGGTGGGCCGTACCGCGCCCAAAACCGACACCTCTGGGAACTGATTTTTTCCGGAAATTTCCGGAAAATCCTGGTGCCTGCCCAAGTGCTTATCGTCGGTTGGAGCCTCACCCCGGCCCTTCTCGGAAGGACAGAGGAGGGCCAAAAGACCCGATGCGGAACCAATGACTAATACCGTTTTAAAATAGCTGGCGGCATATGCTCCTGTAATTTATTGCGTACGTTACTCGTCATGGCGGGCTTGACCCGCCATCTCCATTATGTGGGTCAGCGTCATTTAGGGCTACCAAATTGAAAATGGTATTACCTGCTCCTTTTTAGTTGGACCGTGTATGGTCTGCCAACCTCCCAATACACTTATATCCTACTTTTGCGCCCGTTATGCAGTTTTATCGTGCCGGCCTCACCGACGAGCAGCTCCTGATGCTGTATCGCCGCATCTTGTTTCCCCGTCTTATCGAGGAAAAAATGCTCGTGCTCCTGCGGCAGGGGCGTATCTCCAAATGGTTTTCCGGAATTGGACAGGAAGCCATTGCCGTAGGCGCTACCGCCGCCCTCGATACAGACGAATGGATTATGCCGCTCCACCGAAACCTCGGCGTGTTCACCGGTCGCGATATGCCTTTTGCGCAGCTCTTCAGGCAATGGCAGGGCCGCAAAGGCGGCTTCTCCAAAGGCCGCGAACGCTCTTTCCACTTCGGCGCGCCCGACTACCATGTGTGCGGCATGATTTCCCACCTCGGTCCGCAACTGGCACTGGCCGACGGCACGGCGCTGGCCCACAAGCTGCGCGGCGAAGAGAAAGTTTCGCTGGCGTTTTCCGGCGACGGCGGCACGAGCGAAGGCGATTTCCACGAAGCCCTCAACGTGGCAGCAGTGTGGGGATTGCCGGTCATTTTCATGATCGAAAACAACGGCTATGGCCTCTCTACGCCGGTGCGCGAGCAATTCGTGTGTAAGCAACTGGCCGACCGCGCCAAGGGCTACGGCATGAAGGGCGTTACCATCGACGGCAATAATATTCTGGATGTCTATCAGACGGTGAAGGAAGCCCGCGAATATTGCCTCAAAGAAGGCAAGCCGATGCTCATTGAGGCCATGACTTTCCGGATGCGCGGACACGAAGAAGCGAGCGGTGTGAAGTATGTGCCCAAACATCTTTTTGAAGAATGGCAGGAGAAAGACCCGGTTTCCAACTACGAAAAATACCTGCTCAAAAAAGGACTTCTTACGGAAGAAAACATTGCGCAACTCCGCGAAGAACTCAAGACCAATATTGAAAAAGGACTGGAAGAGGGCTTTGCCGAAGGCCCCATAACGCCCGACGCGCAGGAAGAACTGGCCGATGTGTATGCCCCGCTCACCGAAAAACCCACCGGATTTCCGGAAAACGGTGCCAAAAAAGAGAAGAAACTCATTCAGGCACTCTCCGAAGGGCTGGAGCAAAGCATGGAGCGCTACGATAATCTGGTGCTCATGGGACAGGATATTGCCGAATACGGCGGTGCTTTCAAGGTAACCGAAGGCTTTGTAGAGAAATTTGGCAAGGGCCGCGTGCGCAACACACCGCTCTGCGAAAGCGCGATTGTAGGCACGGCCCTCGGCCTCAGCCTCGAAGGCTTTAAGGCGATGATGGAGATGCAGTTTGCCGACTTCGCAACGGTGGGCTTCAACCAGATTGTGAACAACCTCGCCAAAATCCATTACCGCTGGGGGCAAAATGCCGATGTGGTCATCCGGATGCCGACCGGCGGCGGCGTGGGCGCGGGGCCGTTTCACTCCCAAAGCAACGAAGCGTGGTTTACCAAAGTGCCGGGCCTGAAAGTGGTCTATCCATCCACGCCCGAAGATGCCAAGGGCCTGATATGCGCCGCCATTGCCGACCCCAACCCGGTGATTTTCTTTGAACACAAGGCGCTCTATCGCAGTATTTCCGGAAATGTGCCGGAGGAATATTACACGCTCGAAATCGGCAAGGCGCGGGTGGTGCAACCCGGCGACGATGTAACGATTATCACCTACGGCGCGGGCGTGCATTGGGCCAAAGAATGGGCCGATAAAAACCCCGAAACTTCTACTTATATCCTCGACCTGCGCACGCTGCTGCCGCTCGATTACGACGCAATCAAAACCGCCGTAGAAGCCACGGGCCGCGTCCTCGTCCTGCACGAAGACACGCTTTTCGGCGGCATCGGCGGCGAGATCAGCGCCTGGATTAATGAACACTGTTTCACTTCTCTTGATGCGCCGGTGGTGCGCTGCGGCTCTATGGAAACGCCCGTGCCTTTTGCCATTGAACTGGAACAGCAGTTTCTCGCCAAATCGCATCTGGACGGCGCAATGGAGAAGCTGATGGCTTTTTAAGGAGAAAGGCGAAACGCGGATGAAAAAATCCGTGGCCTGACGAAAAGAACGCGGATAAAACAAACTTTTACGGACTTTTTTCATCCGTGGAAATCTGTTTTATCCGCGTTCCGTCNNATCTGCCCGACACAGCATCTGGCAGTTGGCCGCCACCGTTTGCCCGCCGCTGTGCCACGGGTCTATATGGTCGGCTTCCATCTCCCCGATTTCAAAACGCTGCCCACACCGGGGACACACGCCGCCCTGCCGCTCGTATGCCTCGCGCTTTTGCTTGTCGCTAAACGACCGGATGGAGAGCGCCCGCTCGTTTCCGGAAAGTACATACTCATAAATCCCGCTTTTCCGGGTTACGTCTTCGTCCTGCATCAGGCGCTTCACGTCGGCTTCCAGCTTGCGGGCATCCAGCGCGGCTTTGCCATGTGCGTTGTAGAGCGGCCCCCAGGCCACGCCTTTCATCTCTTTGCGATAATTGGGGAAAAGAACATTCACCCAGTCTATCACACTCTTGAAATACAGCCACAATTCGTTGGCGTTCGGGTCGTGCTGATGAACGCTCATATAGCCCACCGCGTCGCCCTTGTTTATCCATTCCAGCGCCGTCTCTAAATACTCCTGCCGGTTGGGCGCACCGTTCAGCAGCTTATGCCCAATGCCATAGGCCGGGCATCCGGTTTTGGAGAAATACTTCTTGGCCTCCGTCAGCCACGGGCCGGTGTAGATGGCGTTGCGCAGTTCCTGCTCCGTCAGCTTCTCGCCCGCAATATTGATGGTCTTAAACCAATCGAGCTTTTCGGAGGCGCGGCCTTCGCAGAAATACACCATCAACGGATAATCCAGAATCCGGGCCTGCTGATCGTCGGTCAGGTTGTTGAAGCTCAGGCCGTCGATAGAAAACTGATTGTCCACATACTGGCAAATGGAAATGCTGCGCTGCTGCCCGTCGAGCACCTCAAAACTGCCGTCTTCGCTCACGGCCCAATACATCACATTGAGCGGAAAACCTTTTTTTACGGTCTCTATCACAGCATCCCGCTGCTTGTCTTTATACACAAATTCGCGCTGATAGGCGGGGCGGATGTTTAGCCGACCGCCATAGCCGCGCACACCGCCTTCGGCATCGTCTATAAAGCCGTTGGCCAACTGGCGAACGGTGATTTGCTGGAGATCAATTTTCATAAAAGAAAGACGAAAGTATCAAGTATCAA
>DDEO01000144.1 GCA_002336725.1 Bacteroidetes bacterium UBA1952 | reverse complement strand
TCGCCGAGGCCGGGAACGATATAGCTCTTGGCGGTCAGTTCCTGATCTACATCGCCGGCCCAGATGGTAACCTGTGGATATTTGCGCAGTACCCGGTCGATGCCCTCGGCAGCGGCAATGGCTACAACGATATGAATGCTGGAAGGGTGGCCGTTTTCGAGCAAAGAATCGAGGGCGAGTACCAGCGAAGCGCCCGTGGCGAGCATGGGATCGGCTACGACGAGCGGGCGACCATCGAGATCCGGGCAGGTGGTGTAGTGGCTGTAAATCTCAAAACTGCCGTCGGGGTGATGGCGGCGATAAGAAGCCACAAAGGCGCTGTCGGCATGGTCGAAACACTGAAGCAGGCCCTGATGCAGCGGCATTCCGGCGCGCAGGATGGTGGCAATCACGGGTTGGGCATTCAGCGCAAAACAATCGGCAGTGCCGAGCGGCGTTTGAACCTCGGCGCGGTCGTGGGCGAGTGTCTTGCTGATTTCGTAGCCGGCGATGAAGCCGATGCGCTCCAGGTTGTGGCGGAAACGCAGACGGTCGGTCTGGATATGCACATCGCGCAATTCGCGCATCCACACGCTGATAGCGCCGGGCTTGCTGCTGAGATTTTTTACCATGAGGTGCGAAAGTTAGTACCGAAAATTGAAAAATCCGCTTCCCTAAATTCCCGTTAATCTCTCGGCAAGCTCTCCGAACGCATGGACAGGTGGCTATTTTTGTACCTTTGTGCCGCGTTGGTTTCCGGCGCTCCGAGGCATTTAATTATCCATTTTCGTTGAACCCAAATCATTCCCATCCGGCCCTCGATCCGGAGCGGCTGCCCAGGCACGTGGCGGTCATCATGGACGGCAACGGCCGCTGGGCCAAAGAGCGCGGCAAAGACCGCGTACACGGCCACTATGAAGGCGTGTTGAGCGTGCGCGAAATCGTGAACACCTGCGGCGAGATTGGCATTCCTTATCTTACGCTCTATGCCTTTTCGGCTGAAAACTGGAATCGCCCGCAGGCAGAGGTGAACGCGCTGATGGAACTGCTGGTCAATACCCTGCGCAAGGAAGTGGAAGATTTGCGCCACAAGGGCGTGCGCCTGCGGGTGATTGGCGATGTAGAATCGCTGCCGCAGGTGTGTCAGAAAGAACTGGACGAGGCGATGGAAATTACCAAAGATAACAGCCGGGTAACCCTGATTCTGGCGCTCAGCTATTCGGGTCGGCAAGAGATTACAAAGGCAGCGCAGCGGCTGGCGCAGGCGGCGGTTTCCGGAAATATCAACCCTGAAAACATTACCGAGGCCGATTTTGAAGCCTGCCTTTACACCACCGGTTTTCCGGAACCGGAACTGATGATACGCACCTCCGGCGAGCACCGGATCTCCAACTTCCTGCTCTATCAACTGGCCTACGCCGAACTCTATTTTACGCCCACCCACTGGCCGGATTTCCGGCGGGCACACTTCCTGGAGGCGCTGACCGATTATCAAAAACGCGAACGCCGCTTCGGTAAAACAAGCGAGCAAATCCAGTCTATCTAAAGCCAAGAATGCGATTTAAGGTTTCTCTATTGCCCATAGGGCTGCTGAGCCTGGGGCTGCTAAGCACCCCCGTGGAAGGCCATGCCCAATCCGGAATTTCCGGAAATATCAGCGACGCAAACACCCCAAAAACGCGGGATTATACCATCGGCGGCATCAACGTTACCGGCGTGCAATACCTCGATGCCGACCTGCTGCAGGCCGTAACGGGCCTCTCGGTGGGCGGAAAGGTGAAGCTGCCCAACGACCCCGCTATCGCCCGCGCCATCCGCAACCTCTGGCGGCAGGATCTGTTCAGCGATGTGCAAATCCTGGTGGACAGATACGTGGGCGACCGCATCTTCCTGACGATTCAGGTAGAAGAGCGCCCGCGCCTTTCCAAAAAATCCTTTGCCCATATCAAGAAATCGGAGGCCGACGAACTGGAGAAGAAAATAGGGCTGGTGCGCTCTAAAGTCGTAACCGAAGGCGTGAAGCAAGATGCGGTGGCGCGCATTCAGAAATACTACGCCGATAAAGGCTACGGACAGACCCGCGTAACCGTCATCGAGCGGCCCGACCCGGAACTGAAAAACAGCGTGATCCTCACTTTTGATATCGACAAGGGAACCAAGACGCGCATCAATCAGATTAATATTTCCGGAAATGAGCAGGTGTCGGATGCCCGGCTGAAAAGGGCTTTCCGGAATACCCACGAGATGGCCCGCATCACGCTCTATCCCGCCGACGAATCGAGCGTGTATGAAAAGGAAGAACGTTCTTTTAAACAGTATGTCAGGGATTTTAATTTCCTTTCGCCTTCCAAAACCCTCGAGGCGCTCGATCCCTATTTTCGCTATCAGTTCTGGCGCGGATCGAAATACAACCCGGAGAAATTTGCCGAAGACCGCGAAGGACTTCTGGCGGTTTACAACTCGCTGGGCTACCGCGATGCCACGATTGTGGACGACACTACCTATCTGCTGCCCAACGGTAATATGAATATCGACCTGAAGGTGCAGGAAGGCAAGCGTTATTATTTTGGCGATATCACCTGGAAAGGCAATACCAAATATACCAATGAGCAGCTTTCGCAGTTTCTGGGTATCAAAAAAGGAGAAGTCTATAGCCAGGAATTGCTCGACCGTCGCGTTGGCCGCATCCCTTCTATGGACGGCAGCGAAGATGTAACTTCGGCTTATATGGATGATGGCTATCTGTTCTTCCAGATAGAACCCATCGAGAAAAGTATTGTGGGCGATACCATCAACTATGAGATGCGCATCACCGAAGGCACGCAGGCGACCATCAAAAACGTGATTATCACCGGCAACGACCGCACCAACGAGCACGTCATCCGCCGCGAAATCCGCACGATGCCGGGCAGCAAATTCTCCCGCACCGACATCATCCGCTCGCAGCGCGAAATCTCGGCACTGGGCTTCTTTGATCCGGAGAAAACAGTTCCTATTCCCAAGCCCAACCCGGAAGACGGAACGGTGGACATCGAATATCAGGTGGTCGAAAAATCAAGCGATCAGCTCCAACTCTCTCTGGGCTTTGGCGGCGGTGTAAAGCTCTATGGCAACATCGGCATTCAGTTCAACAACTTCTCGCTGCGCAATGTGTTCCGGCCCCGGATGTGGGATCCGCTTCCGGTGGGCGACGGGCAGAAACTCTCGCTCAACTTCCAGTCGAACGGCGTACTCTACAACTCGCTCAACTTCTCGTTTACCGAGCCGTGGCTGGGCGGCAAAAAGCCCAACGCGCTCACCACAAGCCTGATTTATTCGCGTTTTTCCGGCTATGTTCCCAAGCCCGATTCTTCGTATCTGCAGATGTATGGCGGCGGCGTAACGCTGGCGCGCCGCCTCAAGTGGCCGGATGACAACTTCGTGCTGAGTACCGGTGTCAATTATCAGCGTTACGACCTCAAGAGCTACAACCTGCTCGAAGGTTTTAGTAATGGCGTGGCCAACAACCTGTATTTCCGGATTGGCATCTCGCGCTATAGCGTGGATCAGCCGTTGTATCCGCGCAGTGGCTCCGACATCAACTTCGCTTTCCAGTTTACCCCGCCGTATAGCCTGTTCTCCGACCGCGACCCATCCGGCCTCTCTGCACAGGAGAAGTTTAAATTTGTGGAGTATCACCGCTACCGGCTCAATGCCAACTGGTATCAGCGCGTGGTGGGCAATCTGGTATTGAAGCTGGGCGCTAAATATGGCTTCCTGGGCTATTACAATCCCAAAATCGGCTATTCGCCCTTTGAACGCTTTCAGGTGGGCGGCGACGGATTGACGGGCCAGAGCTTCTTCATTGGCCGCGACATCATTGCCCAGCGCGGCTATGAGGTGTATGCCCAGAACGCCACTATCTTTAATAAATATCAGATAGAACTGCGCTATCCGTTCTCGCTTTCGCCCACAAGCACCATCTACGGACTGGCGTTTTTTGACATGGCCAACGGCTGGAGTACCTTCAAGGATTATAATCCCTTCCAGCTCCGCCGCTCTGCCGGGGTGGGCATCCGCCTTTACCTGCCGATGTTTGGCCTGCTCGGCCTTGACTACGGCATCGGCTTCGACCGCTATGATCCCGCCAATGGTGTCAACAGCCTCAAGGACATGGGTAAGTTTAACTTCATGTTGGGCTTCGAGCCGGAATAGGGATTAAGCCCCCGAACGGCGTTATTGTCTTACCTCGCAACAACGAAAACGGACTACAAAACTTATGAAACGATTCCTGCTCGCCACCGCTCTGCTTGCGACCACTACCTTTGCCGCTTCTGCGCAACGCTATTGCATCATTGATTCCAAATATATCCTCGACCGCGTGCCGGAGTATAAAGCCGCCCAAGACCAGCTTGATAAACTCTCGAAAAACTGGCAAACCGAGGTGGACAACCGTATGGCCGAAGTGGACCGGATGTACAAGAGTTACACCGCCGAACGCGCCATGCTGAACGACGATATGCGCAAGAAACGGGAAGATGAAATCGTAACCAAAGAAAAAGCGGCCAAAGACCTGCAAAAACAACGCTTCGGCTTCGAGGGCGACCTTTTTAAACAACGACAAACACTCGTGAAGCCCATTCAGGATCGCGTTTATACGGCGGTGCAAAAAGTGGCTACCCAAAAAAGCTATGATATGGTGCTCGATAAGGCGGGCGGCGTTACGCTTTTTTATGCCGACCCAAAACTCGACCGCTCCGACGATGTGCTGAAACAACTGGGGGTGAATAAATAACGCCTCTTTTTTCAATTTGAAAACCAACTCTCTGTTTTAACCATAATGAAGAAAATTGTATTGACGCTGGCCGGCTGCCTCTCGCTTTCTGCCGCAGCCCTCGCCCAGTCGCCAAAGCTGGGCTACATCAACTCGGCTGAGCTGCTCCAGATCATGCCCGACGTAACCAAGGCCGACAGCGACCTGAAGGTTTTTGCTAAAGCCTATCAGGATCAGCTCGAAACTATGGGCAAGGAATATGAAAAGAAAATCAAGGATTATCAGGCCGGACAGGCTGCCATGAGCGAAGCCGTGAAAGAAGTGAAGGCCAAGGAAATCCAGGACCTTGAAGCGCGGATGCAAAGCACCAATCAAAGCGCGACCGAGAAGGTGCAGAAGAAAAAAGAAGACCTCTACAAGCCCATCCTCGAAAAGGCCGACAAGGCCATTCGGGCGGTTGCTACGGAAAAGGGCTATGATTATGTTTTCGATGCCTCGGCGGGCGGTCTGCTCTTTGCCAAGGAATCCGAAAATATCCTGGAAGCCGTGAAGACCAAGCTGGGTATCAAGGGTGGGGCGGCAACGGCTACTGCACCGGCGAAGCCGTAAATTGATTTATTTTTCCGGAAATTTCCCCAAATTTCCGGATTCGAAAAAGACCCCTTCAGGCTGCCTGAAGGGGTCTTTCGTTTGGATGAATTTGCTTCCTTTCAAAGGAGAATATCCGGCTCCGGCATCTTCGCTGCGCGTTGTGTCTTTATTATACCATTTTAAAACAGATGGCGGTATATGCTCCTTTAATCCTTCGTACGTTATCCGTCATGGCGGGCTTGACCCGCCATCTCCATTATGTGGGTCAGCGTCATTTAGGGCTACCAAATTGAAAATGGTATTACACCCTGCTGCGTCGTGCGTACGTAATCCGTCATGGCGGCACGGAATCAAGTTCAGCACAAGCCTTG
>DDEO01000220.1 GCA_002336725.1 Bacteroidetes bacterium UBA1952 | reverse complement strand
TGTTCATTTTAGCTGTCTATTTGGTTTTATCCTCTCAATGGCAAAGGAAAATTCCTGCCCGATCGGTGAAAATCCGTTATATCCGTATTATCCGCGTGCCATACCCCGATTCTGTCGAGAACCAGGACTGTCATTTAGCCCGGCAATTTCCTTACCGCGCGAAGCTCATCCGATAATCGGTGCGTACTTTTCCGGCAGCGATGTCGTCGAGTTTCTTTTTGATAAGGCGGCGTTTCAGCGGCGAGATATGATCGATGAAGAGCTTGCCTTCGATATGGTCGTATTCGTGGAGGATGACGCGGGCCGTAATTCCGGAAAAAGTTTCGGTGTGCGGCTGGAAGTTTTCGTCGAGATAGCTAATGGTAACCGACTGATGACGGCGCACATCTTCGCGGATTTTAGGAATGGAAAGGCAGCCTTCGTTATAAGCCCACAGCGCACCGTCGAGCGCCTCGATGCGGGCATTGATAAAGACCGATTTGACGGGCTTTTCATCCGGATATTCGGCTTTATCTTCTTCGTCAAAACCTTCCACAATCTGCACGGTATCGATCACAAAAAGGCGGATGGGCTTGCCAATCTGCGGCGCGGCGAGGCCCACGCCCGACGATTTGTACATGGTCTCCCACATATCGGCGATGAGCTTTTGGAGTTCCGGAAATTCCGGGGTGATGTCGTCTGCAATTTTCCGCAAAACAGGTTGCCCATAGGCGTAAACCGGCAAAATCATAGTCTGAAATTTATTTTCTTGAAGCCTGCAAAAATACGCAATCAGCCGACGCTGTTCAGATAATCCTGAAGCATCATGCAGGCCGCCGTCCGGTCAATAAGGGATTTATCGCGGCGTTGTGTTTTAGACAATCCCATTTCGCGGATGGCATCGGAGGCCCATTTGGAACTCATGCGCTCGTCTGTTTTTTCGATAGGAATTTCCGGAAAAAGCTTCTGAAACTGGCCAAAAAACTTCTCCACCAGCGGCGTAGCATCGGTGGGTGAGCCATCGAGGGCCAGCGGATAGCCGATGAGTACCTTCTCGACCGGCTCGGCGGCAAAGTATTTTTTCAGGAACCCAACCAATTCGCGCGTTTCCTCCGTCTTCAAAGGTGTGGCGATGATTTTGAGCGGGTCGGTTACGGCGATGCCGGTGCGTTTTTTTCCGTAATCGAGGGCGAGAATGCGTGCCATAAAGATTGTTTCAAAGGAGCCGGCAGCCGTTTTCAGGCTTTCCGTTTCCCGATACCGTTTTCGTTAACTATTTTTACGCAAATATCCGGTTTATGCAAAAGCTCCACGCGAATTTCTTCAAGCTGGCCTGTGCGCTGCTGCTCCTGCTCACTTCGTGGCAGATGCGTGCGCAGACCACCAGTCCTTCTTACTGCCCAACGCTCACGGGTATGCCCGACACGTTTTATGCGTGTAAGAACACCCGCCCGCAGTTGCCCTACCCCCTCATCGGCAATATTGGCGTATCGGGAACCGTGCTGCTTGATACGCAATGGACTCCCCGCGCAAACCTCACGCATCCCGACAGCCTCATTACGGACGCTTACGTGGCTCTGTCCAGCACCAACTACACGATAACGGTGCGCAGCATCCGGCCCAATATCGCCGCCAACTCCACCTTTGATCAGACAAGCCCTCTGGGTTTTTACACCGATTATCTGCCCAAAACCGGCACTTTTCCTATGCAGCCGGGGTTTTTTATGATAACCGATGACCCTGCAAAGGCCAACGCAACCTTCGCAACCATTCCGGATCATGGCACTGTTTCCGGAACAGGCGGCAACGGCAATATGCTGGTTGTGAACGGCGCTACCCAACCCAACAAAGTGGTTTGGGGCCAAACCATAAATATGATCCCCGGCGAGACCTATGAACTGCTGGCTTGGGCAACACCCGTGCATCAGGTAAATACGCCCACGCTGCAATGGCGGGTGAACGGCGTTTTGCAGACTTCTCCGAACAGCCCGTTGTCGCTTCCTCCGATTGTCGGCCCCAACCTTTGGCTGCCCATGCGCGTGAACTATACGAAGCCTGCCAACAGCCTCAACGTTACGGATAATATTGAGATAATCAATCTGGAAACATCCCCCGACCCGGGCAACGATTTTGCACTGGACGATATTACCATTCGTCCCCTCTGCATCCAAAGAGACTCTGTATATGTAAAAACCATCAACCTGCGCCCGCTGCTTGATATCGCCGCTATCCGATATGGTTGCGGACAGGATACAGTGGACTTTAACGGCGACACCACCGCTATCGGCACGGCCATTGTGCCGCCGGCAACCGTTCCGGATCGCTATTTCTGGGATTTTGGCGACGGCCAAACCAGCACCCAAAAATCGCCGCGTCATATCTATAGCACCAACAGTCAGGACAGCTTCATCGTTAAGCTGTACGTTTACAAAGATGCCATCAACCCCAACGGCACGATTACCTGTGTGGATTCGGCAATTCCCAAAATTTACAGGAAGCGCCCTGGTTTTCATGCCGGCTTTACGCAAGACAAAGACAGTGTTTGCAAGGGCAACATCGTTAACTTCAAAGACACCTCCAAACCCGCCAATACCCTCCCCTGGATTTATTATTTCGGCGGCTTTGACCAACCGGGTTATTTTGACTCCAGCAATCAGACGCGGGATGTGGCTTACAAATTCGATACGGCGGGCAGGTTCCTCGTTCTTCAGGTCGTTACCGACCAATATGGCTGTACCGACACGGCCCGCGATACGGTGGTTTCCATAGGGCCGGTTAGTCTTAGCTTTAGCCTCACCGATACGGTTCTTTGCGAAGGCCAGCAGCTCCGCGCCAAAACGCTGATCGACTCTTCTTACCGGCAATATCTCTGGAACTTCGGCGATGGCAGAATTGTGAAAGACAGCACCAGCATCACCCAAACCTATCTGATGCCGGGGAATTACAATATCGGCTTCTCGGCCACCCATAACATCTGCCCCAACGTCAGTACCACCCGACCCGTTACGATATTGGCGACACCCCGCGTGCAGTTGGGCCGCGACACCTTTATCTGCCCAACCGGCCAGCCCATCCTGTTGCAAAACCTGATTACGAACAACGCGAGTACCACAAAATACAAGTGGAATACCGGCGACGAGACCCCGCAGATTCTGGTGCGCCACGAAGGCACTTACTTCCTGACGGCGACCAATCTTAAAGGATGTTCAGCTGCCGATACCATCGTTATTACCCGCAACTGCTTCCTGGATATCCCAACGGCCTTTACGCCCGATGGCGACGGCGAAAGCGACTTCTTCCTGCCCCGCCAGATATTCTCCAAAGGCCTGACAGCCTTCCGCATGAAGATCTATAACCGCTGGGGACAACAGATTTTTGAAACCGAACGGACCGACGGCCGTGGCTGGGACGGCAAGTTCAACGGCAATGATCAGCCAACCGGCGTTTATCTCTATTTCATCGAAGCCACACTGCAAAACGGCATGACCGAAAAGTATGAAGGCAACGTAACGTTGCTGCGATAAACGAAAGCATCTCTGAAAATGCTCTTAGAAAAAGGCTTCCTGGAAACGGGAAGCCTTTTTCGTTGGTTATCGTTATAGAAGCGGAATGTCGGCGAGGCCGGAACCGGCTATTTTTTCCGGAAATTTCCGGAAAACGAGTACGCCGCGCATTCATTTCCCAGCGCCCTTTCAGCACACGTCATT
>DDEO01000079.1 GCA_002336725.1 Bacteroidetes bacterium UBA1952 | reverse complement strand
CCCGCCATGACGGATTACGTACGCGGGAAGACGTACGCCTCGCATTTCGCAGCGTACTCCCAGCACACGTCATTGCGGCGGAGCCTGTGCCACTGAAAAGCGGTAACCCGCAATCTCCATTATTCTGTGTTGTGGAGATGAAGCGGTAATTTATAATTATATTTTGCGTATATATATCAACCATAGCAACGGGTAAAGTTATCACCCGGAAGGGAGTAGGTGGCTATTTGGTATTAAAACAAGATTCACGTTCCTCAAAAGAATAGTGTGCTACCGACTTTTGGATTTTTCAGAGAACAGCAGGTAATGGGAAGCTCCGGGGAGATTTATTTCCGGAAAAACACATACCCAATGCGCGTATTGCTGATAAAAACGGGTCTTCCAAAATCAATAGCGTGATTGAGCAATACACCGCCACCCAGTTGCGCATCAAAATGCCACCTGCCGCTCTTGCCAAAAGCCTTTTGGATGCCCACAACCGGGCCGATTTTGTAAGTACTCAAAAACCACTCCCGACCGCTATAACCACTCGGAAAAATAAATCCTTCCGGAAACGTAACCTTTACTTTTAGCCCCACATAAATACGCCCACTGCCGGGTAGATAGCGCACCTCATTATTGAAATGAAATGCCCACCAGTCCATGCCAAAATCCAGCGCATCGCTGGTATAGACACATGGGGCAGAGGTATTGAGATAGCAGTTGTAATAGTTGGACTTAAAATAATTCAGCCCATAGCCCACGTCGCTGTGCCATACCAAACGCCTGCTCAACCGAAAATCGCCGCCGACTTCATAATTGACCAGACCGGCCCGTAGGTAGTATTGCTGCCGGTTGCCGGATGGCACTGTGTTTTGTGCTTCGGCATTGAAGGAGAAGGCAGAGAGGAAAGCCGTCAGCAGTATCCAAAAACGTTTCATCGGCGGGCTATTTATAAAGAAGTTACGCAAACACATACCTCAAAAATAAGATTTTTTGTTTGTGTGATCCGCCGCCGTGAACACCAAATACCGACTATTTTCGGGAAATACCTTTGCTATTTTTTCCGGAAATCGCCCCGCTTCCAGGCATCAAAAAACTGCATCCACGCTACCGGGTTAAACAAATTGCTCGGCGGCTGCTGCCCGTAATACACCGACTCTCTCACCCGCTGATTGATATAGGCTTGCGCATTCTCCCGACCGTCTTTGGGCAAGGTCGCCGCCAGGGTACGCATCGTGAAATACTCGGTGTTGCGCCGCGCAATTTCATACTGATCGTTCGGTACTTCCCAGTTTACGAAGGCGTAGTCAAAATTATCGCGTGTGGGCAGCGGGCGCACGATGGTTTCGGCCAGGTAAAACGTATCCTGACTCATCAGCTGGATGAGCGACACAAAAGGTCCCGGAATGTTTTTGGGAACCACATATTCCTTTGCACCAAAGCCGAGCGCCGTGAACCGCAGCGTATCTCCTTTATTCACCACAATCGAAAAAACGCCGCGCTCGCCGGAAAGCACACCCCGGTTTTTGCCCACCACCGAAATCGTAGCACCGGCCACGGCCCGCAGCGAATCAGAGGTCATGGCTACGCCGTTGATCTGAACGATGTTTTCGTAAGGTGTGGGCAGCGAACTTTGGCCGTGGCTCTGGGTCGGCAACAACCATAAAAAAGAAAGGGTATAAATCAGAAATCGAAACACGATAACGGTTAGGAGTTAGGCGTTAGGGGTAAGATGTTGGGGTAGGGGCGGCCCTTGTGGTCGCCCGGTCAGAGGTTAGGGAACGTGAATGAATCAGATAAGAACAGAAGTGCTACCCCTTACGGGCCAATAACGGGGCCGAAAGTGCACCATCCGCGAACACTTCCCTACAAAGTAAGGCCGGGCGGGGGTAATTTTGCGGCGCAAACCTTAATATTTAACACCCTTTTTCTGCGAATAAAAGATGATTACAAAAGAAGCCGTTCTGCAGGCGCTGAGCCAGGTGCAGGAGCCCGACCTGGGACAAGATCTGGTAACGCTCAACATGGTGCAGGACATCGAAATAAACGGTAACGACGTTTCCTTTACCGTTATCCTCACCACGCCGGCCTGCCCGCTGAAGGAAATGATTGAGCGCGCCTGCGTAAATGCCATTCACCACCTCGTAAGCAAAGAAGCCCGCGTAACGGTAAACATGACGGCCCGCACCACCTCGCGCCGCACCGACAACGGCGACCTGCTGCCGGGCGTGAAAAACATTATCCCGGTGATTTCCGGAAAAGGCGGCGTAGGAAAGAGTACCGTGGCCGTAAACCTCGCCCTCGCGCTGGCACAGGAAGGCGCAAAAGTGGGCCTGATGGATGCCGATATTCACGGCCCGTCGGTGCCGATGATGATGGGCATCCGCGGCGAGCGCCCACAAATGATGGACGTAAACGGCAAGGGCAAAATCGTTCCGATTGAGAAATACGGCATCAAAACCATGTCTATCGGGTTGCTGATTGACGAGAAACAGGCCGTCATCTGGCGCGGCCCGCAGGTCTCTTCGGCGCTGAAGCAATTTATCTCGGACGTACATTGGGGCGAGCTGGATTATCTGGTGATTGATATGCCGCCGGGTACGGGCGATGTGCAGCTTACGCTGGTGCAAACGGTTCCGGTTACGGGCGCAGTAGTGGTTAGCACGCCGCAGGCCGTGGCCGCTGCCGATGCCAAAAAGGCCATTATCATGCTCAAGCAGCCGACCATCAACGTGCCGATTCTAGGCGTGATTGAAAATATGGCGTATTTCACGCCCGACGAGCTTCCGGAAAATAAGTACTATCTGTTTGGAAAAGGCGGCGCACAGCAAATGGCCGAGCAGTTTGAACTGCCGTATCTGGGCGAACTGCCCCTGATTCCTGCCGTTCGCGAGGGCGGCGACAGCGGCTGGCCTGCCGTGCTCGACGACCAATCGCCGGCGCGCGAAGCCTTCCTGGCGCTCGGCGCGGCGCTGGTGCGCAACGTCTCTATTCGCAATGCCAATGGCAAGCCGACGAGCGTGGTGCAGATGACGGCGTAAGTCTCCGAGACCTGACAGGTCGGTAGCGGTAGCGAACGATGCCTGTCAGGTCCGTTGTCTATGCGGCCCGGGAAAATTTCCGGAAAAAGATGCATCAGACCTGACAGGCATCTGCGTCCGCCGGAGGCGGACTTGACCTGTCAGGTCGGGAACGAAAAAACCGTCCGCGACACAATAGTCGCGGACGGTTTTTCTTAAGGATGCTTTCAGGCGGTAGGGTATTAAAGTTATCAACCCTCATCAACAACAATCAACTCCCGCCAACTATCCCACATGAATCTGCTGCGGCACGTCCACCGTGTCTTTCTTGGGCAGATTGAGGTGCAGGATGCCGTCGGCATAGCGGGCGGCAATGGCGCTCGTGTCGATGCGGTCGTTGAGGGTGAAGGCGCGGCGGAAAGAACGCTGCTTAAACTCCTGACGCAGCCAGCGGCCTTCTTCGCCCGATTGCAACTCGTCGAGATGGTCGAAAGACACTATGAGCAGGTTGCGATCAAGGTGAATTTTAAAATCCTCTTTTGTGAGGCCGGGCGCTACCAGTTGCATATCATAGCCTACCGGCGTTTCCTTAATATTGACCGGCACATTGGCCGAGCGGTCGGCCCAGAGGTCGTCGCCGGCAATAGCGCCGACGGTTTTGGCGAAGAAATCTTCAATCAGTCCGCCAACGGTTTTGCGCTCCATTCCGGAGCCGGATTTGCTTTCAAACATGATATACGGTTTTTTGGAAGTGGGAGAAACGGGTTTGGGATAGATGCCGGAAAATTACCGTGCCGGAAAATGCAAGGAGAAAAACAATTTATTTATTTGAAAAAATTACACGTGATTATAGTCCTCCTGACAGCGTTTGTTAAATAGCGCGTGGGGCACGACTGCATTCATTTGTATCGAAACAACAACACCCGCCAGTTTTTTTGAAACCTGACGGGTGTTGTTGACATTCCGGAATATGCCTGCTTACAGCAAAATCGGATTTTCGCGCAGTAGGGGCTGCACCAGGTCTTTATCCGAAACAATGGCGTCGCGCAGGTCTATTTTCCAGTCAATGTTCAGTTCCGGGTCGTCGAAGCGCACACCGCCTTCGCTCATTTTATGATAGGCATTATCGCATTTATACAGCACTTCCGCCGTCTCGGAAAGCACCGAATAACCATGGGCAAAACCGCGCGGAACCAGCAGTTGCAGTTTGTTTTCGGCGCTCAGTTCCACGCCAAACCAGCGGCCATAGGTCTGGCTATCTTTGCGCAAATCCACCGCCACATCCCAGATAGCGCCTTCCAGCACACGCAGCAATTTGGTCTGTGCATATGGGTCTTTCTGAAAATGCAATCCGCGCAGCACATGGCGGGTCGAGCGCGCCTGATTGTCCTGAATAAACGGGAGGGTATGGCCGGTTTCTTCCCGAAAGGTGCGCTCGTTGAAGCTCTCGAAGAAATAGCCCCGGTCGTCGTGAAAAACGCGCGGCTCCAGTATCAATAACCCTTCGATGGGCGTTGGGGTAACGGTCATTTTCCGGAAATTTATGCTTTTGCCAGTTGGCTTACAGTTTCATTAACCGCAGCGGTAATAAAATCAATTTCTTCTTTCGTCAGCTCTGTATGAATGGGCAGCGAGAGCACACATTTGTTGAGCATCTCTGTTACGGGCAGCGCCGCGTTTGCGCTACCAGTTTCCCGCAGCATATTTTGCCGGTGGCTTGGCACCGGGTAATAAATCATATTGGGGATACCTTGTTCGGTGAGCGCCGCAGCAACGGCATCGCGGTCTACACCTTTGAGTTTCAGTGTATATTGATGAAAAACGTGGGTAGAATACGGCGCACGGAAGGGCGTTTCGAGGTGCGGATTTCCGGAAAAAGCAGCGTCATAAGCATCGGCAGCCTGACGGCGGGCGGCGTTGTAGCGGTCCAGATGGGGCAGTTTTACCCGCAAAATCGCTGCCTGAATGGTATCTAAGCGGCTGTTGCAGCCCACGATTTCGTGGTAATATTTCACCTTCTGCCCGTGGTTGGCAATCATACGGATTTTCTCGGCCAGCGCGTCGTCGTTGGTAAACAGGGCACCGCCGTCGCCGTAGCAGCCCAGGTTTTTAGACGGGAAAAACGAGGTACATCCAATGGTTCCGATAGCGCCGGTCTTTGCCTGCGTGCCGTCTGGAAACGTATAAACCGAGCCAATGGCCTGCGCGTTGTCTTCAATCACCGGCAGATTGTGCTGCGCAGCGAGCGCCAGCAGCGGTGCCATATCCACGCTTTGGCCGTAGAGATGCACTGGAATAATGGCTTTTGTTTTCGGAGAAATTGCCTTGCGCACGGCTTCGATGTCCATCGTAAAATTGTCGGCATTTACATCCACAAAAACGGGTGTGAGGCCCAGCAGCGCCACTACTTCCACCGTAGCGATATAGGTAAACGAAGGTGTAATCACCTCGTCGCCCGGCTGCAAACCCAGCGCCATCAGGGCAATCTGCAGCGCGTCGGTGCCGTTGGCGCAGGGAATGGCGTGTTTTACGTCCAGGTATTGCGCCAGCTCGTCTGCAAAAGCCTTCACATCCGGCCCGTTGATAAAAGCCGTGGTGTCTATCACGTTTTGAATGGCCGCATCAATTTCGTTTTTGATGGGCAGATATTGGCGGCGCAGGTCCACCATCTGAAGTTTTTGCATAGAATTTTCCGGAAATGGGCGCAAAAATACGGCAAAGCCCTGCGCACATCAGAAATCTCCCTTTTTTATGCCTCTGCGTCTCTGCGCCTCTGCGCAAAAGCCCTGCGCACATCAGAAATCTCCTTTTTTTATGCCGCTGCGCCTCTGCGCCTCTGCAAGAAAACCCTGCGCACATCAGAAATCTCCCCTTTTTATGTCGCTGCGTCTCTGCGCCGCTGCGAGAAAACCCTGCGCACATCAGAAATCTCCCTTTTTTATGCCGCTGCGTCTCTGCGCCTCTGCGAGAAAGCCCTGCGCACATCAGAAATCTCCCCTTTTTATGCCGCTGCGTCTCTGCGCCGCTGCGAGAGAACCCTGCGCACATCAGAAATCTCCTTTTTTTATGCCTCTGCGTCTCTGCGTCTCTGCGAGAAAGCCCTGCGCACATTAGAAATCTCTATGCCTCTGCGTCTCTGCGTCTCTGCGAGAAAGCCCTGCGCACATTAGAAATCTCCTTTTTTTATGCCTCTGCGCCGCTGCGAGAGAACTCTGCGCACATTAAAAATCTCCTTTTTTTATGCCTCTGCGTCTCTGCGTCTCTGCGAGAAAACCAGCCGCTGCGAGAAAGCCCTCTCTGCGAGAAACCCTGCATTTTTCCGGAAACCGGTATTTTTGGCGATGCAAAAAACACTGGCCTTCTTCCTGTTGCTGTTCCTTCCATTTGCCTCGCAGGCGCAGCAGGATGAAGATTTGTTTGGCTCTACGGGCGGCAGTGCTGCCAAACAGGGCCTTTTAATCGGTGCACAAGGCGGCTACGACATTCCCTTTGGCGATATGGCCAAAAATTTTGGCCCTTCCTGGCGCGTGGGTGGCTCGCTGCAATACCGGCTGCAAAACAACTGGCAGTTTGGCGTGAAGGGCGATTTCCTGTTCGGAACGGAGATGCGCGACGACAGTCTGCTGTGGAATCTCAAAGATGTATCCGGGTATTATCTCAACGACGAAGGCCGCCGCGTGGGCATGGAAATCGCCGAGCGCGGCTATATGCTCGGCCTCACCGGCGGCAAGATGATTCCGCTCTCCAAAGCCCATCCCAACCGTGGCCTGCTGGTGCAGCTCACCGCCGGATTTATGCAGCACAAGGTTTTTTACTTCAACCTGCAAGACAATTTTGCCCAACTGCGCGGCGATTACAAAAAAGGCTACGACCGACTTACCAACGGCGTTTTCCTGGAGCCTTATGTAGGTTATCAACATTTTTCAGAAAACGGACTGGTGAATTTTCACGTCGGCATTGGCGCTACGCTGGGCTTCACCGCCGGTCGCCGCGACTGGCAGTTCGACCTGGCGCGGCCCTACAATCAATCGCGTTTGGATGGCCTCATCGGCATCCGCGCCGGCTGGTATTTTGCTATCTATAAGAAGCGCAGCGAAGACGTTTTTTATTGAGAGAAGAGAGACAAAAGACGAAAGACACAAGTATCAAGACGAAAGAGATGAAACATGAAACATAAAACATAAAACATGAAACATCTCTACAACACGGCCCTTTTTGCCTATCGAACCGCCGCCCGCCTCATTTCGCCCTTTTCGCCGAAGGCGCAGAAATTTGTGGCCGGTCGCGAGGGGCTTTTGGAGCGTATCGAAGCGGCTTTCCGGGAAGAAAAGCGCCCGGTTATCTGGATGCACTGTGCGTCGCTCGGCGAGTTTGAACAGGGGCGGCCCGTGTTGGAAGCCTTGCGAAAAAAGCACCCGGAGTATGCTTTCCTGCTCACCTTTTTTTCGCCTTCGGGCTACGAAGTCCGGAAGGATTATGCCGGTGCCGATTATATTTTTTATCTGCCCCACGACACCCCGGAAAACGCCCGCCGGTTTGTAGCCGCCGTGCGGCCAACGCTGGCGCTGATGGTGAAATACGATCTGTGGCTGCACTATCTGGAAGCCCTTAAAAAAGCAGATATCCCGGCGGTGCTTTTTGCCGCGCGGTTCACCGAAAAGCAGGGTTATTTTCGCTGGTATGGCGGCACACAGCGACGGATGCTGCGGCTGCTGCGCCACATCTTTGTGCAGGATGAAGATTCCCGGAAATTATTGCTCCAAAGTGGCTTTTCCAATGTCTCGGTGGCCGGCGACACCCGTTTCGACCGCGTGGCCGAAGCGGCCGGGAACGCAACCGAAATTCCGGAAATCAGTCGTTTTTCCGGCGGTGCGCCGCTGCTCGTTGCGGGCAGTACCTGGCCCGACGACGAGGCACTTTTGACGCGAATATTTCCGGAAATTCCGGAAAACTGGAAGCTCGTCATCGTGCCGCACGAAGTGGACGAAGGGCATCTCCGGAAAATAGAAAATCTTTTTTCCGGAAAAATAACCCGCTGGAGCGCCGGCGTAAATCCCGCAGCCCGTGTGCTGTTGATTGATAAAGTCGGGATGTTGTTACAGATTTATAAATCGGCGGCAATTGCTTGCGTTGGTGGCGGTTTTGGCCGGGCGGGCATCCACAATGTGCTGGAGCCGGCGGCGATGGGTGCGCCGGTCATTCACGGCCCTGTTTTTCATCAGTTCCTCGAGGCGCAGGGATTGCTAGACGCGGGTGGGGCAGTGGCGATACAGGATGCGGAAACGCTCACAAAGGCGCTGCTGTTCTGGATAGAAAATGATGCGGAAAGAAAAGCTGCGGGCCAAAAAGCCCGGCACTATGTGCAGGCCAACACCGGCGCAACGGAAACGATTGTTTCTTTTCTGGAAAAAGCCCCCCTCAATCCCCCCGAAGGGGGGGGAAGGAAACCCGCATCAACCCGCATCAACAACAATCAACCCCTAACCCCTAACTCCTATGATTCAACGGATTCAAAGCCTTTGGCTGTTTCTGGCCGCTATGGTCAGTGGCCTGCTGCTTTTGCCCAGCATGGTGCTTTACAAGTGGGCCATGCCCGCACGCCCGACGCTGACCGTGCCGCTCCCGCAACTGCAAACGCTCTCTGCGGCCAACTATTATCCGTTGCTCGTCGTTGCCGGCTTTATGACCATCCTGCCGCTGGTAGCCATCTTCTTTTTTATGGATCGGAAGCGGCAAAGGCAGATCGCCACGCTGAGCATTGTGGCTTCGGCCGCTTTTGCGGTGGTGCTTTTCATCAAAATAGCCAATATCAACGCCGCCAATCCCGGAATTATGTCGCAGGAATATGGCGTTCTGGGCGCGTTGCTGCCGGTCGTTTCTATCGTGTTTCTAATCCTCGCCGTCCGGGGTATCAAAAAGGATGAAAAAATCATCCGAAGCATCGATCGCCTGCGGTAAAAAAAATCAGTTTTTGTGTTTAAACGCCACCCGTCAGATTTCCGGAATCTGACGGGTGGCGTTTGGGTGTATGGCCCCATTGCACGGGCGCAGCGGTTGCTGCCTCCGGCGCTTGAGCAGGAAAGGCTTTTCCGGTATGCCGCCGCGATATTTTGATAAAAATGCAATCTGCCACGCACCCCAGGCCACACTTCCGGCAGGGCTTCCGACTTTTTTTCAGTAGCATTGTACATTCATGGGAATTCTCTACCTCGTGCCTACGCCAATCGGCAATCTGGGCGATATGACCTTTCGGGCGGTGGATGTGCTGCGGCGTGCCGACCTGATTTTGTGTGAAGATACCCGCACTTCCGGCGTGCTGCTAAAGCACTACGAAATCGCCCGTCCGCTCGCTTCTTATCACCTGCACAACGAGCATCTGCTCACCGAAAAATTTGCCCGGCAAATCGAAGACGGCGCTACGATTGCCCTGATTACCGACGCGGGCACGCCCGGCATCTCTGACCCGGGATTTTTGCTGGCACGCGCCTGTCGCAAGCGGGGGCTGCGCGTGGAATGCCTGCCCGGCACTACGGCTTTTGTACCCGCGCTGGTGCAAAGCGGCCTGCCGGCGAGCAGTTTCGTTTTCGAGGGATTTCTACCGGTAAAAAAAGGCCGGCAAACGGCGCTGCAACGGCTGGCACAGGAAGAACGCACCGTTATCCTTTATGAATCGCCGCACCGGCTGGTGAAAACGCTTACCGAAATGGCGCAGCACTTTGGCCCGGAACGCCCCGCCTGCGTCTGCCGCGAGCTGACCAAGAAGTTTGAAGAAACCCGCACCGGAACGCTGGCCGAACTGGCTTCCCATTATGAAAAGCAGCCGCCCAAGGGAGAGATTGTACTGGTGGTCGGCCCCGACGCATAAGCGGATTTCCGGAAAATAGCTGCCGTACCCGAACGCGATCTGCTGCCCGAAGGTCTCCCTCCATGCTGTTTTTGTGGGTGGCCTCCAGCATTTTCGTGCGCCGGTTGGGTTTAGAAAATCTGTTTTTCAGGAGCCTGAAAAGCTGCTGCCAAACTGCGTGGCCGCGCGGTATCCCGGAACTAAACGCGAAGAACTGTTTCCTTTTTTTTCCACGGATGCCGCAGGAAGTATTGATTATAAATTTAAAATATACCGCTTTTCCTGCCGGGACGTTTAAGCCCAATACGCCCTTCGCCCGTCTGTGGAGAATGGCGCTCTCCAACCTTCAAAAAAACCTGCACCTGCTGTGGCGGGCGGGCTTTGGCCCTTCTTTAGATTTGCTGCCCACACTTGCTGCCCGAACGCCGGCGCAAACCTGGCAGCAGCTGATGGCCGACAGTCGGGTGGTACCGGCGAAAATTCAGGCTTATCAACCGCTCCTCTACCGGGCGCAAATGCAAGACCTGCCCGACACCGCGAAGGAGGCGACCCGTAAGGAACTCATCCGGGAAGGCAAGCTGGAATTGCAACGGCTCAGCGGTGTCTGGCTGGAAACGCTGATGCAAAGCAAGGCACAACTGCGG
Source organism: Bacteroidetes bacterium UBA1952 (assembly GCA_002336725.1). Lineage (GTDB taxonomy): Bacteria > Bacteroidota > Bacteroidia > Chitinophagales > Chitinophagaceae > UBA1952. The sequence continues at coordinate 16,787 of DDEO01000079.1, read as the reverse complement.
GAGCGCATGGCTTTTTTCTGGCACAGCCACTTCGCCACACGCGTTACGCGGGTGGACTTTAACCGCGATCTGTTGCATATTTTCCGGGAAAAAGGTATGGGCAAATTCGGCGATCTGCTGCTGGAAGTCAGCAAGTCGTCGGCCATGCTGAATTTCCTTAATAATCAGCAAAACCGAAAACAGAATCCCAACGAAAACTTCGCACGTGAGGTCATGGAATTATTTACGCTGGGGCGCGGCAACTATACCGAGAAAGACGTAAAAGAAGGCGCACGCGCCTTTACCGGCTGGTCTTATACGATAATCCCGGAAAGTAGTAACGCTCCGAATGCGGGCGAAACGTATTTCGTCTTCCGGCAACAGGCACACGACGACGGTGTCAAAACCTTTCTGGGGCAGACGGGGAATTTCAACGGTGAGGACATCATCCGGATTCTGCTTCAGCAGCGACAAACGGCGCGCTTTATTTCCGGAAAAATATACCGCTATTTCGTTAATGAGACCCCCGACAACAAGCGCATCGAAAGCCTGAGCCAGATGTTTTATGACTCCGGCTATGATATTGGGGCGCTGTTGCAGGAAATCTTTACCGCTCCCTGGTTTTTTGAAGAAAAAAACGTGGGCAACCGCATCAAATCGCCCGTGGACTTGCTGGCAGGTATCGGGCGGATGCTGCCCCTGAAGGTGGGCAATCCTTCGGGGCTTTTTATCCTTCAAAACGTGCTGGGGCAAACGCTTTTGCAACCGCCCAATGTGGCCGGCTGGCCGATGGGCAACGCCTGGATTGACAGCAGTTCGCTGCTGTTGCGGATGCAGCTTCCTTATATTCTGGCCGGAAAGGAAGCCCTGACGGTCGCTCCCAAACCGAATGACGACATTCAGATGGGGAAAATGTCGCCCGCCCAGAATCTGGATATCAAGCCGGCCTTTGCGCCGAGGTTGCTGCAAAGCCAGGTAGAATGGGCAGCAGTCGAAAAGTCGTTGGGCGGCCTTTCGCTTTCGCAGGATGCCTCTTACCTGCTTTTATTTCCGGAAAAAGCACCGCTATCAGCCGTCGGGCAGGCCGTGAAAAACCTGGACGCAACCAGCCGCGCCACCCAGACCGTGCTGCGCCTGATGAGCCTGCCGGAATATCAGTTGTCCTAAAAAAACGCGCTGGTTATCATTATACTTCTTGCGAAAGTCGTTTCATGCAGCATTTTCGTTGCTGTGTAGTACGCCCCCAATCTCGATTATTCTGTGTTGTGGAGACTATGGGGCGGCCTATAATTATATATAACAACCTTAGCAACGGTGGAAGTAGCACCCGAAAGGGAATAAATAGACTTTCGCAAGAGGTCTATTGGCTTTTAAGCGTCGGAGCGGCGCAAAAAAAATTCCTGGACAAAATTTCCCGCGACATAGTTTGGCGCATCGTTGCCAGACCTTTGTAGCAGAGACCTTTGATTGCTCTCTGGTTTCTGCCTTAAATTCCGCCTATGCCCCCAACCTTTTTCGCCGCCGCCGACCTGCCCCTGCAGTTCTCGCTTTTCTTTAAAGACGAAGGCTTCCGGCCCTTTGCACACCTGCTTTTCCGGAAAATGAACGAAGGCCATGTGTGCATCCATACCGACGACCTCGCTGCCGAAAAAGACTCGTTGCCGGAGCCTTATCAGGAAACGCTTTCGGCGGGCCGTTGCTCGCCCTACCACGAAAAACTAGTGGGCAGCGAAAGCGATTTGAGAAAGCCCTTTGTGCTGCATAATAACCGGCTGTATCTGCAACGCTACTTTTGCTATGAAACCACCTGCGTGGAGCGCATCCGCCGCTTTGCCGAAGAAGAAAAGGCCCTGTTAGAAACACGCGTCGAAGCCCTGCGGGCTCAAAAAGCATTGCTCGAAAAACTGTTTGCCACACCCACCGACGGCCCCAACTGGCAACTGACCGCCGCCATTTGCGCGGCGCTGCAAAACTTCACCATCATCACCGGCGGGCCGGGAACGGGCAAAACCACGACCGTCGCCAAGCTGCTGGCGCTGCTCTTTACCCTGCAACCCGGCCTGCGCGTGGCCCTGGCCGCGCCAACCGGAAAAGCCGCCGCCCGCATGGCCGAAAGCCTGCGAACGGCACCGCTGCCCGACGGCCTTGAGGCGCTGCGCGAAAACTTTGAGGCGCTCTCGCCTGCCACCCTTCACCGGCTGCTGAAGGCGCAGCCCAACTCGCCCTACTTCCGCCACGATGCCGGAAACCCACTGCCCTTCGACCTCATCATTGCCGACGAAAGCAGCATGATTGACGTGGCCCTGTTTGCCAAGCTGCTTCAGGCCATCGGCCCCGGCACGCGCCTGATTTTATTGGGCGATAAAAGCCAACTGGCCTCGGTGGAAGCGGGCAGTCTGTTTGGCGACCTTTGCGGTGCGCTGCCCTATGTCAATCGCTTTTGCAGGGAGTGGCATGGATTACTCAACGGCTTTTTTCCGGAAAATGCTGCGCCACTGCCCGAAGATGCCGTTTGCGACGACAGCCCGCACCCTTTGTTTCGCCGCGTGGTTACGTTGCAGGTGAGCCATCGGTTTAAAGACGATGCCGGTATCGGGCGCTTCAGCAAGGCCATTATCCAAAACGACGAGGCGGTGCTGGAAAACTTCCTGACGCGAAATAACGATGTGCAGGTCTTTGTGGATGCCGACCACAGTAAGGCTGTTTTTGAAAATTTCATTGCCGGCTACGAAGCCTTTATCCAAGAGCCGGATATCCTCGCCGCGCTGCGCAAGCTGAACCGGCAACGGGTGCTGGTCGTAACGCATCGGGGGCCATACGGATTGAGCAATACCAACAGCCTGATAGAGCAATATCTTTTCCGGAAAGGTCTGCTCCACCCCTTGATGAGCCACTACGAAAACCGGCCCGTCATCCTCACGCAGAACTATCCCGACCTCGGTCTTTTCAACGGCGATACGGGTATTGTGCGCCGCGACGACAAGGGTGTTTTGCGCGTATGGTTTGAGGATGCTTCCGGCGGGCTGCATTCCGTTTTGCCGGGCTATCTGCCCGACGCGCAAACAGCTTTTGCCATGACAGTGCATAAAAGTCAGGGTTCGGAATTCAACGAAGTGCTGATTCGCCTGCCCGAAAACGAAAATATGGCCCTGCTGAGCCGCGAACTGCTCTACACTGCCGTTACCCGCGCCCGCGAAAAAGTGTGGATACAGGGAACCCAAAGCGTCATCCGCACCGCCGCCGCCCGCAAAATCGCCCGCTCTTCGGGGATTCAAGAGCGGTTTTAGGAGCCTTTAATGGAAAGAGCAGTTTAAAAATGGGACGCGGATAAAACGGATGATTACGGATTTTCACGGATTTTTTCATCCGCGTAAATCCGCCTGAATCCGTGTCATCCGCGTTCTATCACAGCGTGTCAATAAAAACCGGGGTAACGAAAGCAGCATTTATTTCGTCGCCCGCTCTTTTGTCTTTTGTCTATCGTCTTTCGTCTAACTCATGCCCATATCTCTCCAGGTTTCTCACTCGCTGCGCACACTGGCACAGCACTTCACCCGCGACCTTTCGGCCCGGCAGCGGGGCGTTTTTGATGCCGATTATGTAGTCCTCCAGACGGAGGGGATGCAAAACTACCTGCGCCTGCAAATGGCGGAACACAGCGGCATTGCAGCCAACTGCAAGTATCCGGGGCCGAACGAAATCATTCTGGAAGCCTTTCGGCTGCTGACGGATGAAGTTCAATATACGCCCTCTGTGTCGCAGTTGGGCTGGCAGCTTTTTCAGGCGCTGGGCAGCGATGGTTTCCGGGAAAAATTTCCGGAAGTAGCCGGTTATTATCAAAACAGCGAGACCGACAGCGACCAGAAGCGGCTGGAACTGGCTGAAAAAGTGGCCGTACTTTTTGACCAATATCAGATTTACCGGCCTCAGCTTATCCGGAAATGGAACCGCCCGCAACCCGATACCGACGACTGGCAGCAATACCTCTGGCAGGAAATCAAAACGCTGACGCAGGAGCGTTTTTCCGACAAGACGCGCATGAGCGATGCCATCCTGGAAGCCCTGAAGATTCCGGAAAAAAGAAGCCGCCTGCAACGCCAGATGCCGGTTATCTATGTCTTTGGCATCTCGGTCATCACCGATTACCACGTCTCTTTGCTGCGTGCGCTGGCCGAAGTCATAGACGTGCGTTTCTATCTGCTCGACCCGGCGGCGGGCGTGTATTGGTATGAAGACCGCAACGAAAAGCAACTGGCCATTCTCGAAAGCAAGGGCATTGACGTGCAGGGAGCCGAACATTCCGGAAATCCGCTGCTCACCAGCTGGGGCCGCGTGGTGCAGGATACCTTTCGACTGCTGTTTCGCCACGAGGCATTCCTGAACGCCTACGAAATGCTGCCTGCGCCGGAGCCGGAGCCGGAAACCTTGTTGCAGAAAATACAGAACGACATCCGCAACGGTGCCGACCGATACAGCCGCAACGCGCTTTCAAAGGCCGACCTGAAAGACGGGTCCCTGAATGTACAATCCTGCTACACGCCGCGCCGCGAGGTGGAAGCACTCTACAATTATCTGGTGGCGCTCTGGGAAAAAGGCGAGCGGTTTTCGCCGCAGGAGGTGCTGGTTATGGTCTCCGACATCAACGCCTACGCGCCTTATATCAAAGCCGTTTTCGATAACGCGCCCTATAAATTCCGGTATGCACTCTCCGACGAAAACCCGCAGGACGGCGACACGCTCACCGATGCGCTGGTGGCCATTCTGCGGCTCGATGCCAACAACTTTAAGCCCGAAGAAGTGGCGCAACTGCTGGAGTTTTCCTATATCCGAAACCGCTTTGGGCTGCACGATACCGCACTCGTTCGCCGACTGATTCGGGATGCTAACATCCGCTTTGGCCTCGACGGCGACAGCGAAGACGACACCCGCTTTGTGAGCTGGCGCTATGGGCTGCAACGCATTGTGTATGGCGTGTGTATGCAGGGCGAGGCGCTGTGCGAGAGCGAATCCGGCGAGCCGTTCTATCCGCTCGACTGCGTGGAAGGGCAGGATGCCGAAACGGCCATCCGCTTTGCCTATTTTGCCGAGATGCTGATGCAAAATCTGGAAACCCGCTACCGCACCCGCAACCTGGCCGCCTGGGTAACGTATGTAGAACGGGTGATTAACGACCTGATTGCCGACACCGGCGAGGAGATAGACGAAGAATTGCAGGCCCTGCTGGCGCAACTGAACGGCTACAATTCCGACTTCGAGTATATGCCCGAAGCTGTTTCCTACGAAGTATTTAGCCGCAGCTTCCTGCAAAAACTGAAGGGCGCTCAAAAATCGGCGGCTTTCGGCTATGGTGGCCTTACGTTTTGCTCTATGGTGCCGATGCGCAGCGTGCCGTTTAAAATCGTGGCGCTGCTGGGCATGGATGCCGAAAAATTTCCGCGCAAAGACAAAACAGCGACCTTCAGTAAGATGGCGGCGCAGCGCGAAGTAGGCGACCGGAACGTGCGCGACAACGACCGCCACCTGTTTCTCGAAACAGTACTTTCGGCGGAGAAATTTCTCTACATCAGTTATATCGGTCGGGCAACCAAAGACAACAGCGTGCAGGCACCAAGTATGCTGGTGGAAGAACTCCTGGATTATATCGAAGACGGACTGCCCAAAGAAGAGCAGCCATTGAAGGATTTTCTGACAACGCACCCGCTGCATAGCTTCAGCGCCCAATACAACAACGGCAACCCGCGCCTGCGCGACTACCTGCGGCAGGAGCCGGAAACCGCGTCTGAATGGATGCTGGAAAGCAAGGATCCGGAAAAAACCGTCGTTACTGAAATTCCGCTGGGCAGCCTGAGCAGTTTTGCCGCCAACGCGCTGCAAAGCTGGTATCGCCACCGGCTCAGCATTATGTATAACACCGCAGAGGCCGCCCTGTCGGATCTGGAATTGCTGAACCCCAACGCGCTGGAACGCAACCTGCTGAAAAACAGTTTGCTCGCGCTGGCCGAGGCAGATCCGGAAGACTGGCGACTCCAGATGGTTCGCAAAGGCAGCCTGCCGCTGCGCAGTATGTCGGTGGTGATTCTGGAAGAATTGCAGGGCGAAGTAGGTATCGTAAAAAAACTGCTGAAAGACCTGCTGGGCGAGGCGCAGCCGACGAATACGCCGGTGCTGATTTCGCTGGGCGAAGGGCTGCATATTTCCGGAAATATTGCGCTCTACGACGGCTATCGGCTGTGTTATCCCTGCTTCTCAAAAAACGAGGCGAAGCACCGCATGAAGGCCGGATTGCAATATCTGCTGGGCGTGGCGGCGGGCGTGGCAACGGAGATGCACTTTATCTCGCAGCAGAAAGAAAAGATTTTTCAGGCCAGGTCTTTGTCACAGGCGGAAGCCATGGAAGCGTTGCAGGCAATGGCGGCGCTGTATCTGGAAGGCCGCGAGCAGCCCTTTGTCTTCACCGATGCCATGCTGGGATCTTTGGATAAAAAAGACGTTGTGGCAACGATGACGTTGGAAGCCTTCTGCTGTTTAGCCGATAAGTGCGCGAAGAAGGAAAATCAGTATGATCCCTATTTTCAGCATCATCACCGGCAGGGCTTGTGCAGCACCGAAGAAGCGCTGGCCGGTTTCCGGCGGATGTATGCAACGTTTTACGAAGTGCTGACGGGGTTGTTTTAGAAAAAACGTCCTGCGTTCGGCGAAAGCTGCGCTTTCGCCGGATTATAGTGCAGGCTGCGCCTGCTTTTAAGTTGCAGGCACAGCCTGCAGGATAGCCAGACATCCCGCCTTGCGGGATGCCTAACAGCTCCCCGCCTTCGTCGTCCAAGTCCGTTCGGCGAAAGCTGCGCTTTCGTCGGATTATGGTGCAGGCTGCGCCTGCTGTAAGATGCAGGCACAGCCTACAGGATAGTCAGACATCCCGCCTTGCGGGATGCCTAACAAAACAAACCAAAAATCTACCAAAATCATGTCCCATACCATCACCTATCTTCCGTTTGATGCTCGCACCGTGCCTCTCGAAGGCAGCAACCTTATCGAGGCAAGCGCCGGCACCGGCAAAACCTATTCCATCGCCATTATGGTGCTACGCCTCGTGGTCGAAAACCGCCTGCCGCCGAAGGAAATCCTGATGGTAACGTTTACCAAAGCCGCCGTGGCCGAGTTGGGGGAGCGCGTGCGCCTTTTTATTCGCAAAGCCTATAAATGCAGCCGGGGCGAAGCCTGCGACGACCCGCTGATTGGGCAGATTGTAGCCGACGCACAGGCAGCCCCCGACGGCGACACCGTGGAAAAAACCCTGCATCAGGCGGTGCTGCTGCTCGACGAATTGCCGGTGATGACCATCCACAGCTTTTGCCGGAATACGCTCACGGAATTTGCCTTTGAAACGGCCCACGCCTTTGCGTCGGAAATGCTGTCTTCGCTGAAGCCGCTAACCAAAGAGCTTTTTCATAAATTCTGGCGGCATCATATCAACACGCTTTCTCCAAAACTGCTGCGCCAACTCGACGTGGAAGACCTGCGCGACAGCCTCGGCAAAACCGTAGAAAGCCATCTCGACGGGCGGCTCTACTACGGCTTCGAGGAAACCCGCGATTATGCGCTTACGCCCGAAGAAGTGGATGCCTGGATGCAGCGTATCGAAGAAGGCGCGGGCATTCCGCAATTGCTGGATGTGGCTTACGATGAGCTTTACGCGGCTTATCAGGTGGCAAAAAAAGAAGGGAAGAAGATGAAGCACGGTGCGAATCTGGAAGGAGGCGATCGCCCTTATATGAATCCTAAGAGTGTTTTTCTGGAAAAAGTAAAAAAGGACCGCACCTTTCTGGAAAATAATTTTCCGGAAACCCTGACGGCGATAAATATAGATGCGTTGCTGGAAGCCGCCGAAAAGCGCGATGTCGTTTTTGCGGAAATCCATCAACACCTGCGCTACTGGGCGATTTCCGAAATCCTCAAAAACGTAGAAATCATCAAGAAACGCACCAATCAGATAACGTTCTCCGACATGATTACGAAGCTGCACGGCGTACTCACAAGTCCTGACAACGAGGCGCTGGTAACGGGGCTGCGTACGAAGTACAAAGCTGCTTTCATTGATGAATTTCAGGACACCGACCGCCGCCAATACGAGACTTTCAATGCCGCTTTTGGCAAAGAAACCATTCTGTTTCTGATAGGCGACCCCAAGCAGAGCATCTATGGCTTTCGCACTGCCGACGTGGCCACTTATTTTGAAGCGCGCAGCCGCGTGGCGCGGGTCTATAGCATGAACCGGAATTTTCGCTCGGCAGGGCGGCTGATTGACGCTATGAATGTCTTCTTCAAGCCCACGTCCGATTTCGACACCTTTGCCTTTGGCAATGCCGAAGAAGGTTTTGATTATATCGCCGTGGAGAGTCCGGAGAAAAATACTAAAGAAGGTGTTTTTCTGGGTCAGGTGTCGGAGCCCTGCATCGTCATCAGCGAGTCGGGAAATAAAAACGATGTTCAGGAGAAAGCGGCGCTGCAGGTTGCCGGACTGTTGCGCAATGGTTTTTTGCTGAAAGAAAAAGGCGCTTTCCGGCCCGTGCGTCCCTCCGATATTGGTGTGCTGGTGCGCACAACCAAGGTGGGCCGCGAGATGAAAGGGCGGCTGGCATCACTGGGCATTCCGGCGGTTTTTCGCGACGATGCCCGCATCTTCGAAACGCCGCAGGCCGCCGAAGTAGTGCATCTGTTGCAGGCCATTCTGGAGCCTTCGAGCGCCGCCATCAACCGTGCGCTGCTCAGTACGCTGCTGCCGTTTAGCACCGACGCGCTGCTGAAACTCAACGACGAAGCGGTGGTAACCCGCTTTGCGCATTACCGGCAGCGATGGGCCGAACACGGCCTTCTGCCCGCCCTCTCGCAACTGGCAGAAGACTTTCGCCTGCGTACCTGGCTGCTGACAAACTGCGAAGACGGACACCGCACCTATGCAAACTATGTGCAACTGGCAGAACTGCTGCACGCAACACAAATGCGCCGAAAACTAAGCGGGACGGAACTGGTTTCGTGGCTTCAAAGAGCCATCAGCGATGAAGAAATTGCACCGGGCGACGAATTTCTGCAAAGGCTGGAGCGCGACGATGAAGCGGTGCAAATCACGACTATCCATAAGAGCAAAGGACTGGAATACAATATTGTGATTGCGCCGGATATAAACTGGAACAGCAATCTGGACCACCCACGCCGCTCCACCATCAGCTATCGCGAGCCGAAAACCGGAAACTATTACTTTCTGGAAACCAAACGTTTGGAAGAAGGGGGGGAAACAGAGACTTTATTCCGGGCACAGGAAGAACAGGAATATCGCCGCCTGCTGTATGTAACGATTACCCGCGCGGTGCATGGCTGCTATCTTTTTACCACCACGTACACGCAGTATGTCGGCAAGACGGCCAAGGCTTTTATGCCGCTACTGAAAGGCCTCAAAAATCCTGAAATTGTGTTTAACGCGCCCATTCCGCCCCTGCAAGCTGCGCCGGAAACTGCGGGCGAAAAAGCGGAACACTACACCGTATTGCCAAAGCTGCCGAATTTTCAGTTGCCCAAAGCCTGGTGGCGTCGCCTCAGCTATAGCGGCATCAGTGGCGGCAGCGAATATGCCCGCCTGCCGCGCACCGGCGAACAGGCAAGCGAATACGACACCTTTATTTTTGAAACCCTGCCGCGCAGCAGCAAAACGGGCGAGATGCTGCACTTCCTGCTCGAACGCGCACAGCCAGACCGGGAAAGCAACTGGCCACGGGCTATCGGCCAAACGCTGAGCCGTTTTATGCCCGCCAAAAAAGAAGCCTATACGCCTCTGATTACCGAGCTGATGGTGCATATCGCCGGTGCGCAGATTGCCATGCCCGGCGGCGAAACATTTGCGCTCCGGGACGTGTCTCACGAGCGGCGGCTGGCCGAACTGGAGTTTGATTTTCCGGTATCGCCGTTTCAGTTGGCTGCCCTGTCGGAAGCGGCGCGTTTAGAAGAAATTCCGGTGTCGCTGCGCGAAAATACCGGAAAGGCAGAGGGCGTGATGAACGGGAAAATAGACCTGTTTTTTGAGCAGAATGGTAAATACTATATCCTCGACTGGAAATCGAATTATCTGGGCGATACGCCGGAAGCCTACGCACCCGAAAACCTGCCGGAAGCGATGCGCCGTGCCAACTACCACCTGCAATATCTGATTTATGCGCTGGCGGCCAAAAAATACCTCGAAAAGCGCCTGCCGGGCTTCGACTACGCGCGCGATTTTGGCGGCGCGGTTTATCTTTTTGTGCGGGGCGTACGCGCCGGCACTGCCAACGGTGTTTTCACGGCCAAGCCGCCGACGGCGCTGATAGAAAAGCTGGAAGGACTGTTTGCGCAAGAAGCGGGCGCAGCATAAGGTTTGGGACAGCCACAGCCTGTGGGGTAGGGCGTTGAAAGCGCCGTTTTCGCCGAACCGGCGTGGGCTGCGCCTGCTTTTTTCTCCTCGAATCTTTGTCGTCCTGAAAGAGGACCTTAGGAGGTTGCGCAGATCCTTTCAGGATGACAAAAAAACGAGCGGACGCATATTGCGCCGGCACGCTGCAAAGGGTAGTTGCGCCGGTACTCTTATACCGATTTCAATTTGGTAGCCGCCTACTGCTTTGTTTCTGTAAGTAGAACGCGCCTCTTGGCGCGTTCCTACGCATATACCCTTGGCTATTTCAAATCGGTATTAAACTCTTAAAAAGGGGTGAGTCTGCGGCGTACCCCAATTTTGCCGAAGGCAAAGTCCAATTCTCCAATGTCCGCCGAAGGCGGGTGTCCAATTCTCTCCTATGAAGCTCACGCTCGGTTTTTCGCCCTGTCCCAACGACACTTTTATTTTCGACGCGCTCGTCAATGGCCTGATTCCTTCGCAGGGACTGGAATTTGACGTGGTGCTGGAAGATGTGGAGACGCTCAACCGCTGGGCGGCAGAAGGGCGGCTCGACGTTACCAAACTCTCTTTTAGCGCCCTTTTGCCGCTCCTTGAAAATTATGCACTGCTGCGCACCGGTGCGGCGCTGGGCCGGGGTGTGGGGCCGCTGCTGGTGGCCCGCGAACCGATTCCATTTCCGGAAATTTCCGGAAAAAAGATTGCCATTCCCGGCAAGCAAACGACGGCCAACCTGCTGTTTTCGCTGGCTTTCCCGGAAGCGCAAGACAAGACAGAAGTCTTGTTTTCAGACGTTGCCGAAGGCATCCTTTCCGGAAATTTCGATGCCGGGCTGATGATTCACGAAGGACGGTTTACCTACGAAAAACAGGGCCTTGTGAAGCTGCTGGATTTGGGCGAATGGTGGGAACAGGCGAGCGGTGCGCCCATTCCGCTGGGCGGCATTGTCATCAAACGCAAATACGGGAAGGAGATTTACGAAAAAGTGAACACGCTGCTGGCACAAAGTCTGGCGTATGCCTGGCGGCGCTACCCCGAACTGAGCGATTTTATCGTCTGCAACGCGCAGGAAATGGAAGAAGACGTGATGCGCAGCCACATCAATCTGTACGTCAATGATTTTACCGCCGACCTCGGCCCGGAAGGCGAGAAAGCACTGGCGATTTTGCAGGAGAAAGCAGGCGTGAAAGGGTCGTTTTTTTAAAATCCGGTTATTCCCTGACCACCTTCACCACCTCGCCATCCGGGAATCGGATAAAATACAGGCCCGGCATCCACTGCGATGCATCCACAACATTGTGTAACCGCCGCCGAAAAAACTGCCGTATTTTCCGGAAATACGGATGCTTTGTGCATAAAAAAGCCCCGCTTGCGATAGCTGGGCTTTTTCTTTACCGCATATTCTCCACCGCATTCCAGACTTCTTCGCGGTCTTTGGAAAAAGACAGCGTATTGACGGCCTGGAAATACATATTCTTATCGAGCGTAGCAGGGTAGGCGGCAATCAGAAAATCCTTTTTGCTGCCGCTAAAGCTGAATTGATTGGCCATGGTTACCACCTGACGGGTGCTGAGGTAAGACGTAGAAGCAATGTAGCGGGCGGTGCGCAGGCGGTCGGCATCAAAAGACTGGTCTTTGAGCTGTTGCATCGCGGCAGCAAAATCGGCATCGGGCATGGCCTCATAATAGGACGGGCGGCCACCGCAGGCGCAGTTGCCATTGCAGCGGCCCCGGCGGTTGCCGTTGTCGGGTGTCCAGGGCGTTGGAACGGGGTTATATCCGCCGCGCCCCGGATTGCCGCGTTCGGAGCGATCGGTACGCGGGCCGTATTGCGCATGGGCGCTGCCGGCAAAGCCAAGCAGCAAGGCAAAAAGTAGCAGGTGTTTTTTCATAAAAAATTTTCCTTTGCCTCTTGACCAGCAGGCAGAAGAAGCGTTTAATGAGGCGCTGGAAGTCGGTTGCCAAAATGATTTTAGATTATTCGGGATACAATATGGCAGCCATTTCCGGAAAATAATTATTCTCTCTCGGGTGATAAAACGATATGAAAATCAGGGGCTGGATCAAGTTCAGGCACAGACGTAGCCCATGCCGCTGAAAAGCGGTAACCCGCAATCTCGGTTATCTGTGTTTTGGAGATTCCGGGTCAAGCCCGGAAGGACGGATTCCATACGCGGGATAACGTACGCCCCGCATTTCGCAGCGCCCTTTACAGCACACGTCATTGCGGATACTGAATCAAGTTCAGCACAAGCCCTGACCCACAATCTCGGTTATCTGTGTTTGGGAGATTCCGGGTCAAGCCCGGAAGGACGGATTCCATACGCGGGAACACGTACGCCTCACATTTCGCAGCGCCCTTTACAGCACACGTCATTGCGGGCTTGACCCGCAATCTCGGCTATCTGTGTTGTAGAAATGATAGGCAGTTTATACTTGTGTTTTGCGTATATGACAACAGTGAAAGTAGCACCCGAAAGTGCCTAAATTGCTGAATTCATCTGAAAACAGCGCCATTCGCTCCGGGCGTACTTTCTACTCTTATTAACTTTCTCAATCTGTAAAAGGTCGGAAATTTGCACGCTTGTTCCCGATGATGCGTATTTTCCACTTACTGCTGTTGCTGCTTTTGCCGACCGTGCTGCGTGCGCAGTCGGTTGCCGGAACGGTGGTGGACCAGGAAACCGGGCAGCCTCTTCGCGGCGTTCGGGTGGGCGCGGTGAACAGTGGTTTATCAGTGCTGACAGACGGGCAGGGTCATTTTTCTATCGAAGGCAAGGGCGGCGAGACGTTTCACTTCACCGCGCCCGGCTATACCCAGCAGATGCGCCGTGCGCCGGAATATGTAGGCAATGTACCCTGGAAAATCCAGATGCAGTTGTTTTCGGTATCGCTCGGCGAGGTGCGGGTAAAGCCCTTTGCAGAGGGATATCAGCGCGATTCTTTTGAAAGGGCAAAGACCTATCAGCGGCCCCTAGCGCGGCAGAAATCCGGCGGCATGAGTCCGGTATCGATGCTGGCCGAGCGTTTCTCCAAAAAGCAGCGCCGCCTTTTTGCTTTTCAGGAAGAATTTTACCGCATAGAAGATGAGAAATTCATCGATACCCGCTACACGCCGCAACTGACCGCCGAACTGACGCAGCTTTCGGGCGATACCCTGGCGCATTTTATGAACGCCAACCCCATGCCCTATGATTTTGCCCGCGCCGCAAGCGATCTGGAAATCAAAATGTGGATAAAGGACCGGTATAAAAGCTGGGTAAAACAAACGCCTGCACCGCCCCCAACCAAAGGATAAGGGCAAACGGCAGCGATACCCGCAATACCTTTTTTCCTATTCACAGATAAGGTCGTACTTTTGCGCTCCTTTTTTTACCTCATATAAAAAACCTTTCAGCACGCTTATTTCCGGAAAACAGAACTCCGGAAAAGGCTTTCTTGAACTCCCCAAATACGATATGGCCCAGGTTACCCGCAGCAATATTGCGCCCCTTCACGACAAGATTTCGATTACCATTTCCAAGGACGACTATATGCCTTCCTTTGAAAAAACCCTGAAGCAACAAGCCAAAAACGCCAACATCCCCGGTTTCCGGAAAGGCCATGTGCCGACAGGAATGGTGCGGAAAATGTATGGCCCCGCCATCTATCAGGATGAAGTATTCCGCACGGTTTCAAAGGAGCTTGAAGACTATATGCGCCGGGAGAAACTTGCCCTCTTCGGTCAGCCCATGGGGTTGCCCATCGAAGGCGGACTTTCTTTTGATGTGAACACCCCCGGCGACTTCACCTTCGATTTTGAAGTAGGCCTGAAGCCGGAATTTGAAATCTCCGCCCTCAACAACGGCCACGTGCTGCCCCGCTACAAGGTGGCCGTTACCGACGAAATGGTGAACGAGGAAATCAAGCGCATGACGCAGCGCCTCGGCCAGATGGAGCATCCGGAAACGTCTGAAAATGAAGAAGATGTGGTGTTCTTTGAAACCACTATGCCCGACCAGAATGGCAACACCGAGCGCCCTGTACTCATCGGCCGCCTGCCGGAAAACCTGCGTGCCAAATTCATAGGCGTAAAAGCCGGCGACACAGTAACGGTGAACCCCGCGACTGACTTCGCCGACGAAAATGAACGCAGCACCTTCGCCACCGAAATCCTCGGAACGGACGAACTGGAAGCTGACCACACGGCTACTATTGCTAAAATAGGCCGCATCACACCGGCTGCGGTGGACGAAAATCTCTTTGCACAGACCTTCCCCAACGAAACGCCTGCCGACGAAGCTGCCTTCCGCGAAAAAGTGCACCAAGGCCTGCAAAGCGAATACGACCGCGTTGCCAATGAACGCCTCGACAGCGAAATTTTTGAAACCCTCGTACACACCACGCCCATAGAACTGCCGAAGGACTTCCTGAAACGCTGGCTGGAGCAGGGCGGCGGCGAAGACAAGCCAAAGAGCGCCGAACAGGTGGAAGCCGAATTCCCGCAGTTTGAACACGGCCTGCGCTGGTCGCTGATCTCCGACAAGCTCATCGGCGAAAATGGAATCCACGTGGGCATCGAAGACATCCGCAACGACATCAAAGAGCGCCTGCAAGGCTACTTCGGCTTTGAAGATATGGAAGATGCGCCGTGGATGGAAGGCTATATGAAGCAGGTAGAGAAAGACGACAAGATGATGAACGAAACGTATCAGAAACTGCTGTTTGGCCGCCTCTTCGACACACTGCGCAATAAAGTTGCGACAGAAGAGAAAGCCATCGACGAGAAGGAATTCTTTGCGCTGCCGCATCCGGGCGCGGCGCACCACAAACACTAATCAGCCGTTTTTCGGTTGTGAAATTTTAGAAGCAGCGGGCGTTTTCGCCCGCTGCTTTTTTATGCCCCCATAAGAAGCACCCTGGCTTCACCAGCGAAAAGACAGGGGATGACATAGGTAATTACGGGTCATAGATGGCATGATTTTTCATTCTCCTGAAACGAAACCCTATTTCTTCCTCTTCAAAAAAAACCTCTTATCATGGGCATTCTATCCTGGATCATCTTCGGCCTCATTGCAGGCGCTATTGCCAAAGCCATTCACCCCGGCAAAGATCCCGGCGGCTGGATCATCACTATCATTATCGGTATCGTCGGCGGCATCGTGGGCGGCTGGATCGGTACGATCATCGGCTGGGGAGACGTAAATGGCTTCAATATGTACTCGTTTCTGATGGCCGTCCTGGGCGCGGTTATCGTGCTGTGGGCTTATCGCAAAATTTCTGGCTCCCGCGCGGCCTAATCGCCTCTTCAGAACAGCCTTCCCCTGCAAAAAGCCGCCTTCCACGTTTCGGAAGGCGGCTTTTTGGCTCAAGGGTGCAACCCATTTTCCGGAAATCCGCCGTTCTTTCTATCGCCCCGATCGGTTGCCTTAACGTTTCTTCCAAGCCTGCCGGTGTTATTTTTGCGCCTTCCCCGACACAGCAAGTCTGTTTTTAATTTCCCCGAATACCATGCAAACCCGTGCGTTTTTCCTGCTGCTTTCTTTATTGCTCTCCCCGCGTCTCTTTGCACAGGATGTCTATACCTCTTCCGGAAAACCGGTGCATCGTGCGCGACAGTCCCAGGCCAACAAGGCTTCCGGCTTCGACCCGGATAAGATGATTTATGGCGGCGGTGTTACGCTGGGCTTCGGCGGCGGCACCGACCCGTGGAGCGGGCGCACTTACAACTCTTTCACCATTGGCGCTTCGCCCATTGCGGGCTATCGCCTGACCGATGATTTCATGGCCGGCGTGGGTCTCGGATATCTTTATCAGAATGTTACCAATGTTTTTCAAAGTCCTGCCGGGCAGTTGTATCCCTCGCGCCGACACTTTGTAACGCCGAGTGCCTGGGCGCGTTACGGTCTTTTCGAAAGCGTCTTTCTGCAGGGAGAGTTTGAATACAACTTCTTGAACTACAACGATTTAGGATTCGATGCTTCCGGAAATGTGATCAACCGGCGAACGACGCTCTCCGGCCCGGCCCTGCTGCTGGGTGGCGGCCTGCGTCAGCGCATTTCCGACCGGGCCTCCATTTTGGTAACAGTGCTGTATAATGTGTTGCAAAGCAGCAGTTTCAACCCCTATATTTACGACAGAAACCTCATCTTCCGCACCGGCATTAGCATAGGCTACTAATTGATGTTTCATGTGTCATGTGTCATGTGTCATGTGTCATGTGTCGTGTTTCATGTTTCATGTTTCATGCGTTGATAGTCGTTGATGAGCGGCGTTTCCGGATTCTTTTGTCTTGATACTTCTATCTTTCGTCTTTCGTCTTGATACTTGATACTTCTATCTTTCGTCTTTCGTCTTTCGTCTTTTGTCTTTCGTCTTTCGTCTTGATACTTGATACTTGATACTTGATACT
>DDEO01000156.1 GCA_002336725.1 Bacteroidetes bacterium UBA1952 | reverse complement strand
TTTCGGGCCTGTATTTTTCCGGAAAACAAAAGCGGGAAGGGGACTTTTTAAGTCGCGCTTCCCGCTTTTGTCAGATTTTTTTAAAGGGAATGGCCTTTTACACAACGGCGATTTCTTTGGCTACCACGCGCCCGTCGTTCATGGTTTCTTCGCTGTATTCTACGGCATCGCCCACCTGCAACTGCGAAAACTCCAGGTTGGTAACGGCGGTGTGATAGAAAAACGCGTCGCGCGGGTAGCTGCTGATGAAGCCGTAGCCATCTTTGAGCGCCTTGACGGTTCCGGTTTTGCGCACCGCGTTTTCGCTCACGGGCGAAGAGGCGTTGTAGGTGTGGGCGGCGCTTACGCTGTTGTAACCTTCTGCATTATAGGTGCCGCCACTGTAGCTCACCTCGACATCGTTTTCGTAGCGACGGCCCGGAATATAAGTGCGGTCTTCTTTCTTGGGTACAAAGAGGGCATCAATCGTGGCATCTGCGCCTTCTTCGGATTCATCTATCAGCGTGTGCAGCGCAATGGGGTAGGCCGATTCTGCCACCAGGTCGCGGGAAGTCTGCGAAACGCGCTCGCGGCCCAGATCATCTACATAGGAAAACTCCCAGTGAACGAGCATGACGCGCGTGCCAAGCGTGTTGAGTTTGCGAACCAGTGGCGTATAATCGCCATCAGAAGCGATCAGCACCACCACATCGAAACGCTTGTGCAGGGTCAGTTCGTAGGCTTCCAGCGAGAGCCATACCTCGGTGTTGCTCTCGGAGCGGGAAGTGCCGAAAATGCGAATCGGCAGGTAGTGTGTGGTAACGCCCTCGTTGGTCAGGATGTCGTCAAAAACGCGCTCATAGAGCAGTTGTTTTTCACGCTGTGCCGTTTCATAGGCCCCAAGGCGCCCCCGGAAATAGTGGGCATCCACGATAGGACAAAGTTCTATGGGAAGGCCGTCAGACGCAGCAATGTGCTGGCGGATGAAGTTGTGCAGACCGGAGATGGAAATGCGGGCTTTCCGGTCGTGAACGTAGTTGTAATAACGCGACACATGCATCAGGTAGTTGCCGTCATAAAAGACACCGATGCGGGTTGTGCGGGATGAAGAGTGCATAATAAGCAGAATGGTGGGGGAAGGAGAGTGTTTTTTTAAAATGAACGCGCTGGCCAGAAAAAGGCTGCTTTAAAATTTCAGGAAAAAAGTGTAGAACACGGGTTGTAAGAATCGGGTGGTTTTTTTAAGAGATAGCAAAGGAAGCTCAAAGATGTTTTTTATATGCGGCTTATTAAGTTCTTTTGTCGTATTGGGCGGGTTTTAATAAAAAAAAGGAGAAATAAGAAATGAGTCTATGATACGATAGCCGCAAAAATAAGGGATTTTTGAGGTAAAAAACCAAGGTTTTTGAATTGTTAATATTCTGTGAGAAAGCGTAAAGGCTTAATAATCAGCATCATCTTCTATATCGTCAATGTTCATGTTTAGCATTCCCGAAAGTAAATCGCCAAAGGAATAACTTCCTGCATCGGCATTCCGGCGCGAAATAAGGGAAAATTCTGCAAGTGCGTGCAGCATGAATTCGGCCAGCAACGCGGCTTGTTGCCCCAAAGCCTGCGGATAAAAACTTTTTACGGCTGCATACAAGCCATCTACCGAGAAAAGCCGCTCGCGGTAGGCTGCGTCAGGGGTCTCTGCCGGCAAAGACAGTTCGTTGCCGCGTTCAAACCAGTCGATCACCGTTTTATAAGGATTCGGCTTCTGGAATGTCTTGCCTTTTGCCTGCCGCTCTGCTTTCTTGAAGCTCGCCGGGTCGGGGAAATATTGGGTAAATACCGAGCGAATGGCCAGCCCCAGCAGCCGTTGCGCCACCGCCGCCGGGCCTTCCACTTCGCCTTCATACACCAGTTCAATCTTTCCGGTAATGCTGCTCACAACGCCGGCAAAATCGGCCATTCGGGCCATCGTTTGCTCCGCGTCCTGCCGCAGCGCACGCCTTTCGGCGGCGCTCACCAGGTTTTCGTAGGCCGAGATGGTGAGCCGCGCCGACACACCGCTTTTCTGATCCACATACTCGCTTTTGCGCGCCTGCATGGCCAGTTCTTCCACCAGCACTTTCAGGAGGTCGGGCATCTCCACACGGCTTTCCTGCTCCGGCAAAATGTCGGCTTCCTGCGCCGTAATGGCTTTAGAAATGTCTATCGTTTTGGGGTAATGGGTGATAATCTGGCTCTCGATACGGTCTTTGAGCGGCGTAACAATGGAACCCCGATTGGTATAATCTTCCGGGTTGGCGGTGAAGACAAACAGAATATCGAGCGGCATCCGCAGTTTGAAACCACGAATTTGGATGTCGCCTTCCTGCAAAATATTGAAAAGCGCCACCTGAATGCGGGCCTGCAAATCGGGTAGCTCGTTAATGACAAAAATGCCGCGATGGGAGCGGGGAATAATGCCATAATGCAGCGCCTGATCGTCGGAGAGGGCTACGCGCAGGTTGGCGGCCTTAATGGGGTCGATGTCGCCGATGAGGTCGGCCACCGATACATCGGGCGTGGCGAGTTTTTCGCTATAACGCTCCGATCGGTGAATCCAGCGGATGGGAGTTTGTTCGCCCCTTTCTTCCACCGTTTTCCGGCCCCACGAAGAGATGGGTTGCAGCGGGTCGTCGTTGATTTCGGAGCCTTCGATGGCCGGGATCCACTCGTCGAGCAGATGCGTCATCTCGCGGGCCATGCGGGTTTTGGCTTGTCCGCGCAGGCCGAGAAACAGAATGTTGTGGCGCGAAAGCAGGGCACGCTCTACATCCGGAACCACCGTGTCTTCGTAGCCGATAACCGTCTGAAAGGGCTGTTCTTTTTGAGCGATGGAGCGAATCAGATTCTGGCGGACTTCTTCTTTTACAGAGCGGGGCTGATAGCCGGTAGCGCGGAGCTGCCCAAGCGTTTTTATATCAGGAGAAACAGAGTGCATGAATTAAATAAACCGTATTGTTTGAAGCTAAACAACAGCAAAGCGCCCGAAAGGGTTGTCTGGCGGCTCCTTTTTTATAGAAAAATTTCCGGAAATTTCCGGAAAAAGGCTCCCCTGCAATCCGTTAAAAAAGCCTTAACTTGCTATCCCGTCTGCCCTTTCGTGCTGTTATGAAAAGAATCTTACTCCTGCTTTTGCTGCTGCCTGTGGTGTGTTTCAGTCAAACACCGGTGGCCGATTTCACCGCCGACCTCACGACAGGCTGCGCCCCGCTGGTGGTGCAATTTACGAGTACCTCGGCCAATACCGGCAGCGGCGCTACCTATAGCTGGAGCTTCGGCAACGGTGCCACTTCGGTGCTGCAAAATCCATCCACCACTTTTCTGCAATCCGGCCTCTATACTGTTTCGCTTACCGTAACCAATGCCGGCGGCAGCAACACCAAAACCGTTTCAGGATTTATCAATATAAAACCGGCTCCTACCGTTTCCTGGACAGTAAGCGACTCGGCAGGTTGTCCGCCCCTGCGCACTGTTTTCACCAGCACCACCAACCTGAACGCACCCGGCAGCGGGGTTTATTTGTGGAGCTTCGGTAATGGCGCTACGGCCACGCAGTCCACAACCACGCAGACCTTTCCGAATCCGGGTAGCTATGCCGCTTCGCTGCGCGTTACCAATTCCTACGGCTGCATTACCACCCTGTCGAAGCCCGGACAAATTGTGGTTTATCCCAAACCAACCGCCGGCTTCAGCGCCGGAAACACCAGCTTTTGCAAAACGACTAACAATATCGTTCAATTTTCCGGAAATGCAGGCGGTGGTCAAAGCCCTTATACCTACAACTGGAATTTTGGCGACGGAACGGGCGGCAGCGGCGCCACTCCATCACACACCTACAATGGCACCGGCCCGTTTGCCGTTCGCCTGATTGTAACCGATGCACGGGGCTGTTCCGACACGCTCCTGCGCCCCGGCTTCGTTACGACGGTTGCGCCCCAGGCGGCTTTTAGCACGGCTACACCCACGGGCTGCGTGGGAACGCCGCTTCTGTTTACCGATATTAGCAATCCCGTCAGCGCCTCGGTCTTCTGGAACTTCGGGCCTGCTGCCACGCCGTCCACCGGCACATCTTCCGCAGAAATGCCGGTTTTCAATGCGCCCGGCACCTATTCGGTGATGATGGTCTCGATTATCAACGGGTGCAGCGACACCGTTCGTCGAAACATTACCATCGCGGCTGCGCCAACGGCTGCTTTCACCAGCACACCTGCGCTGCCCTGCGCCATTCCGGCCACGGTGAGCTACACGGCCACGGCATCGGCGGGCAGCACCTTTCAATGGCGATTCGGGAATGGCGGAACCGCCACCGGCGCAACCACCACGCATAGCTTTACGCAATACGGCATTTATACCGATACGCTTGTTGTTACAGCCGCCGGCGGCTGCCGCGCCACGGTCATCCGGCCCGCAAACGTGGGCATCTACGACAAACAAGCCAATATGGAAGCTGCGCCCCGACAGGGTTGCGTTCCGCTCACGGTGCAGTTCCGCGATTCGCTTACCACCACCACCACACTTTCTCCTTTCCCGACCATCACGCCCTATCCGTCGCCGATTGTCTCCTGGCACTGGAATTTCCGGGACGGCACTACTTCCACCGCCGCCAGCCCTGCGCACACGTTCACCGATACCGGAAAATTTCAGGTCGTAGTAACGATGACAACCGCCAACGGCTGCGTGGTGAAAGACAGTATTTTGATTGAAGTAGGGCGGCCACCGAACGTTGCTTTTACCTATACGCCCAACATCGCCTGCGTCAAACAGCCGATTTCGTTTACCAACACCACAATCGGTGCGCAAACCTACTTATGGGCTTTTGGCGATGGCAACAGCCTGACCCTCAAAAACCCGATGTATGCCTATTTCTCGCCCGGCAGCTTTACGGTCGTGCTGAATGCTTTCCACAATGGCTGTATGGCTACTGCGCAGGGTGGCCCCATTACCATCCAGCCGCCCGGTGCCGATTTTAAAGTCGTTTATAGTTGCGATACGCCGCTTCTGGTGCGTTTTCAGGATGCTTCTGTGGGTGCGCAAACCTATAGCTGGACTTTCGGCGACGGCGCCACGGCCACGACCGCCAATCCGGTTCATATTTATTCCGGCCGGGGCGTTTATAACGTACGCTTGCAGGTAAGTAATGCCACGTCTGGATGTATAGATACAACGACCCGGGTAGTGAATCTGACGCAGGGCAGCCTCTCGGTTACGGCCAGCGATACCGCAGTCTGCAAAGGCGATACGGTAACTTTTTCCGGAAATTATGTGGGCAACAGCGTTCAGAACTGGACGTGGTACAACCGTATGCCGGCGGGCGGCTGGGCCTGGGACACGTCGCGGTCGCCGGTGATGCGCCACGGCTACGGCGCGGCAGGCCGCTGGGGCGTGAAACTTGTGGTGAAAGACAGCAGAGGTTGCGA
>DDEO01000067.1 GCA_002336725.1 Bacteroidetes bacterium UBA1952 | reverse complement strand
TAGCGCATCAGCAGTTGCTGCGCCGAAGGGTCGAGTTGCACGCCCGGTGTGCGGTATTTATCGGAGAAATCGGCGGCAAATTTCCGGAAAAGCAGCAGGATGTCTTCCTGCCGGTCGCGCAGGGCAGGCACGCGGATGGGAACCGTACTGAGGCGATAATACAGGTCTTCGCGAAAGCGGCCCGTGCGGGTAAACTCCAGCAGGTCGCGGTTGGTGGCGGCTACCACGCGCACGTTTGTTTTCTGCACTTTGGAAGAGCCTACGCGGATAAATTCGCCCGTTTCGAGTACGCGCAACAGGCGGGCCTGCGTGCCGATGGGCATTTCGCCTATTTCGTCAAGGAAGATGGTGCCGCCATTGACGGTTTCAAAATAGCCTTTACGGGCATCCACCGCGCCGGTAAAAGCGCCTTTTTCATGCCCGAAAAGCTCCGAGTCGATGGTGCCTTCCGGAATGGCACCGCAGTTGACGGCGATGAAAGGGTTGTGTTTGCGGGGCGAAAGGGCATGGATGATGGCCGAGAAAGCCTCTTTGCCTACGCCGCTTTCGCCGGCGATGAGTACCGTCAGGTCGGTGCCGGCCACCTGAGCGGCCACGGCAAGCGCATGATTGAGGGCCGGCGCATTGCCGATAATGCCGAAGCGGGCTTTGATGCTTTGAACGTCCATAGGGGGAAGCGGCAAATTTAGTATCCATGCCGTCATCCTGAACGCCGACGAAGAAACAGCCAGACCTGCGGCGATGGCTTTTTGTGAATATGCGCTCGCCCAACCATAAAGGCCTGAAGGCCTCCGGAGAAGATAGAATGCAGGCTTCCCCGCCCTAAAGGGCAGGGCAATTAGCCTAAAGGGCGGGGCAATTAGCCTAAAGGGCGGGGCAATTAGTTGCCCCTAAAGGGCAGGGCAAGGAAGAATAGCTCTGGAGAAATTCATTGAGGGATGAAAAATGCAGCGGCGAGCCGGGAAGGCCGTATTAACGCAGGCCAGCACCCAGGCGATAGTATTAAAATAATTGCTGCGCACCTAATTTTTCTTTTAAAAAACATCCCCCGCCGGCATTGCTTCCTGCTCAGCTTCCCAGGCCGGGCGACCGCTCACCACGTGCTTTTCGCTATGATACGACGAGCGCACGAGCGGGCCGCTTTCCACATGGTCGAGGCCCATTTTATAGCCTTCGTTGCGGTAGAACGCAAACTCGTCGGGGTGCACGAAGCGCGCCACCGGCAAGTGCTTCGGTGTGGGTTGCAGATATTGACCGATTGTTACCACGTCGCAGCCATTGTCGGCCAGGTCGCGCAGGGTTTGCAGCACTTCTTCCTGCGTTTCGCCGAGGCCCAGCATGATGCCGCTTTTGGTGCGCATCCCGCCTTCCTTAAACCTGCGAATCACCTCCATACTGCGGTGGTATTTGGCCTGAATACGCACTTTCCGGGTGAGGCGCTCCACGGTTTCAATATTGTGGCTCATCACTTCCGGCGCGGCATCGCAGAGGCGCTGAATGGCTTCGGGGTCGCCTTTAAAATCGGGCACCAGGGTCTCTAAAGTCGTATCTGGATTGAGGGCGCGAACGGCTTTGATGGTGTTATACCACACTTCCGCCCCGCCGTCTTTCAGTTCGTCGCGGTCCACCGAAGTAATGACCGCGTGTTTCACCTGCATCAGGTGGATGGCTTCGGCCACGCGTTGCGGCTCGTCCCAGTCCACGGGCAGCGGCTTACCGGTAGCCACGGCGCAGAAGCCGCAGGAACGGGTGCAGATATTGCCCAGAATCATGAACGTGGCCGTGCCTGCGCCCCAGCATTCGCCCATATTGGGACAACTGCCGCTCTCGCAGATGGTATGCAGTTTGTGCTGCGACACCAGTCCGCGAACGTGTTTATAACCTTCGCCCGTGGGAAGTCTTACTTTCAGCCAGTCGGGCTTTTTTGCGCGTGTTTCTACCGGCGCCGTAGCGCCGATTACCGGTAGCTCTTGCATAGTACAGAAGGCTCAAAATTACGTTTAATACCGCTCTTTGCTTTGGTTCTTAACGTGGGAGAATGTAAAAAGGCACCGGGCGGTAGTGTAGCGGGGCAGAAACCGAAACAGGACACACCGTACTATGTGTATAGAACTAAATCCTTTTGTGCGCATGATTACCGATCTGAGAGAAATTCGGTGATGGTTAATATTCTGGTCTTACCAAATGGATTTAATACCAGCAGGTCCTTATCACCGGTTAGTAAGTGAGTAGCATTCCCGTCCAGGGCTAAAGCAAGCAGGAAATTATCCTTTGCATCCCTACAGTCCGCAACGTTGGTGGTTACGTCTATCACCGCTGCCTTCCGCCGCATGGCGAGCAGTAAATCAGTCAGGTCATCCAGGTCAAAGTACTTTCTGAATTTTGGACGTCGGGCTACCTCTACAATCTCATCCAGCAATTCAGGGCTTACCAACAACAATATACTTTCATCCGCAAAGAGCGCGTCCAGTCGTTGCTGATTTTTAGTAAGCAGAAAGCTCAGCCACAGATTTGTGTCAATGATAACTCTAAGCCTTGTTTTGGGCATAACGTCGGGCTCTTACGGCTTCTACCTCTGCGATAATTTCTTCCATAGAAGGAGGTGCGCTTTCGGCTTTAGTACGCAGACGCGCCACCACTTTTAGAAATACATCATCCACACTTGTTTCTGTAATAGAAATAAGTTTTAGGTCTGCCAGATCCTGCAACAGTTTATCTGCCTTCGGATTTATAACGCTTACCTGATACGTTGTCATAGTCAAATTTACAAATTTTAACCCGCGTCTGTAGTTCGGCAACTCCCACTGCGCTGCCACAAAACAGCTATCTCGCTAAACATCAATACCGCTCTTTGCCGGCATAACGCTTTCCGAAATGAAGAGCCGCATAGACATTCACAAACAAAGACTGTGGTTTTTTAGTCGCCATGATTTCCACCGGCTGAAAATAATATGCTGCTGCAACGCCGGTTTCCAGTGCAGTCAGGCGCTTTTTGTTGTTGGCAAAGTCAAAACGCAGCGCACTTTTCAGGTGCAGGCCGGGGTTAATTTTCAGCTCTTTCAGTCCTTCGGCAAACGGCCCTTTTCCGGTAACACGGGCGGCATCCAGAAAATTATTTGCGGTAGCAGGCTCGTATTTTATCGGCCCGTTGCCGCTCGTGAAATTACCGGTTACATAATACGGCTTCACCAGCCCCACCGCCAGGCCGCCGCCATTGACCCAATGGATGGAAACTGTGCCGCTTTCGGGTTTTCCGGCTATCATTTTCCGGAAATTCATCCCCAGTTTCACGGCATAAAAATTAGCCGCCTTGCCAAAAGTATAGCCCTGCGACCGCGATCCCTGATTGGGGTCGCTGGATTGGGAACTTTTCAGTTCGTTGGGACTAAAATATTCGGTAAACTCCAGGCTATAGGAGCGAACGTTATAGAACATATTGGCTCTTTCGCCGCTCTCCTCGCTGCGCACAGTCCCTTTTTCCAATAAAACGCTATAACCATCCGAATTGATTTGAATGCCGCCGGAAAATTCGCGGTCAATCGGCCTGGGCCGGGGCTTAATAACGGGTTTGGATTTTGGGGGAATAACGACCCGCGTAGAATCCGTAGCTACAGATGGTACCAGCTTTCCCTCCTTCGGGGGGATTGAGAGGGACCGGGTAGAATCGGTGGGAACGGCAGACTGCGCCTGTCCATGCTCCGGCAGCAGGAAAAAGGCAGTTGCGAGCAGAGGAATTAGGAATAGACGCATGACTGCTAAAATAACACTTTTATGCCTTCGGAGTTGAGCGGGGATAAAATCGGGTAATTTGCACGAAAAATTTTCCGGAAATCATGACTTCAAAAGTCCTTTACAAAGGCGATTTGCGCACCGAAGCCACCCACCTGCAATCGGGTACCACCATCATTACCGACGCGCCCACCGACAACCACGGCAAGGGCGAGGCTTTCTCCCCTACCGACCTTGTGGCCACGGCGCTTGCTTCGTGTATGGCAACGATTATGGGCATTGCTGCAAAAACGCACGGCCTGGCGATTGAAGGAACGCGCTTTGAAGTAACCAAAATTATGGCTTCCGAACCGCGCCGCATCGGCGGGATTGTGGTGGATGTTTATTATCCGGAAAGCCTTTCGCTTTCCGAAAAAGAACAGGCGATTCTGAAGAATGCGGCGCTTACCTGCCCGGTTTTTCAGAGCCTGCACCCCGACTGCAAAAAGACGGTTTCATTTCACGGCGGGAACGGCGCTGCGTAGGATTTTAAGTCCAATGGCGCAGTTCAGGCAATCCTTGCGGCTGCAATAATGGTTGTAGAGTTCCAGCATTCCCTGCGCTTCGGATGCGTTGCGGGGCTTCCAGCCGGTGTCTGTAAAATGGGCGATAAGGCTGTTTTTTTCCGGCGGCAGACTGTCTAAAAAAGCCTCTGCCCGCTCGCGTTCGGCTGCATTTCCGGAATGCGCGGCCCGCAGGTATTTGAGCGGTGCCAGCACATTGACGACCAGGTTTTCGGCGCTGCTTTTGCCAAGCGTTTTTTCCTGCGGCGCGTGTTCTTTTCCTTCCTTAAAACTGGCGTGCGTGTGCCAGAAATTACTCACCGGAACTCCTAATTTCGCGACCGCTTCCTGGGCATCTGAAACATCTAACAAGGCCGGAAGATTGTCGCCTAAAATATGCAGAACGGATGCCAGTTGGGCAATGCGGATGGTGGGGAAATTGGCCGGGCGCATCCGCAGAAATTTCCACTCGTGGGCGGCCAGCGGCTGAAGGGAATATTTGTGCTGGAGATACCCGTATTCGGCCCGCAGCGTTTGCACGTAGGTTTCGGTAGCATTTTCCGGAAATAACCCCGACTGACCAAACAAAAGGGCTTCGAGTGTGGGCAGACTGTTGCGGTTTTTAAGCAGGATAGTCAGCGGCGTTTGTCGCGCCAGCCGACTAAAAGCCTCGGCATTCACCTTAAAGCCCAGTCCGGCGGCGAGGCGCTCGTAGAGCAGCGCGGCAAAATCGCCGTGGAGGGCGGCGAGGCGCGCTTCGTATTCGGCAAAGCGGCGTTCCCAACGCTGCGAGAGCATCCGGGTGAGCCAGGAGTTTTTCACGATTTCAGAAACCTGCCGGTGCTGCTGAGCGCAGGGCAAAGGGCTGGTGGTGCGCAGCAAATCGGCGTACCGAACTTCTACTTCTTCGGGGATGTGCGGGGCCAAAACCAGCACGGGAATTCCGGAAACAGCGCCCGGCATATCGTCTTCCAAAACCACATGCAGGATAACGCTCTTATAGGCTTCGTCGGCGCTGTGATTGTGTTTTATCCAGTCGCTGCTGCGCAGGTGCATCTCTATGGCCCCGGCCAAAAGGGTTTCGCCGACGCGGATTTTAGCCGCCGAAAAATCGGGGCCGGAGTGGCGGTTGAGCACGCCCGGATGCACGACCGTTACCGGCTCGCCGGCGGTGGTAACGAGGCCGGTGGGCTGATACAGGCTGTATTGCCAGATGAATTGCAGCAGGTCTTCCTTCATGAAGGAAAGTTCCGGTATCAAAACGCAAAATCCAAGAAATCAGAGACCAGGGCCGGAAATTGAGTTATTGGAACTCGGATAATGCGGATTCAGACGGATAAACACGGATTTTTTCATCCGTGAAAATCCGTAAAGATCGGTTTTATCCGCGTTCCATACGGCGTATTTCCAGACGCGAAAAGCCGCACCCCGTAAGCAGGATGCGGCAATTTTCGGAAAGAAGGGAGGGCGTAAAAAAATTAAGCTTCGACCGCTTTTGCTTTCGGGGCAACGGCGCGTTTTTTCTCCTTGATACGGGCGCTCTTGCCGGAACGCTCGCGCAGATAGTAGAGTTTAGCACGACGTACACGGCCCGATTTGTTCAGCTCGATAGACTCGATGTTGGGGCTGTAGAGTGGGAAAAGGCGCTCCACACCTACACCGTTCGACATTTTGCGGACGGTGAAAGTCTGTGTCATACCGCGACCCTGACGCTTGATAACGTCGCCTCGGTAGGCCTGGATACGCTCTTTAGCGCCTTCAATGATGCGGTAGTTAACAGTGATGTTATCACCGGCTTTGAAATGCGGGACCGTCTTTTGAGCGGTCATTTGTTCGTGAACGAAAGCTATGGCGTCCATGGGAATTTTCAATTTGAGCGGGCGAAGGTAGGAAATTTCCGGAATTAATCCAAAGAAAGAGACACCGGGGCAAAGATATTCTCGCAAAAAAGCCCAAAAAGGGCTTTGAAGAACGCGGCTGCAATATTTTGACAGACCAGAAACCGGACAGGGCTTTTATTCAAAATATTTCCGGAAATGCCCAACCTTCCTTCCCTTCACTGCCGTCTTTTTCAACATCTTTCCAAAGGCATTTAAACAAACACGCTTTACCCATGAAAAAACAACTACTTCTCCTCGGCGGCCTGCTGCTGTCGGCCATCGGGAGCTACGCACAGCTTACCAACTGCGGCCTGGCCATCGCCAAATCGGGCGCGGGGCCGGTGAAGACCTACACGCTCACGGTGCCGGCAACCGTGCCGGCATATTCATTTAACATCAACCCCAGCACCGGCGTAACCACAACCGGCACGGGGCTTGTGAAAACAGCTACGTTTGCCTACGGGGGCGTTTATACGCTGTATCTGGAATCGCCTAATTATTGCACGGATAGCATCTGGATACAGGATACCGTACAAGGGCCACTCAACTGTGCCGGTGTTTATAGCTATCTAAACCGTAGCGGCAGCGGCCTCACCTGGAATATCAATCAGAACGTTTATGGAGGCAATGCACCCGGTTATACATCGGCCACGCTCTATAATTATGGCGATGGCACTTCGGGAACCAGTAACTCCCACACCTATACCAGCGCCGGCAACTATCTGATAACGGCTACCACCACCCTTTCGCATCCTTCCTACCCGCCCTGCAATAAGATAGATACCGTAACAATAATCGCAACCGGCGGCACGTCCAACTTCAACTGCGCCAACGCACACGCCGGTTTTACTTACACCAACAACGGCGCTACCTACACCTTCAATAACACGAGCAGCTACCCGGCAACGGCAGGCGTATCAGTAGCTTACCAATGGAGCAGCAATGCCGGCTTTAGCGCCACAGGAGCGGGAAGCAAGACCTATACGTTCGCTCAAAACGGCACTTACAACATCTGGCTGAAGGCTACGTGGACCGGCAACGGCATGGTGCTGTGTCGCGATAGCGTTATGCAGACGATAAACGTTACCTCTGTACCCCCGCCGCCCAATGTCATCACGGCTTATGCTAGTTGGGACAGCACGGTAAACGCCGCCGGCGCTTCGTTGAAAATGTGGCTCATTAAATATGATTCCAGTGCGCAGACGCTCTCGGCGGTGGACTCGGCCCTGATTCCCATTAGCGCGAATATGGCTTTTGCCGCCCACGACTTTATGAACAGGCCCGCCGGCAGCTACCGCGTCAAAGCTCACATGATCAACCAGCCTTCGTCGTGGACGACCGGCTTTTTGCCTACCTACGCCACCAACGCCGCTTACTGGAATAACGCCACCGTGATTAACCACACCGGCGCAACTTCCTACGCCAGCGTGTGGCTGCAACAAGGCACGCCCATGACCGGCCCGGGCTTTATTTCCGGAAATATTCTTCAGGGAGCCAATAAAGGCGCTGCCGTCGGCGACCCGATGCCCCACATCACCGTTTTGCTGCGCAACAATGCCAATGGCCTGGTAGCCGCCACCGAAACCGATGCCAATGGAATGTACAGCTTTGCTAATGTGCCGGTCGGCAGCTATAGCATCTATCCCGAAGAGATGAACTACGCCACTACCCCGTCGGCGCAAATTCAGATTACGACTGCCAATCCGCGCAGCACGGCCAACGATTTCTGGCGCGAGACCATTGCCAAAACCCTGCACCCCATGGCGACTGCTGTGCAAAGTGTTTCCCTCGAAAATACCATTCGCATCAGCCCCAACCCGGCACGCGAGCAACTGACCCTTGAATTTGCAACTGCGCCGCAAAAAGGCGCTGTACTGCAACTCTACAACCTGAATGGACAACGGGTGAAAAGCTACGAAATCACCGATGCACAGTCCACACAGCAACTTTCGCTGAGCGGGATTGCCGCCGGAAATTATCTGCTCCACATCCCGACAGCCGAAGGAAAGCAGATTACTCGGATTACCGTGCAGCCGTAAGGCAGCAGCTTTTTAAATTTTCCCCAAAACCGGAATGTTCTCTCGGGGCATTCCGGTTTTTGGCTTTTCTTAAAAGAGATATTCGCCTTTAAAAGGCTATTTTTGTCGGCACAGCTATGGTGCAGTTTATCCGACGGTTTAAGGCGTTTTTTATCGGGACTTTGGCCCTCTTTTGTGTCTTCTCCACCGCCCGTGCGCAGGACGAAAGCACTACTTTCCGGAATTTTCAGTTTTCCTTCACCCGCGTTACCAACGCCTGGGCCAGGAATATAGACACCATTGCGCAGTTGTTTGCGGCACAGGGCGTTTCGTATCCGACCGCCAATTTGTATCTGCGGGAATTTAAAGCGCAAAACGAACTGGAACTCTGGGCGCGCAACGACGATACCAGCGCCTACAAACTCATCAAAACCTATAAGGTATGCGCCCTCAGCGGTGCGCTCGGCCCCAAGCGTATGGAAGGCGACCGGCAGGTGCCCGAAGGCTTTTATTTTATTGACGACTACAACCCGAAGAGTGATTTTCACCTTTCGATGCTCCTCAATTACCCCAATTACAGCGACCGTATCATGGGCAACAAAACGAAGCCCGGCGGTGATATTTATATCCACGGCTCCTGCGTAACGGTGGGCTGCATTCCGCTGACCGACCCGATTATTCAGGAGCTATACGTCGTGTGTCTTTCCAGCCGCCTCGCCGGCCAAACCTACATCCCGATTCATATCTTCCCCACCCGATTTGATAAAAAAGGCCTGAATTTTCTGGGCCGCGAATACAAGGACGATGAGGAGAAACAGCGCTTCTGGGTAAACCTGAAAGCGGGCTACGATTATTTTGAGAAAAACCACAAACTGCTGCCCGTTATCTACACCCCCGATGGGCGCTATGTTTTCTAAAGAAAGACGGCTTTGAAGCGCATCTTTTCCGGAAAATCTCTCCGGATATTAAAATGTCTTTCTGCCTGCATCCGATGCCGGAATCTTCCGTCTTGATACTTTTGTTCTGCTCCGGGACAGGCACATCCTGACAGGGGTATCCCGAAACTTTTACCCCCGGTCCTTTAATCTGATTTTACTGTATGAACGAACACGTCCACTGCCTCATTATCGGCTCCGGCCCTGCCGGCTACACCGCTGCTATCTATGCCGCCCGCGCCAATATGAAACCCGTCCTCTATCAGGGGCTTCAGCCCGGCGGCCAGCTTACCATCACCACGGATGTGGAAAACTTCCCCGGCTATCCGGAAGGGGTCATGGGGCCGCAAATGATGGTGGATTTTGAGCAGCAGGCTCAGCGTATGGGTGCCGATATCCGCTGGGGACTGGCCACAAAAGTGGACTTCCTGTGCCGCCCTTTTAAGGTAGAAATTGATGATGAAAAAACCATCGAGGCCGACTCGGTGATTATCGCCACCGGCGCTTCGGCCAAATGGCTGGGCATCGAATCGGAACAGCGGCTAAACGGCTATGGCGTGAGCGCCTGCGCGGTATGCGACGGATTTTTCTTTAAAGGAAAAGAAGTAGCCATCGTGGGCGCAGGCGACACGGCCTGCGAAGAAGCCCTCTACCTGTCGAAAATTTGCTCCAGGGTACACATGATTATCCGCAAAGACCAGAACAATATGCGGGCGAGCAAGGTGATGCAGGCGCGGGTGCTGGCTACGCCCAATATCAAAACCTATTTCAACAGCGAGACCGACGAGGTGCTGGGCGACAAGAAAGTAGAAGGCGTTCGCATCAAAAACAACGCAGACGGCACGATGCAGGAGATTCCGGTGAGCGCCTTCTTTGTGGCTATTGGCCATCAGCCCAACAGCGATATTTTCAAAGGCTGGCTGGAGATGGACGAAAGCGGCTATATCCTGACGCAGCCCGGCACGAGCAACACCAATGTGGCCGGCGTATTTGCCTGCGGCGATGTGCAGGATAATATCTACCGGCAGGCGGTAACGGCGGCAGGCAGCGGCTGCATGGCGGCCCTCGATGCCGAACGCTGGCTGGGTGCGCAGGAAGCGGTTCCGGCTTCTGAAGCAGCAGCCGTTGCAGGCGAATAGAAGTTTCTTTTTTTTAATAAAAAACACCCGTCTGGATTTCTCAAATCCGGACGGGTGTTTTTTAAGCAGAACGCGCCTGCCGGCGCACTCCTACTCCACCTTCTTCAGCGCAATCTTAAAAATCAGGTTGGAGTGTGGCGGAATGTCGCCGGAAGCGCGGTCGCCATAGGCGATAGAGGGCGGCAGATACAGGATTATCTTCCCGCCTTCTTTGATTTTAGGAATGCCCATCTGCCAGCCCAGAATCAGTTGCGAGAGGTTGAAAGAAACGTTTTTCCCGGCATCGAAGGGCATGCCGTTGGCGAGCGTTCCTTCATAGTCCACCGTTACATCCGAGCAGGGATTGGGTGCTTTGCCCGTTCCGGCCTCTTCGATGGTATAGAAATAACCGAGCGAATCTTCCTGCACGGCAATACCTTTATCGCGCAGGTATCCCCGCAGCACATCGGTTTCCGTAATAATGGCCCGGCTCGTTACCGGCGGGCAGTTTTTGGGTTTGGAAGGCGAACAGGAAGTGCCGACTGCCGCGAGCACTGCCGCTGCAAGCATCATTGGGATAGCTTTCATTCTGCAAACATAATAAAAGCCCCAACCGAAATGGTGGGGGCTTTTTTTAGGGAATAAGACTTTCTGATGGCCTCGCTTATTGCCGCTTCTTCACCCAGAAGGTTCCGTTGGTGAGTTCCACCACGTCGTTGGAATCTGCCGAGAGGTATTGGCGGGAGAGGATTCCGGAAAAATTGCCGCGCAGCGTGGTGGCATCCTGCTGGCTGAGCGCAACGGTCATGGCGCTGCCTTTGGTGCTCGCCGACTGATTGCTGTAAATCTTACCGATGACCGGTTCTGCGGGATTGCTCAGGTCGGCAAGGCTGAAATTAAACACAACAGAGTCTTTGCTGGTGAGCACTTTCTTGGCCGTATCCACATAAGGAAAGATCATGCTCACCGATTGAAACGCGCCATCCGGGCCGGTAATGCCGCCCACAATCTGCCGGTAGGTCGCGCTGCCCACCATCGTGTCGCTCCAATAGGCACCGGTGATGCGCACTTTTTCCTGCCACAGGTTAAATCGTATCTGGCCTTCGCCCGCCGTGCCGAGGGGCAGCAGCGGATTATCCGTATTATTGCCGTTGGGAATGGAATTGTATTCCTTACCACAGGAAGCCATCGTAAGAAGGGCAGCGCCGGCTGCGAGGATGCGTAGAACTTTCATGGTCTGTTTGAACGGCTTAAAGATAATCGGAACAAGCTGAATTTACGAAGTATCTGCGCCCTATTTTTGAAAATCCATGATACGCCTGCGGCTGCTGTTCTTCTTTCTTGCCCTTTGGGGGCTGCCTTCTTTTGTGTATGCGCAAACCCGTGCGCAGGTAAACGGCGTGGTGCAGGACGCACAAACCGGCAAGGGCATCCCCTTCGCCTCGGTGCGGATGCTGCCCGGAAACACAGGCACTGTCGCCGACCTGGCCGGGAATTTCACGCTTTCCAT
Source organism: Bacteroidetes bacterium UBA1952 (assembly GCA_002336725.1). Taxonomy (GTDB): domain Bacteria; phylum Bacteroidota; class Bacteroidia; order Chitinophagales; family Chitinophagaceae; genus UBA1952. The sequence goes on along the minus strand of DDEO01000067.1, from coordinate 3,003 downwards.
TTCCGGAAATATCCGCTCCCTCGAAGTCTCCAGCATTGGTTATCAAACCAAAACGCTTCCTTTTTCCGGAAAAGAAGCGCCTTTGCTCCTGCGGCTGCAACCAGCCAAAGAAGCCGAACTGGCAGAGGTCAAAATCGGGTCGCCGATGAAGAAAATCCGCCGGCTGCTCAACGCCGCGCTCGCCCACCGCGACCGCCACAACCCCGAAAAACACCCGGAATATCAGTGCAGCGTCTATTACAAGATGATTGCCGACATGAACATGGCCGGGCTGGCCGGGCAGGACAGCGCCCTGCAAAAGAAGATAGAACATTTTCAGCAAACCCAGCATCTGCTTATCGCCGAGACCTACAGCCGCCGCAGCCATCGCCGCCCGGCAAGCCTGCAGGAAGACATCCTGGCAACCCGTGTTTCGGGGCTTTCTTCGCCGGCTTTTACCAACCTGATAACCGATGTGCTGCCCTTCCAGATACAGTCGGATTTCATCAAACTGGGACAGATGGATTATCCCAACCCGGTGGCTAAGGGCTACGAGAGCCGCTATTATTTTTGCCTCGTCGAAGAATTGCAAAACGGCAACGATACGGTATGGATTATCCAATACCGCCCCCGCAAAAATGTGCGCGGCCTGCAGGGGCAAATCTCGCTCAACTCCGACGGCTACGTGGTGTCCCAGATGATTGCCGAAGCCAGAGACACGGCCCTCAACCAATCCACACGCATCGATATTCAGTATGCCCAAAACAATGGGCAGTGGTTTCCGGAAAAACTGAACTACCGCATGGAATGGCGCAACTTCGGCGGGCAGGCGCAGGACATTTCTATTTCCGGAAATTCCCGCATCGACAGCGTGTCTTTCGCGCTGCCTAAAGGCTTCCGGTTTGACAAGGCCCACACGGCCCGCCTAACGCCCGATGCTGTTAAAAACAACGACAGCGACTGGCACCCGATACGACCCGAGCCGCTCAGCGCCAAAGACACGCAGACCTACCACGTTATTGATTCTTTCTCCAACTCGCTGCCTACCGATAATATCGTGCGCTTTGCCTCGGCGCTGCCGCAGGGGAAATTTCCGGTCGGCAAATTTGATGTTAATCTGACGCGCGTTTATAGCTACAATGCTTTTGAAGGCACGCGCCTCGGCCTGGGCCTTCAGACATCGGATAAGATCACCAAAAGAGGCACTGCCGGACTGTGGGGCGGCTATGGCCTGAAGGACAAGCGGTGGAAATATGGTGGTTTTGCCGAGCTTTTCTTCGACGATTTTCAGGAACAGGTGCTGCGCATTAGCTACGACCGCGACCTGCGCGACCCCGGACGGGTTTATCTGGACAAGACCCTTGAAAGCGATTATATCCGCCAATATCTCATTCAGCGCGCCGACCTGAGCGAGAAAGCAACCCTGCAACTGCGCAACCGCATGGGGTATCTGAGCACCGAAACGGAATTTTCTTTAGAGAAAACCCGCCCGCTGTATGCCTACCGCTTTCTGCCTTTTGCAGATAGCAATGTAGCAATCAGGAGTCAGGAAATCACCCTGCGCACCCGCTATGCCTTTGGCGAAAAACGCGCCTACTCTTTCGGCACCTATCTGCCCATTGATACGCGCTATCCGATCTTGTATATGAACCTGACCGGCGGCAGGCTGAAACCGGAAAAAGCCGACGGCACGACGGGCGTGGAGAACCGCTACCTGCAACTCACCGGCGGCATAGAATTCCGGAAACACCTGAACCGGCTGGGAATGGAGCGCATCCTGCTGATGGGCGGAAAAAGTTTTTCGGATGCGCCCCTGCCGCTGAGTCGGCTGTTTGCTGCACGCGGGTATCGGCTGGATTATTTCGCGGCTTTCACGTTTGGCAATTTCTATACCCTGCGGCCCTATGACCTCTACAACGACATTTTCGTGAGCCTGCATTTCCGGCATCATTTCGATTTCCACTTCTTCAAAACCACGTTCTCCTACCCCAGCCTTTCGGTGGGCTACAATGGCATCTGGGGGCAGTTGGGCCATGCGCAACTTCATCAGTACGTCCAGTTGCGCGACGCATCGCAGGGCTACCACGAGGCGGGACTGGCGCTCCACGATCTGCTGCGCTACCGGGTGATGGGCCTCGCTTATATCAATCTCCATGCGGGTTATTATGCTCCGCTGCAGGGCCGCGATTTTTACAAAAACGGCTGCGCCGTGCTGGGGCTGGATCTGGGATTGTAGAAAACCGCCTGCTGCCGGGGTTTTGGAAACCCTGGCAGCAGGCGATTTTTTTGGGTGTATGACAGATTGCATCTCCGGCAAAANNGCGGCTGATGCTCCGTTTGTGCAATTGGTCATACACCCGTTTTTTCTGCTCCGTTGCAGCGCAATTCATTTTTATTGCTTCACAAACCGGCGTATCTCGGTTGCTTCGCCGCTGATCATCTGGAGCATATAAACGCCCGGTGCCAGTGCAGCGGTCTGCAACACCAGCTCTGTGCCCCGCTGCTGTACTGGAAGGATTATGGCTCTGCCCGTGAGGCCGAAAACCCGCACGGCAGTAGCAGCAGCGGGCATATTCTGAACCCTCAGCTCGTTACCGGCCGGATTGGGAGCCAGAACGATTCCGGAAAACGCCGACCCATTCCGGACGGCTGTGGCATATACCGGGTTGTTGTAGATCCGGAGGGCCGTGTCGGCAGTAGCTCGTATGTTGGTGAGATCTACATTCGGACAGCCGCCACCGCCGGGGGCTATCACCAGTGCAAAAGCCACTTCCTGCACCGAGCCAACGGGCATCTGAAACGGCGCAGAAGAAAGAATGAAACGGCGGTCGCCAGGTGGGTTGTTGCTGCAGCACTCCGACCAGCTGGGGTTTACGCTCGGGTCGCCGGTCCACAGCGTGGCGCACGCCGGCCCGCTGCCATAACCCTTGGTCGCGGTGCCACACTGCCCGGTATAATCGTTGGTGAACGGCTGGCCAAAACGGTTGGTGCCACTCATGTAATTATGCCAATCAAGGGTTGAAA
>DDEO01000085.1 GCA_002336725.1 Bacteroidetes bacterium UBA1952 | reverse complement strand
TCATAGTGATAGGGTTTATAGGGGCCGGCCTTTTCTAAGGCTGGCTTTTTTTTATTTTCCGGAAATTTCCAATCCGCAGGCGGTTAAAAAGGTCTGTCGTATTTTCCCGCTTCTTATGGACATGAAGATTTCCCGCGCCCTCTTTTCTTCGCTGCTGTTTTCCCTGTTTGCGGTGCCTGCCAGTGCGCAGCCACTTTCTGCTTTTGTAAATATCCAAAGGCAGTTTCAGGTCTGGGACCGGGGCATCCTTCGCAACGCCGATTACCTGCCGCCGGTGGAATATAAAATTGGCCGCACCGCCATTCCCTTCCTCGACAACAGCCGCGCTTTTAAGATTTATTACGGCGGCGGCGTGCAGAAAATCAACGACGGCTTCACCAGTCAGTTCTTTGCGACCGACAATCTGGTTGCTTATCTGAACAACAAATCGCTGAACGTCTTTGACCGTGGAACGATTAAAAACCTCACCACGCTTACTGATCGCTACCTGATTGGCGACAGCGTGGTTTTCTTTAAAGACGGCATCCGCGACGAGTATAAAATCTATTACGACGGCAAGGTGTTTCCCGCCGAAAACTTTCTGGCGCAGGATGCTGTCAATAGTGCGCAGGTGAGCGATAACGTGGCGGCCTATGTCAATTTCGCCAATCAGTTCCGGATTTTTTATGGCGGTGCGCTGCTAAAACAAGAAGATTATGCCGTGCAGTCGTTTGGCGTGGGGCGCAACACGGTGGCCTATGTGGATGCCAATCGCCGGTTTCGGGCCTTCCATTCCGGAAATACCTTTACGCTCGACGAGTATGCGCCCAAGTCCTACACCACCGGCGACGACCTCGTGGCTTTTGTTACCAACGACGGCTATTTCAAGGTTTTCTACGACGACAGCGTGCGCACCATCGGGTTTTTTCAGCCCGAATATCAGGTGGGCGATCATGTGGTGGCCTATCAGGATCCGGGCGGCTATCTGAAGGTTTTTTACAAAGGCGAGATTTATACCCTCGATACTTATTTTCCGGAAAAAATGAGCATCAGTTACAATTCGCTGGTGTATGTGGATCGCACCCGCGCGTTGCGGATGTTTTACGACGGCGAAATCTATGACGTAGGCTCCGGCTCCGACGAATGGCAGCTTCAGTACGACGTGCTGCGCTACGCCGCCGTTCCGGGCGTGTATCGGGTGTTTTGGAAAGGGCAGGATTATTAGTGAAGAGGCTTTTGCCCGGTTAAGAAGGCTTAAATTTGTAGGTATGCAACACACACTGACGGTTTATCCATCCCCTGATAAGATGGAAGCGCTGCTGGCCTTTTTAAAAGCCCTTCATATCCCGTTTGAGGAAACCTCTAAGACGGAAGGCGTGATTACCAACCCGGAATTGATCCGACGAATAGAGGATTATGAAAAAGGGACCGCAACCCTGATAACGGTGTCTCTGGAGGAACTTAAAAAAATGACCGGTGTTTAACATCCGGTTTTACCATGAAGCCTGGGCGGATTTAGGCTGGTGGATGGAAAATGATTTGAAGACTGTCCGGAAAATTTATGCTTTACTGGAAAGTATTTCTAAAGACCCATTTACGGGTATCGGCAAGCCGGAGCCGTTGAAGGGAAATTTCAGCGGCTACTGGAGCCGCCGAATTAACGCAGAACATCGGTTGGTGTACAAGCCGGTCGAAGACGGCATTATCATTTTGAAATTAAAAGGACACTATTGATGCGCTATTGTGGTTTTATGTAACAGGCAAAAAAGATATCTCTGTGTCATAAAGGGTCTTTTTTGAATATAATCCTGCCACGTTTTTGTTTGTATCCACACCTTTCTCCACTTCGTACCTTTGCAGCCCTTTCTCGCAGAACCCTTCTGCGGAAAAGAGGCTCTAAAATTTCCGGAAATTTATGTTTGATAATCTCAGCGAACGGCTCGACTCGGCCCTTAAAACCCTCAAGGGCGAAGGCCGCATCTCCGATATTAATGTTGCCACCACGGTAAAAGAAATCCGCCGCGCACTGGTGGATGCCGACGTAAACTATAAAATCGCCAAAGACTTTACCGATAAGGTGCGGGAAAAGGCGATGGGCGAAAAAGTGCTCACCGCCGTTTCTCCCGGTCAGCTTATGGTCAAAATCGTGAAAGACGAGCTGGCCGAACTGATGGGCGGAACGGAAAGCGAACTCAACCTCACGCCGCGCCCGACAGTCATCCTCATCGCCGGTCTGCAAGGCTCCGGAAAGACTACTTTTTCCGGAAAACTGGCGATGTTTCTGAAAAAACACCGGCAGAAAAACCCGCTGCTCGTGGCCTGCGACGTGTATCGCCCCGCCGCCGTGCAGCAGCTTCAGGTGCTGGGCGAGCAGGTGAAAGTGCCCGTGTATGCCGAGCCGGGCGCGACCGATGCCGTAGCCATTGCCCGTGCCGCCATCGCGGAAGCCAAAGCCAAAGGTTATGGCGCTGTGATTATTGATACGGCGGGTCGACTGGCCGTGGACGAGGCGATGATGCTGGAAGTGAAGGCCATCAAAGACGCGGTGCAGCCCCACGAAATCCTCTTTGTAGTGGATTCCATGACCGGTCAGGATGCGGTGAATACGGCCAAAGCTTTCAACGACCGCCTCGACTTCTCCGGCGTGGTGCTCACCAAGCTCGANNNNCAAGAAGCTGGAGAAGAAAATCCGCCAAAACAAATTTGACTTTCAGGATTTTAAAGAGCAGCTTCAGCAAATCAAGAGCATGGGCAGCATCAAGGATTTGCTGGCTATGATTCCGGGTGTAGGAAAAGGCCTTAAAGATATTGACATCTCCGACGACGCTTTTATAGGCATTGAGGCGATGATTAACTCGATGACCAAAGGCGAGCGCGCCAACCCCGACAGCATCGACGCGAGCCGTCGCCGTCGCATTGCCAAAGGCTCCGGCAAAAAGATTGAAGAAGTAAACGCCTTTATGAAGCAGTTTGAGCAGATGCGGCAGATGATGGGATCGCTGAATAAGTTTAAGGGCATACCCGGCATGGGCGGCGGCTTCCCCGGTATGGGTGGCGGAATGCCCGGCGGTTTTCCGGGAATGCCGAAGATGCCGTTTGGGCGGCGATAGACGGCGTGATTTCCGGAAAAAGAAATGCTTAAAATCGGGTAGGGGTTTTCTATTGAAAAGCCTGCCCGATTTTTTTGTGGAGTCGGTAGGATTGTCATCCGTCGCACCGTTTTTTGGGGAAGATATTTTCCGGAATGCTGCCCACAAATGCACGCGGGTTGTTGGCATAACGGAAGTTGTTGAGCAAGTTGGAGAAGCGCATTCCCGGAAGCTTCTTGGCCCCGTCGGAGAAGTCCGTTTGGGATGCTGCCGCCGGATGGCTGCATAGCCGGTCGATTCAGGAATAAAACCCACTGACCGGCCCGGTCGTAATTTCGTCGGCGCTTTTCCGCTTCCCTTCCTTCTGATGACCAGCAACCGGACTATCAATACCCGTCTTTATATCGGCTCTGCACTTGCATTGCTGCTTACTCTTTTTACCGGCATATTCTCTTATCTGGCGCTCAACCGGCAGATAGACGATGCCGCCATCACCCGGCACACCTATCAGGTGCTGAACCAACTGCGGCAAATCGAAAATAATATCCTGCATATGGCCAACAGCCGCGCCGCCTACCGGGCAACGCGCGATAAGGGCTATCTGGAAACCTATTTTGTCAATGACCCCCAGTTGCAAAGCATCATTGCAGGCATCGGTAGCCTGACGGAGGACAACCCCACCCAAATCGCCAATGTGGCCCGGCTGAAGAAAGAAGCCTCTAACCTGCAGGGCTTCTGGAAAGTACTGGGCGTGGACGACAGTTTCCGGTTTTCTCCCGACGGCAACAAACTCATTACCCAGCAGGAAGCAGCACACATTGCCGCCGTGGCCCGGATACTAAGCAGCATGGAACTGGAGGAGCAAAAACTGCTGCAACAGCGCACGGAAAGCTCGGCCATTGCCGCCAAAAAGGCTACCAATCAGGTGGTAGTCGGCACGCTGCTCACTCTGTTCATCGTGGGCGCTATGGTGTGGGCAGTGCTGCGCGAACTGCGTATGCGGCAGCAAAAAGAGCGGGAAATTGAGGAGAATATGGCTGAAATCCAGCGTATTCACAGCCTCTCCGAACATCAGAACTGGCTCCTGCAGGGCGCACAGGCGCTCAACGCCGCCATCCTGGAGATGGACAACCCGGAAGATACGGCCCGAAAAGTGCTTATGGCCTACGCCGATTATATGCGCCTGCCCGGTTGCGCCCTTCATCTGAGCGACGAAAACGGCAAACTCTTTAAAACAATAAGCGTGGGGCTGGAAACCGACCCGGAAGTCGATCAAAACCTGCAACTAGCAGGATTGGCGGTCCAGAAGGGCGCACCGCATTTTGTGAGAGACGTGCCGGCCCACTACTGGAAAATTGCATCCGGCACCGGTGAGGCAGCGCCCGGAACGCTGGGCCTCTGGCCTGTTTTCTTCGACGAAACATTGATGGGTGTGCTGGAAATTGCTGTCTTCGGACAGTTTGCAGACCGGAAGATAGATCTTATCCAATCTACGATTCATACGGTGTCTGCCGCCCTGTTTGCCGCAATGACCCGCGACAAGGCTGCCCGCTTTCTGGAACAGATTCAGGCCCAGAGCGAAGAACTGCTCAGCCAGCAGGAAGAACTGCGGCAGACCAATGAAGAACTGACCAATCAGGCCGAGTCGTTGCAGGCATCGGAGGAGGAACTGCGCGTGCAACAGGAAGAACTGCGCCAGATAAACGAAGAACTGACAGATCGCAATCAGGCGGTGGAAACAGCCCGCCTTGCGGTTCTCGAAAAGGCAAAGGAACTGGAAATAACCAGCCGCTACAAGAGCGAATTTCTGGCCAATATGNNCCACGAACTGCGCACCCCGCTCAACAGTGTACTCATCCTGGCCAAACTGCTTCAGGAAAATACCGGCCACAACCTTACCGAGAAACAGGTGGAATATGCCGGGGTGATCCATAAATCCGGCACCGACCTGCTCGACCTGATCAACGACATCCTCGACCTTTCCAAGATCGAATCCGGAAAAATAGACTTCCTCTTTGAGCAGATACCCGCTGAAAACATCCTGCGCGACATCCGCCCGCCGTTTGAAGCCATAGCCCAGGACAAAGGCATTCGCTTTGAAACGCAGCTACAACCCGAAGCCGCCGCACCCTTCAACACTGATAAGGCCCGCCTCGAGCAGATTCTTAAAAACCTGCTCTCCAACGCTTTTAAATTTACGCCGAAAGGCGGGCAGGTAACACTCTCGGTAACGCAGCCCAAAGATGAAAACGGCAAGCCGCGCACCGGATACATTGCTTTTGCTGTAAAAGATTCCGGCATTGGCATCCCCGCCGAAAAGCACCGGGTAATCTTTGAAGCCTTCAAACAGGCCGACGGCTCTACGAGCCGCAAATATGGCGGCACCGGACTGGGACTGTCTATTTCCCGCGAACTGGCGCGCCGTCTGGGGGGTGATATTTATCTGGAAAGCACGCCGGGCGCAGGCAGCAGCTTCGCCGTGATAGTGCCGGTAGCGGGGCCTGCTGACGGCATTCCGGAAATGCCCTTTGCAGATCCCAAAGAACTAGCCGCACTGGCCGAAACAGCCCCGGAAAACATCCCCGAGCAGGAAATCGTAGCAGACGACCGCCGGCAGATTGCGCCCCACGACAAGGTGATGCTGATTGTGGAAGACGACCCACGATTTGCTGCCATCGTCCGGGATTTTGCCCGCCAACGGGGCTACAAGGCGCTGGTGGCCATGCAGGGCGATGAGGGCCTGTTGTATGCGCGTCGCTACAAGCCTGCGGCCATCATCCTGGATATGCAACTGCCGGTGATCGACGGCTGGGCGCTGCTCAAAATTCTGAAAGACGACCCCGAACTGCAAAAAATTCCGGTTCATATTGTATCGGCTGCCGACGATTCTTCGCTTCACGTAAGCGGCGCACTCGCCGCCGCCCGCAAGCCGGTGGAGAAGAGCGACCTCGAAGGCGCGTTTCAGGTTATTGCCAACCATCTTAAAAATAACCTGCAACAAATTCTGGTGTATGGCGAAGGGCATTTCGACGAAGAACAACTACGCAAAATGCTGCGCAAACGAGGCGTAACCGCAACCGTCCGGAAGGAAAAAGACCTCAATCGGGCGGTAGAATTGCTTCGGGAAGACAACTTTCAATGTGTGGTGGCCGACCTGGGCAACTGCACTACGCTGTGCCTGCCCGACCTGGAGCGCCTGCGTGCTGCCTCTAAGGACAGCCTGCTGATGGTGTATCTCAACACCAATATTTCTATCAGCGACGAGCTGGCGCTGAAGAAAATAGCCGATGTCATCATCCGCGAGTCGCTGCAATCCAAAGAGCGGCTGCTCGACGAGCTGGAACTGTTTCATCACAAGATGCAGCAGGCCACCCGGCAATCGGTAACGCCCGCCGAGGCACTTGCCGGCGGCGTAACGCTCGAAGGGCGCAAGGTGCTGCTGGTGGATGATGATATGCGCAATATCTTCTCCCTGACCAGCCTGCTCGAAGGCAAAAAGGTGGACATCCTGACCGCCCTCGACGGCAGGGAAGCACTGAAGGTGATGGACGAAAATCCGGATGTAGAGCTGGTGCTGATGGATATTATGATGCCCGAAATGGACGGCTATGAGGCCACGCGCCGCCTGCGGATGGACCATCGCTTCAAGCGGCTGCCCATCATTGCCCTGACGGCCAAGGCCATGCTCGGCGACCGCGAGAAGTGTCTGGAGGCAGGCGCATCCGATTATATTACCAAACCTGTGGACGGGGTACGGCTTTTGTCTCTAATGCGTGTGTGGCTTGCCAAATAGAAACCAAAGAATCAAGGCCACATTGTATTGTCAATGCCTTTCTCGATACCACAGGTACACGCTTTCCTAAATCTCGTCAGGGAAAAATGGGGCTATGATTTCTCCGGATATGCCGAAGCGTCATTGCACCGGCGGCTGCGCCGCGTAGCCGAACTGGCGCATACACCCTCGCTCGAAAAACTGGGAAAACGCCTCCAGTCGGACCCGCACGCGTTCAACTGGTTTCTGGAAAATTTCACGGTCAATGTAACCGAGATGTTTCGCGACCCGGAATTTTATGCCTGTTTGCGCAAGCAGATTTTTCCGGTTCTCGAGACCTTCCCGCATATCAACATCTGGCACGCCGGCTGCTCCACGGGCGAGGAAGTATATTCTATGGCTATCCTGCTTCAGGAAAGCGGACTGTTGTCCCGTTGTCGCATCTATGCCACCGACCTCAACCCCGCCAATCTCGAAAAGGCCCGGGCGGGCATCGTAGCCACGCCGATGCTCAAAGAATATATCCAGAATTACCGGCTCAGCGGCGGTGTAGAGGATTTTACGCAATACTATACGGCGCTCTACGGCAACGCTATCTTTCAGAAAGAACTGCGCGAGAAAATCACCTTCCTGCAACACAATCTGGTGGCCGATGGCGTGTTCAACGAATTTCAGCTTATCATTTGCCGGAACGTTTTTATTTACTTTAAGCGAAACTTGCAGGAGCAGGTACTCGGCCTTTTTACAGAAAGCCTGGCCCCGCTGGGATTTCTGGCGCTGGGCACCAAAGAGTCCATTCTTTCCGCCCGGATTCAGGCGCGCTTCGAGGTTGCCTCGCGCCCGATGAAGATTTATCGCAAAAAGTATTAACCATGTCTTTCTCGAATGCCGCAGCTAAGATGGTGATCATGGGTGGATCTGCCGGTTCTATGCAGCCGATGATGTTGCTGCTGAGCGCACTGCCTGCTACGTTCCGTGCCGCCATTTTGCTGGTCGTTCACCGGCAGCGCAATGTGCATAGCAATCTGCACGAGATTTTATCGCAGCATTGCAGCACGCCCGTCCGGGAGCCGGAAGACAAAGACCCAATTCAGGCAGGGCATATTTATCTGGCTCCGCAGAACTATCATTTATTGGTAGAAACGGATGGCAATTTTGCCCTCGAGTACAGCGAGCCGGTCTGTTTCAGCCGTCCGAGTATTGATGTAACCTTGCAGGGTGCTGTTTGGGCAGGCGTAAAAAACCTCTTGGTGGTGTTGCTGAGTGGTGCCAATACCGATGGCGCGGCAGGCATTGCGGCGGTGTTGAAAGCCGGCGGGCAGGCGTTTATTCAATTGCCCGGGATGGCAGAATTTCCGGCGATGCCCGGTGGTGCGCTGACGCGCAACCCCGAAGCATCCGCCCGTGATATTCCGGAAATTTCCGGGTATTTAAATCAGTTTGTGATGTAGAGGGCGCTGGCAAAATCGCCGCAGCGCCGATGAGCAGGTTTGCAGAGGCGGATCTGAATTATTTGCGAGCCTATTGCCCGTCTATTCCAGCCGTCCGGCCGCAATTTCTTCCACCACTGCCGGGTCGAGCAGGGTAGAAGTGTCGCCGATGTTTTCGGCCTCGCCTTCGGCTATTTTACGCAGGATGCGGCGCATGATTTTGCCGCTGCGCGTCTTGGGCAAGCCGGCTACAAACTGGATTTTTTCCGGTTTTGCCGTTGGGCCTATCAGTCGGGAAACGGTTTGCAGGATGTCCTGCCGCGTGAGGTCTTCCTCGTCGTGGCGGCCTTCATACACCACAAATGCATAAATGGCCTGTCCTTTTATGGGGTGTGGGTAGCCTACGACGGCGCTTTCTACCACGCCGCTGTGCATATTGAGTGCATTTTCTACTTCTGCCGTGCCAATACGGTGGCCGCTCACGTTCAGCACATCGTCCACGCGGCCCGTGATGCGATAGAAGCCGTTTTCGTCGCGCAGGGCACCATCGCCGGTAAAGTAAGAGCCGGGATAGGCCGTGAAATACGTGTTGCGGCAGCGTTCATGGTCGCCCCAGGTGGTGCGCAGCATACCCGGCCAGGGTGCTTTGATACCCAGATTTCCGGAAACGCCATTACCGGAAATTTCATGGCCTTTTTCATCAAAAAGCACGGGTTGCACTCCCGGCAAGGGCAGGGTTGCAAAGCCGGGTTTTTCGGGTGTGATGCCTGCCAGTGTGCTTATCAGAATGCCGCCGGTTTCCGTCTGCCACCAGGTATCTACAACAGGACATTTTTCCTTGCCAATATTTCTATGAAACCAGTGCCAGGCTTCTTCGTTGATGGGTTCGCCTACGCTGCCCAGCACGCGCAGACTGCTCAAATCCTTCCCTTCCAAAGGTGCAGTTCCATACGTCATCAGACTGCGAATGGCCGTGGGCGAGGTATAGAAAATATTTACGCGGTGGCGCTCGATAATCTCCCAGAAACGGCCCGCGTCGGGCCAGGTGGGCACGCCTTCAAACATCAATGCCGTGCTGCCGGCGCAGAGTGGGCCATACACAATGTAGGAGTGGCCGGTGATCCAGCCAATGTCGGCGGTGCAGAAAAAAACATCGTCGGGCCGCGGCTGAAAGACGTTCACAAACGTGTAGGTCGTCCATACCATATAGCCGCCGCAGGTGTGCACCACGCCTTTGGGCTTGCCCGTCGAGCCGCTGGTGTAGAGAATAAAAAGCGGGTCTTCGGCATCCATTTCCACTGCCGGAAAATCCGGATTTCCTGCTGATTCTACCTTGCGGATTTCGTCTTCCCACCACAGGTCGCGGCCCTTAATCATGCTCACCGGCTGGCGGGTGCGGGTAAGCACAATCACGCGCGCCACAAACGGGCAGGTCTCCAGCGCATCGTCTATCAGCTCTTTGAGCGGTGTTGTTTTGCCGCCCCGGAAAGCGCCGTCGCAGGTGAGGATCATCTTTGCGCCCGCGTCGGTGAGGCGGTCGGCAATGCTGCGTGCGCTGAAGCCGCCGAAAATAATGGAATGCACCGCACCAATGCGGGCGCAGGCGAGTGCGGCAACCACCAGTTCCGGAACCATACCCATATAAATACAGATGCGGTCGCCCTTCTGTACGCCGTTGTTTTTCAGGACGTGGGCAAACTGGCAGACCTTTTCGTAGAGCGTCTTGTAGCTCAGGGTTCGCGGATGTTCTTCGGGGTCGTTGGGTTCCCAGATGAGGGCGGGCTTTTCCGGAATATTTTCGGCGTGGCGGTCGAGTGCGTTCTCGGTGATGTTGAGCTTTGCGCCTTCGAACCAGCGCACATCCGGCGCGTTGAAATTCCATTCCAGAACCTTTTGCCAGGGCGTTTTCCAACGGAAATTTTTGGATACTTTGGCCCAGTATTTTTCCGGAAATTCGGTGCTTTCGCGGTAGTGCTCGTGGTATTCTTCAAGGCTTTTTATCTGGAAGGAAAAAGACATGGCGGCGGTTTTTGTGGGGTTAAATTTCCGGAAAATGCTGGAATGCGGAGTTGTTTCCGGGTTCCGGTGTCTAAACTTTGTATGCAAATGAAATTCTTTTCTTTAAAAATACTGCTTGTGGGCGCAGTCTTGGTTGCGGCCTGCACCGCTGCGCCGCCAGTCAAAAAAGTGGCCGAAGCGCCCGCGCCGGTCGTGGAAAAAGGTCCATCAGACGAGGAGCAGCTTCGCCGCATCGCCGATACTACATTGCGGGCATTGCACGACAAAGATTACAAACGCATCAGCGAACTGGTGCATCCGGTAGAAGGATTGACGTTTTCGCCCTATGGCTATGTAAACAGTGAAAAAACGGTGCAGATGACCCCCGAAGAAGTTGGCATTCGCTTCTCTTCCGACACGGCGCGGCGCGTCCTCTGGGGCTTTTTCGATGGCACGGGCGATTCTATTAAACTCACGCCGAAGGCCTACGCCCAGCGTTTTATCTACGACCGCGATTTTGCCGGCAGCGATTCGATGTATTTCCGGAAAACACCACCGCGTGGCAACACACTCAACAATCTGGAGTATGCGTTTCCGGATGGCGTAGTGGTGGAAAGTTTTGTGCCGGGAAAAAAGGAGATGGACTGGAAGGCGCTGCGAATGGTATTTGAAAAATACAATGATCGGTATTATATCGTGGCATTGGTGCATGACGAGTGGACGATTTAGAGATGCCACGAATGGACACGAATGGATTTTG
>DDEO01000034.1 GCA_002336725.1 Bacteroidetes bacterium UBA1952 | reverse complement strand
TTTAAAATGGTATTATTCCGATACTCTTACTAAAATGCGTTATTGCCTGAAAATCAACCGTGGAACATTGTGGAACTCTTGTGGAACATTCGTGGAACATTCTTCTTTTTAAAAATACACGGTCTGCGCCAAGAAAAAAGGCCACCTCTGCGAGGAGAGATGGCCTGGGTGTTTGAGCGGGCGGAGGTATTTTTTTAACCGCCTTGTCTGTTGGTTTGGAGCATCAGTTTTCCGGAAACGCGGCTCCTTTTTTCCTTAATACTCGTCTTCGTTGAAAAAGAAGTCTTCCTGCGTTGGATAATCCGGCCAGATGTCTTCTACGCCTTCATAGATTTCGCCTTCATCGTCGAGTTCCTGAAGGTTTTCGACCACTTCCAGCGGGGCACCGGAGCGGATGGCATAGTCGATCAGCTCGTCTTTGGTGGCCGGCCAGGGGGCATCTTCTAAGTGAGAAGCCAGTTCAAGAGTCCAGAACATATAGGTTTTTTGTGGTGATTTTTAAAAATTCGGGCAAATGTAGGGTTTCTGCAATTACGACGGGCATCTTTCTCGCCGTCGCCTAATTTCGGCCCATGCTTCAGGCCCTGCATCTCTTCAAAAAACATTCCACCCTCACGGTGGTCAATGATGTATCGCTGCACATTGCGGCGGGGGAGATCGTCTCTATCACCGGGCCTTCGGGGGCCGGAAAGTCTTCGCTGCTTCACCTCCTGAGCGGCCTCGACCGGCCCGATAGTGGCGCGGTGCTGATCAACAACACCGACATCTTTAAGCTCTCGCCCCGCAAACAGGCGCAGTTTCGCTCCCAAAACATTGGTTTTGTATTTCAGGCTCATCACCTGCTGCCTGAATTTTCGGCCCTCGAAAACGTCGCTATGCCGCTCTGGATTTCCGGAAAAAGCCGCAAAGAAGGTCTTCGGGCAGCGGCGGAAATCATGGCGGTCGTGGGGCTTTCGCAGCGCCTGAATCATAAGCCCACCGAGCTATCGGGCGGCGAGCAGCAACGCGTAGCCATTGCCCGTGCACTCGTGGCAAGGCCCGCCGTGGTGTTTGCCGACGAGCCAACCGGCAACCTCGATTCGGCCAACGCTGAAGCAGTACACGATCTGTTTTTGCAGTTGCGTCAGGAGCTGGGGCAAACATTCGTCATCGTAACGCACAACGAAGAACTGGCCCGCCGCGCCGACCGCATTCTGGCCATGCGGGACGGGAAGATTGTGGCGTGAGGCTGTTGTTGCTGCGCGAGCGGCAGCGGGTTGAGCCTCACCCCTGGCCTCCGCGCCTGAGGCGGAAGAGGGAAGCCAAAGAACCGACTGATTTACCTTGACTGACCACCAGAGGTATTTCAGAAGACAGATACAGCCCACAGAGAACACAGAGTTCCACAGAGAAGCCTTCTTTGTGGAACGTTCCGTGCTTTACAGAAAACCCTCATCAACAACTATCAACCCCATCAACTCTCATCAACGAGAAAGACCCCGTTCCGGGGTAACAAAAACCCTCATCAACCCTCACATCAACTCACATCAACCTTCATCAACAATAATCAACTCTCATCAACAACAATCAACCTTCATCAACCCATGAAACATGAAACATGCCTCACTCCCCCCACTTAAACCCGCCGGCATCCAGCCCGCACAACTGCAACACGCGATGCACCACCGTGAGCGCCAGCTGCTCCATATCCTGCGGACGCGAGTAAAACGAGGGCGAGGCCGGACAGATGATGCCGCCCGCTTCGGTGAGGGTCGTCATGGCGCGCAGGTGCAGGAGATTGTAGGGCGTTTCGCGCACCACAAGCACCAGCTTTTTGCGCTCTTTGAGCATCACATCCGCGCCGCGGATGATGAGGTCGCCGCTCACGCCGGCGGCAATGCGGCCCAGTGTGCCGGTGCTGCACGGGCAAATGATGAGCGCATCGTAGCCCGCCGAGCCAGAGGCAAAGGGTGCATTAAAATCTTTGCGGTCGAATTTCCGGAAAGGCGGGCCATCGTCGGGCGTGATGGCGGGCAGTTCTTCGGCCCACACCTGCCGCGCCGTCTCGCTCCACACAACAGAGACTTCCGAAACGCGCCCGGCTTCCTGCAAACGGCGCAGGGCTTTCAAGAGCAGATGCGCATAGATAGAACCACTGGCGCCGGTGATGGCAAGGGCAAGTTTCATGCGGCCAAATTCGGGATTATTTTTGGAAAAGGCGAGGGGCGTGGTTGCAGCGAGCGGGAAAGGAATAAGCAACATTAAGAAGCTATCCAGAAAATCAGCAATGAGGCTGTTTCGGACATAATCTTTTGTCATCCCCGAAGGGGAACTTGACGGCCCCGCGTCCGCAAAGACCCTCCCGCTTTTCAGCGGGACAGGCTGTTCCGGGGTGACAAAAGAACCGTACAAAAAACCCTATCCTTTCATATTCCCTTAAATTCAGGATAGGCTCTAAGCAACATTAAGGAGTTCTCAGATGCCAGGGTTTTTGCTGTTCAATCCCGGATATAGGGGTCTTTGAGCAGTTCCCGCGCGAGGTCGCTTTGCGCTACGGGCAGCGTTGCTTCAAAATTGTTGATCGCCTTGCCCTGCCGCTGATAAAGTTTGCTCTCGATGTGGTGCAGGAGCACGTTGCGGCTCCAGTTGTTTCGGGCGGTTTCGGTGATATAAAACAGGGCTTCTTCAGGGTCTTTGCACTTTGAAATGACTTGTATGTGATGCCCCCAAGGAACCTGAAAAAAATGCGCGGGTAATTGTGCAACAACTTGTTGCACAATTACAGTTGCCTTACTCTCAACGCCTTCGGGTGATTGCCCCACCACCTGTGGTGAAATTTCAACAGCTTGATTATGAACGGTTTGGCTGCCCTTTCCCAATTGTCCAACAACTTGTTGGACAATTGGGAAATCCGCTGCGCCATAGAAAAGACACCACTGCTTAACGTAGTAGAGGTTGCTCCGCGAAAACCCTTTCATTTCCGGAAAGGCCTTCAGCAAATCCTTTGAGAGTTGTGGGATCAGCTTATCGCCCCAGGCAGCGGTCTTTTCTTTTTCCAGGATTTCCCGCCCAAGATCCCAATAGAGGAGCAGCAGCTCGGTATTGACACGGAGCGCCGCTTTTATCTGCGCACTTTGGATGCGGCTCTTTAAATCGGTGAGCCACGAAATGTATTCTGTGGAAGGGGCTGTCATGCGTTTGTATTTAACCGGGCGCTTCGCAATAATCGCCAGGGCATTTCCTCCAAAAATAAACTCCGGCAGCCCTGCGGCGCTCACAATTCCCCGTCTTCTTCCGCCGGTTTGCGCCCGCGCAATCCCCACATCAAAACACCCAGCCCCAGCAGTGCTGCCACGAGCGAAGAAACCAGAATTGCCAGCTTGGCGTTGTTGATGATGGAATGGTCTTCAAAGGCCAGCAGCGTGATAAACACCGACATCGTAAACCCGATGCCCGCCAGCATCCCCGCACCGCCAAGCAACTTCCAGCCCACGCCCGACGGCAGGCGGCCCAAACCCAGCCACACGGTCAGCGCCGTAAACAGCAGAATGCCCAGCGGCTTTCCCAGAACCAACCCGGCAGCAATGCCCCAACTGTAGGTGTGCGCCAACGCCTCGCCCAGTCCGGCAGTGATGGGAATGGCGGTATTGGCCAGCGCAAAAAGCGGCAGGATGAAAAACGCTACGGGCCGGTGCAGGAAATGCTGCAACCGATAGGAAAGCGAGCCTTCGGAGCCGTCGCCGAAGGGAATGGCAAAGGCCAGCAACACGCCGGCAATAGTGGCATGAATGCCGGAGTGGAGCATGAAATACCACAGCGCCGCGCCGCCGATGAGATAAGGCAGGAGCGCATAAACCTTCAGCCGGTTGAGCAGCAGCAGCCCGCCGAAGAGGCCGCCGGCCACGCCGAGGTGAAACAGCGAAAGCCCCTTGGAATAGAAAAGCGCAATGACCAGAATCGCGCCCAGGTCGTCGATAACGGCCAGCGCGGTCAGGAATACTTTGAGCGCCACCGGCACCCGTCTGCCGGGAAGCGACAGCACGGCCAGCGCAAAGGCAATATCAGTGGCCATGGGGATGCCCGCGCCCGAAGCCGCCGGTGTGCCGTGGTTGAAGAGCAGATAGATGGCCGCCGGAACCACCATGCCGCCGAGCGCCGCAATGCCGGGCAGGGCTGCGTCGCGCACGTTGGAAAGTTCGCCCTGGTAAAGCTCCCGCTCCAGCTCCAGCCCAATCATCAAAAAGAAAATGGCCATCAGCCCGTCGTTGATCCAGCCTGTTAGGGTGTGGGTGCCGAGCGGCATTTCCCAAAAGGCGACGTAGCCCGCACCATTTCCGGCATTGGCCAGCAATAGCGAAGCAACGGTGCAGCCGATGAGCACCAGCCCACCGGCTTTCTCGTTCCGGAAAAACTCTTTGAAAAGACGGGTGATGATAGGCATAGGGCGCGGGCGGTGGGGTTGCAAATTAGGCTGCGAAGGAAAAAGGGGGTGGCGGGCAAGTGATGTGCTTGTGTGTGGTCGTCGTCGTGGTGCTTCGCCCCACGGTAATGGAT
>DDEO01000122.1:16163-27124 GCA_002336725.1 Bacteroidetes bacterium UBA1952 | reverse complement strand
AACCGGTCTGTAATTTCCGGAAATGATCGGCGGGAATGACCGGATTTTTAAAGAAAGAACCCGCATTTCCAATAACCGCCGGGTCGGGCAGTTTGCTACGCCGGATGCGCATCACGGCCCCGGCCACATCCTGCGGTGTCGGGTTTTGGATGCCCGCGTTTTGCAGTTCTTCGCCAATAGCGCCGTAGCTCGTTTTGAGGTGGGGCGTTGCGGAAAGGCGAAGCGTTACGGCGGTAATCATGCCTTTGCCGCGCAGTTCATTTTTAAAAATACTGTCGCGGTAGCCAAAGGCGCAATCGGCGGCGGCGAATTCCACCACGCACCCCGCTTCAAAAAAAACAAAGCGGACGCTGTGGATAAAGTCTTTCACTTCCACACCGTAAGCGCCGATGTTTTGAATGGGCGCTGCGCCCACCGTTCCCGGAATAAGGGCCAGGTTTTCCAGCCCATACAGGCCATTTTGCAGGGTAAAGAGCACTGCTTCGTGCCAGTTTTCGCCACTGCCAAACGTTATCAAGGCGTGGTCGCCAGTATCTTTTGCAATCGTTTTTCCGGAAATCTGATTGCGCAATATCGTCCCCGGCACTCCGTCCCTGAGCAGAATGTTGGAGCCGCCGCCGAGGGGCCGGAAAGGGCGCGGCAGGGATTCGTTGCTGATTGCGTCGCACAATTCCGCTTCACTGCAAACGGGGAGCAGGCAGGCAGCAGTTGCTTCAATTCCAAAAGTGTTGTAGGGGCGCAGCGAAATATTCCGGGAAAGCATGGGGCCAAAATAAAGCGTCGGGCGGCAAACGGAGCCGGAAGAATATTTTTCGGAAAGAAAAAGCCCCGCATTTTCGGCGAGGCTTTTTGTTTTTATCCTTTCAGCACACTGCGGCTGATGACAATCTTCTGCACTTCGCTGGTGCCTTCGTAAATCTGGGTGATTTTGGCATCGCGCAGCAGGCGTTCTACGTGGAATTCCTTCACATAGCCATAGCCGCCGTGGATTTGCACCGCTTCGTTGGTTACCCACTGAGCAATTTCGGAAGCATACAGTTTGGCCATTGCTGCCGCGAGGTCGTAGTCCAGGTGCTGGTCTTTAAGCCAGGCCGCTTTGAGGCACAGCAGGCGTGCGCCTTCAATAGCCGTGGCCATGTCGGCGAGCTTAAAGGCAATGGCCTGGTGGTTCATGATTTCGGTGCCGAAAGCCTTGCGTTCTTTGGAATATTTCAGCGCCAGTTCATACGCGCCGCTTGCAATGCCGAGTGCCTGCGAAGCAATGCCGATACGTCCGCCGGCCAGTGTTTTCATGGCAAATTTGAAGCCGAAGCCATCTTCGCCGATGCGGTTTTCCTTCGGCACCTTCACGTCGGTAAACATGATGGTGTGGGTGTCGGAGCCGCGAATGCCGAGTTTGTTTTCCTTCGCGCCGACGGTTACGCCGGGCGTGTCTTTATCCACAATCAGCGCGTTGATGCCTTTGTGACCTTTTTCTACATACGTCTGCGCAATCACGAGATATGTAGAGGCGCTGTTGCCGTTGGTAATCCAGTTTTTGGTGCCGTTGAGCAGGTAATAATCGCCCATATCTTCGGCAGTGGTGCGCTGCGAAGTCGCGTCGCTTCCAGCTTCCGGCTCGCTGAGCAGGAAGGCACCGATTTTCTCGCCTGCTGCCAGCGGCTTCAGGTATTTTTCGCGTTGTTCGTCGTTGCCAAAGGTCTCCAGGCCCCAACACACCAGCGAGTTGTTCACGCTCATGCACACCGAGACCGACGCGTCGATTTTGGAGATTTCTTCCATCGCCAGCACGTAGCTCATGGTGTCCATGCCGGAACCGCCCCATTTCGGGTCCACCATCATGCCCATAAAGCCCAGTTCGCCGAGCTTCTGCACTTGTTCTTTGGGAAATTTCTGCTGCTCGTCGCGCTCAATCACGCCGGGGAGCAGTTCGGTACGGGCAAAGTCGCGTGCAGCGGCCTGTACGGCGAGCTGCTCTTCGGTAAGCTGAAAGTTCATAAGGCTGCGAAGATAAATGCGAATGTGGAAATGTAATAACGCCTAAACCCATACCTTTTTGAGTACAGGACGTGAAAAACGGGAATGCAGCCGAGCGGTTTCCGGAAATTTCCGGCGACTGAAACCGGTTTTAAAACAAAAAATCCCGGGATTTTCCGGGATTTTTTCGCGTTGTGAAGAAGGGCTTTTTAGAACTTGGCAGAGAACGTGCCGTTGGTGATATTGATGCTGGCATTATCGTTCACCGCTTTTCCGGAAAATTTGCCTTCCAGTTCGTTGCCGGAGAACTTGGTTACCTCCAATGTGCCGGACTCCATAGCATAGGCTTCTGTGGCGCTTCCTCCGCTAGTAGTTCCATCTACAACGGATATTGAAAAAACGGCAGCAGTAGCTCCAAAGTCAGCAGTACCAACCGTAACGCGATAAATCTGCATATTCGCCGAAACGACTCTGGCAGTAGTTCCGCTGACTGTTGTTTTTTGTGCCTGAAGCGTAGCCGTATTACTTGCATTTGTTGCATAGACAACGTCATACGTTCCGGAATGCTTGAAGCTGTGACTGGTGGCTCCATTAAAAGCCTTGTCCGTGTTAAAGGCAATATAGCCGGTGCCGGCGGTGAGTGTAGATGCTGCGGGCGCGGCGTTGCTGCCGCCATTATTACCGCCATTGTTAGGGCCATTATTATTGTCCTTTTTGCAGGAAGTGGCCAGGGTGGCAATGGCTGCGGTGGCGAGGAGAAGTGCTTTGAGTTTCATAACAAAGAAATTTGGTGGAGGTGGAAAAGAAGGTTTTGTTACTGCAAAGGTTGGCTGATATAGCAGGCGGCACAATACGATGAATTGCGTATTTTTCGGCTTCCTTTTCCAGACAGGGCGCACTCTTTTCCGGAAATCCTGCGCCCGCCGGCGTTGTTTCCTGCGGGCTTTCCTAATTTCGGCCTAAGCCTCCTCTATGTCTTTCATGCGCATCTTGCCTTCGCTGGTTCTGCCGGCCGCATTTACGGCTGTATTCTGTCTTACCGGTTGCCGGTCTGATCCGCCTGTGGGAACCGGCGCACCCGACCCGCAGCTCACCGCCGGCAGCGGGCCGGTTTCCGGAAATACGCCCGCCTCGCTCAACTATTATTTCTACCTCGAATCTTCGCTTAGCATCAATGCTTATATCGCGCCGGCCAACACGCGCTTTCACCATGCCGTCAATCAGTTGCAGGCATTTCTGAATACCCATCCCTCGCGCAAAAGCTTTAGCATCCGCGAGATTTCCAACATCGCCTATGATGTTTTTCCCAACGCAACAGATGCGCAGGTGGCTGCTTATTTTTCCAATCTTACACCGGCGGCCCTTCAAAAACACGCCGCCGCCGCCAAAGCCAATCGCACGACATCCAACCTCTCGCAGATAATAGCGACCATGCTGGAGAAAACTGGTCCCGACGATGTTTCGGTGCTCGTCTCCGACTGTGTGGTGGATACCAAAGACAACGGCAACAACCTCGCCAGTCAGCAAAGCCAGGTGCAGACGATGGTGAGCCGCCGCATGAGCAAATCGCCGCTCGCCGCCCTCGTCCTGCGCGACACGTCTGAATTCCGGAACGGCGAATACTATCCGCCCGCCGGCGGCAAAGAAATCCTCACCGGCTACCGGCCTTATTTCCTGATTCTGACAGGCCCGCCAACGGTGGTTCAGCAACTGGCGACCGGGCTGGCCGCGCGCGCACCTTTCTATGCCCAATCGGTGTTGCTGGGACCCAAAGCCGCCCCGCCCGCCACAACGCTGCTGCCGCCGATGGGCGGACTGGAATATTACGCCTCCGACCCGGAAAGCGCCCGGAATCTGATTGCCAAAAAAGCACGGCTGAGTGGCCCCGGCAAGAACTTCGTTTTGCAGATAGAAGCCGACCTTAGTCAGGTGGCGGCCACGGAAACCGACAAGCAGAACCCGGAAAATTATGAAGTAACGCCGGCGAATTACCGGCTGGCGATTCAACCCAAAACACATGGCCGCTACACCCATGTTTTCACGCTCACCAGCGCCACGCTCGGCCCCGATCATCAGGTGGCGGTGAAGATGAAAAGCACCCTGCCCAACTGGGTGGCGCAATCCAGCAGCACGCACACCGGTTTTATCAAAAACAACCCGGCAGAGATGTCTAAAACCTATGGCTTGCAATACCTCATTCGCGGCTTTGCCGAGGGCTTCAATCCCAGCCCGTATCTTTTTGAGATGAAGCAGATACAGGTGAGGCGCTGAGCCGGAAGCCAAAGAATTTAGTATGTCTTATGAAAATATAAAACGATTTATTACCTTTCCGCCCGCAATTGCATTGCCACAAGAACGTAGCGCCGCTCCATTCGCCGGGTTCTTTTTTCCCCTCAAAAAAAACAGCCTCCTCTCCCGATGCCTTTTTTCTATTACATCCCCGGCCTGCGGCCTTCCAACAATCTGGAGCAGCACCTGATGGGCATTGACCGTGTGGAAATCACCAACGGTTATACGCACCCCAACGAGTTTCTGTATATGGCGCTCTGGATTGTGGGCCTCAATCTGGTGGCCTTTGGGAATTATTACTACGGCTTTTTCAACCGGCCCGGTGCCAATAAAAAGAGTTGGTGGGTCATACACGTGCTGGTGGTGGCTGCGCTGATTTACCTCATCGCCTTCCTGAAAGGCTATAATATGGCACATAGTGGCAACATCAACGCAGCCATGCCTTTCAGCGAGAGCGACAGCCACGCCTTTGCTTTTGAATCGGCCCTGTTGTCGGTGCCTGCATCCTTAATTTTGACCTTTATCCTGAAATGGGGCAGCCGCAATAACCGCTACGTGCCGTTGTAGGCAAGCCTGCGGGCTGCATTCTCCTCCGGAAGGCCGTTTTCAAACCCTTTATTTCCGGAAAAAATCTCTCTCAACAGATGGCTTTATACATTTTTGGAATCGGCGGCACCGGCGCACGCGTGCTGAAGGCTTTCACTTTTTTGATGGCTTCGGGGATGTCGGTGGAAAATACAGAGGCTGTCATCCCCATTCTCATTGACCCCGACACGGCCAACGGCGACCTGACGCGCACCATCGAAATCCTGAAGGCGTATCAAACGGTGCAAAGGACGGCGGGCAGCACGAGCGGCTTTTTTGGCACAGCGGTGAAATCGCTCAACGAGCAGGGCGACGGCGGCGGTGCTGAAGACCAGTTTCGCTTTGACCTGGAAGGCGTTACCGGAAAGCGATTCAAGGAGTTTATCGACTATGAAGGCATGAACCGCGCCAACCGCGCCCTGGCTTCGCTGCTGTATTCCGAGAAAAATCTGGCCTCCGATATGCAGGTGGGCTTCAAAGGGAATCCGCATATTGGCAGCGCGGTACTCAACAAGATGCGCGAGAGTGCGCTGTTTCAAAAATTTGCGGCAGCACTCAATGAAAACGACCGCGTTTTTATCATCTCGTCCATCTTCGGCGGCACGGGCGCAGCGGGCTTTCCTATCCTGGTGAAGAATATTCGCAGCGCGGATGCCGGCATTCCCAACCACGCCCGCCTGCGGGAAGTGCCGATGGGCGCCGTAACCGTTTTGCCTTATTTTGATGTGGACGGCAGCAGCGGCAAAACCGTTATTGACAGCAATAGTTTTATCGCCAAAACCAAAGACGCGCTGGCCTATTATGCCCAAAACCTGACGAGCGAGGCCGCCCCGCGCCTCAATGCCCTCTATTATATCGGCGATAATCTGGGCAATACACAGGCCGGGGCCGACGGCGCACAGCAACAGCGCAACAAGGCCCATTTTATCGAACTCGCTGCCGCAATGGCTATCTTCGATTTTATGCGCATAGACCGGGGCGCACTCCGCGTGGACGATGGCATTGTGCAGTCGCCCCGCTATCTGGAATATGGATTGAAGGACACGACTTCGCCGGTGCGCTTCGGGCATTTTGGCGCACGTAGCCGGGCCGCAACGGCAAAGGCGCTGACACAATACTACCTGTTTCTGCGGTTTTTCCGGGATTTTTATGCCACGCAGGATGAAGGCCCCTGGGCGAAGGACGAAGACGGCAAGCTGCTGCGCAAAAACCTGAACGCGCGGTTTGTGGAGAGCCTGTCTTCTCTGAACGGCTACTATGAGCAGTGGATAGAAGAAATGGAACAGACCGGCATTGGATTCCGGCCTTTTAAACGGACGGTGGGCGATGCCGATATTCTGAAAATCGTGGAAGGCTTTGAAGAAAAACCCGGCTTTCTGGCGCTGAAGGGTCTGAAAAAATATGTGGACACGCTCAACAGCATTGTGCGGCAGGAAAACAGAGGGCAGAACCCACAGGCCAAGCTCCTGTCTTTGTTTCAGAAGACGACGACTGCGCTGGTGGACGAGAGGATTCGGCTTTGAGGGTGAAAATTCCGGCATTTTTCCGGAAAAATGCCGACACCCGAATGGCAGCGGGTGCGGCGGCGGTGTCTTATGTATATGAGATGCTTCTTAGCAGGTCTCTGGCGGAAGTGTTTGCTTCAATCCATAAGGCGTGAAAGGCCGCGCTTCTTTAACGGCGTTCAGATACAGTTCATAGCTATTGTTTTCGCGCGAGAGCAGCTTGTGGTTGCAGTGATACACCACCGCCATATTGAGTACCGATTTGATGCGCGTGCCGGCCAGGCGCAGCCGCAGTTCAATATCGGAGTCTTCGCCGAAGGTGGGCGCGGTGTAGCGTTCGTCAAAGCCGTTGATGTTTTGCAAGGTGTCTTTGGGCAGCGAGAAATTGGCCCCGAGCAGCCCGCGATCTTTGCGATTGAAAAAGCGGCGCAGGAGCGGGTTCTGCGTATAGATGCCATACATAAAAAAGGTGCTTCTCCGCTGCATAAAATCGGCGAGCATGGCGCTGATGGTGGCGGGCTTTTGCAGGTATCCGCTCCGGATTTTTTCGGGTGTCAGCAGCAGGGTGATGCGTGCCGAAAGGTCCACACGCCGACCAGCGAGGCAGGTATTTTCCCGGGCCGCCAGCAGGTGTTCGCGTACAAATTCGGGGTGCGGGATGCAGTCGCCGTCGAGGAAAATCAGATACCCGCTTTCGCTTTGGCGAACGACCTCGTTGAGGATGCGGTTTTTCCGGAAACCCGCGTCTTCGTGCCAGCAGTGGCGGATGCGTAGCGGCGAAGATTTCATGATTTCCCGCAGTGCGTCCACAAATTCGCTGCCCGAACCGTCGTCGGCAATGAGGATTTCAAAATCCTTCTCGGTCTGCATTTCCAATCCGGCAAACACCAGCCGGAGGAAATCCATCCGGTTATAAACGGCGATGACAACGGAAGCCTTTGGCATAAAGAGATTTTTGACAGGAAAACTGAAACTACGTTTCCGGAAGTGGAAGTGCAATCTGCGCGCCAAAAATAAGAACCGGCTTGTTGCACTATCCGCCGGGGAGGAGCCAAGGGTGTAGGGAAGATTTCACTTCCGGCAAAACTCCACAGAGACACAGCAAAGAATTTCTTTTATCAACGCTCCACAGAGGGTAAGTTCTACGTCCTTGTAATTGACATTCGCCGGGAAAGAGCCTTTGCAGGGCACAAAAATGGCCTAGAGAAGAGAATTTTCCGGAAAGCGACCGCTTCCCGTTTGGAAAACAAAATCGGACAATTATTTTTGTTGTCGAAATCTTTTATTTCTCTCTTCAATAATCTCAGAATCTGTGGCGTACGACAACGACAACCACTACGGCAGCCGCGAAGGCCGCTATGGCCGCAACAACAGCAACAACAACGGTGAAGGCCGCAACAACGACAGCATCTACTCGAAACGGGTGAAGGCCGGCAAGCGGCGCACCTACTTCTTTGATGTGCGTGCGACCCGTGGCAACGATTATTTCATCACCATTACCGAGAGCAAGAAACGCTTTGAAGACGGCAGCTACGAGCGCCACAAAATGTTTCTCTACAAAGAAGATTTTCATAAGTTTATGAACGCGCTTCAGGAGACGGTGGACTACGTGAAAACCGATTTGATGCCCGATTTTGATTTTGATGCCTTCAACCATGAATATGACGAGGAAGGCAATTATGTTTATCGCAATGCTGCCGAAGAAAACGTGGGCTATGACGCTGCCCCGCAGCCGGTGAGCGAAGTGGCGGAAATGGCCGTGGCCGAGCCGGTTATGGAAGATTACGCCGCCGACAGCGCCGAAGTAGATAGCTGGAAAGCGTAAGCGTTTCGCCTTTACAATTCCTTTTTTTTCAGAAAGTGGCCTTGTGGTTTTCTACCGGGCCACTCTTTTTTTGAGGGGAAATTTCCGGAAAATGGCTTGGTTTCTACAATCGCTGGGCCGCAGATGCCCCTGCGCCGGGAGCATTCTGGTTGTGCGCTGGAATTTGGTTAATTGCCCTGCCCTTTAGGGCGGGGTAGAGAGATATTCTTAATTTTACACGAGGCCTTTAGGCCTTTTTTCCGTTATGCCAAAAATTCCATTCTCATGCCCTTTCACAAATTGCTTGTTCACCTGGTTTGGGCTACCAAAGACCGCTATCCCTTTATGGATAAGGAACAGAAGGATGCCATCTGCCGGCACATTCGCGAAAATGCAGCTAAGAAAAACATTCATGTGCTGAATGTAAACGGGCATCTGGACCATCTCCACGCGCTCGTTTCCTATCGTGCGGATCAGAATACATCAACGATTGCCGGTCTTATCAAGGGCGAATCTTCCTTTTGGGCAGGTCGCCATTTTAAGTGGCCCCGGAAGTTTGGCTGGCAGGACGACTACTTCGCTGTATCGGTGAGTGGTGCCGAGTTTGCGGCGGTGTATGCTTATATCTCCAATCAGGAAGAACACCATCGCCATAAGACCTATCAGGAAGAATACGATGAGCTGATGCAGAAATATGGCTTCGATGACTCCGGCGAATGGAACCTGCCTGACTGGGCGCTGGTATAACAGGCTGCGCTAAAGGCCTAAAGGCCTCCGCTTCTGTGGATTAGTTCGTTTTCCCCGCCCTAAAGGGCAGGGCAATTAGTTCCTAAAGGGCAGGGCAATTATACCATTTCGCCGCCTAAATTTTGCATAGAAATTCCGGCTCCGGCCCTTACGCAGCAAGGTTTTTCGGGGAATTCTACATATAAAATTTAGATAGCCACTTGATATTAGCCTAAATGGCATGGCATTAGCCTAAAGGACACCGTCACTACACAAGCGGGAAATACCCGGCGCTCCGGCCTGCAGGTTGTTAATTACCCACACCCACCGCATTCTCTTTCGGGCGTTCCCCCCTGCCTTTCGTACCTTTGCCCGACCGCTGGATTTTTGGGAAAGGCCGGTCGCTGAAAAAAACACACGCATCTTATGAGCAAGTTTATTTTCGTAACCGGTGGGGTTACTTCTTCTTTGGGAAAGGGCATCATCGCCGCCTCGCTGGCCAAGCTGCTACAGGCGCGCGGCTACCGAACGACTATTCAAAAGTTTGATCCCTATATCAACATCGACCCCGGAACGCTCAACCCCTACGAGCACGGCGAATGCTATGTAACCGACGACGGCGCCGAAACCGACCTCGACCTCGGCCACTACGAACGCTTCCTCAACCGCCCGACCTCGCAGGAAAACAACGTTACCACAGGCCGCATCTATCAATACGTTATCAACCGCGAGCGCGAAGGCGCTTTCCTGGGAAAAACCGTGCAGGTGGTGCCCCACATTACCGACGAGATTAAGCGCCGCATGACCCTGCTGGGGCAAGACGACCGCTACGACGTGGTGATTACCGAACTGGGCGGAACGGTTGGCGACATCGAATCGCTGCCTTTTCTCGAAGCCGTGCGCCAACTGAAGTGGGAGCTGGGCGACGAAAACTGCCTGGTAGTTCACCTCACGCTCGTACCCTATCTGAAAGCCGCCAAAGAGCTTAAAACCAAGCCCACGCAGCACTCGGTGAAGATGATGAGCGAAAATGGCCTCACGCCCGACGTGCTGGTATGCCGCACCGAAGAGCCGCTCTACAACGAGCTGAAGCGCAAGATTGCCCTGTTTTGCAACGTTACCAAAGACGCTGTTATCGAAGCCCGCGATGCCGACACGATTTATGCCGTGCCGCTGGAAATGATGCGCGAAGGACTGGATACCATTTGCCTCCAAAAGCTGCAAATGCCCCTCGGACGGGAGCCGCAACTGGACAAGTGGAAGGAATTTCTCAACAAACTGCGCTATCCGAAATCCAAAATCACCATCGGCCTCATCGGCAAATATGTAGAGCTTCAGGATGCCTATAAATCCATTCTGGAAGCCCTCATCCACGCCGGCGCGGTGAACGAGTGCAAGGTAGAAGTCCGCAATATCCACTCCGAATACCTCACGCCCGAAACCGCCGCCGAAACGCTCCAACACCTCGACGCAGTGCTGGTAGCACCGGGCTTTGGCTCGCGCGGCATCGAAGGCAAGATTGAAGCCATCCGCTATGCGCGCGAAAGCGGGCTGCCATTTCTGGGCATCTGCCTCGGTATGCAGATGGCTTGTGTAGAATTTGCCCGCAACGTTTTGGACCTGAAAGACGCGTATTCGACTGAGATGGATGCCAACACGCCGCATCCGGTCATCTCGATGATGGAAGACCAAAAAACCATCAAAAACATGGGCGGAACCATGCGCCTCGGCGCTTATGCCTGCGAACTGGACCCCGCTTCAAAACTGGCCGGTTGCTATGGCAGCGCCCACATCGAAGAGCGCCACCGCCACCGCTACGAGTTCAACAACGATTATCTCGCGGCCTTTGAAGATGCCGGTTTTGCACCGGTGGGCAAAAACCTGGAGACCGGGCTGGTGGAAGCCGTAGAACTACGCAATCATCCGTTTTATGTGGGCGTGCAGTATCACCCCGAATACAAGAGCACGGTCGAGAATCCGCACCCGCTGTTTGTGGGTTTTGTGAAGGCCGCACTGGCCGCGCAGGAAGGCCGCATGGGTCTGAAAAAAGCACCTGCCGCCATCCTGGAAACGGC
>DDEO01000122.1:0-16125 GCA_002336725.1 Bacteroidetes bacterium UBA1952 | reverse complement strand
GCCCCACTATTGTATGCCACCGCTCGCGCACGTACGCCGCTTAGCAATTTCGCAGCGTAGCATATGTGCGCAAGTCGTTCAAGGCGCAAGCACCCTACCGCGCAAAGCCCCGGCTGCATGTTTGCCCCAGCGGAGAAATTATCTTTTGGCAAAAGGAATTTGGCGCGCGCTCACCTTCCCCACACCCAAAGCGTATCTTTGAGAGAAAGAAACCCATTATGTACACCACCGTAAAAGGCTACTACGAAAACGGGCAGGTAACCATTATCGAGCCTGCGCCGCCGGGCATTCAAAAATCGGAAGTGATGATTACGTTTTTGAAAGAGCCGCAGCAAGCAGCGGGCAACGAAAACGACCAGCCGCGCGAAGCAGGCTGGCTCAAAAAATGGGGTGAGGAACGTGGTCTCCATTTTTCCATCCCAGACGATTTCAACGCCCCGCTGGACGACCTCAAAGATTATATGTGATGCGCCTGTTACTGGATACGCAGATGTTTATCTGGCACGCGCTTAAACACCCGAGTTTAAGGGCAGAAACGCGCCGGATGATTGACGACCCCGCGAATACTACTTTCCTGTCGCACATTTCGCTGTTTGAAATTGCTATCAAGCAGAAGATTGGGAAACTGCCGGAATTCCATTTACCTACTGTGCAGATAGAACAACTCGCCGCATCCCGATTCTCGCTGCTGCCCATAACATCAGCGCACATTGCCGCCTACGAGCGCATACCGCTGCTGCCCCAGCATCGCGACCCGTTTGACCGCCTGTTGCTGGCTACCGCGCTGGCAGAAGATATGCCCATTATCTCCGCCGACGAACACTTCCCGCTTTATGCGTCCCTCGTGTCTGTAATCGAAGGATAAATCGCGCGTCCTGCGCCACACACCGCTCCAAAACCGCGCAAAAGGCCGCTATCTTTAAGCCGTGCGCATCTCCCGCTTCGGCCTTCTCCTTCTTTTCCTGCTCGCTGCCCACTTGCTCTACGCACCCGCGTGGCAGGCCGGCTGGACGCGCGACGTAACCGGCTGGATAGCGTCGCTGCACACAAAAACTTTCCCGGATTATCTGCTGCGGCGCGGGCTGGGTGTCGAAAGTCTGTATCCGTTTACACAATGGATGCTGTGGGCATGGTGGAAAATATTCGGCATTCATCCGCTGCCCTGGCATCTGTTGATGGGGAGCCTTCATGCCGCCTGCGCCTGGGGCTGGGCCTTATTTTATGGCCATATTTTCCGGAAAAAAAATACCGGAATCTTCGCCGGGCTTTTCTTCCTGCTCTCGCCCTATGCCACCGAAGCCGTGGTGTGGGAAGCGGGCTATCATTACCTGCAGGGCATGGCGCTGCTGCTGGCCACGCTGTTCTGCCTGCTGCGCTACCTGGAGTCCGGAAAGCGGCGCTGGGTGGCGCTGGGGCTACTGGCATTTCTGCCCACGATTTTTGCACTGGAGACGTTTTATCTCACGCCCGTTTATGCGGCGCTTATCATCGTTTATTTCCGGAAAAATCCCCGTACCAGAAAGGCTTTTTTCTTTTTTGTACTGCCGATGTTGGCGCTGTGCGGGGTGCAATATGCCCTGTTTCGCTGGCTCTATAGCGAGCCGGTGCCGCATATCAAAACGCTGACCCTGCGGCGGCTGAGCGATTACCTGCGCAAGCCTGCCAAATACATTTTTCATCTCTTTTTCTTTGGGAGATACTGGCCGGAAAGCCTGCGGGAAAAGATTTATGAGGCGCTCAATAGCTGGGCTTTTCTGCTCACTTTTTATCCGGCACAACTGACGCTCCTGGTGCGAAACCGCCGCGCACTGCGCCGATTTCCGGAAAATCCGGCTTTTGTTCCGGCCACCTTTGGCCTGGCGGCGCTGCTGCTCGTGATGCCGCTTTATTTTCAGCAGGCCGGGCTGGTGGACTTCGACCGCTATGCCTATTTTATGCTGCCTGCCGTGGGCGCGCTTCTGGGTCTTTATTTCCGGAAAAAAGCCGTGCGGGCGGGCATTCTCGCGCTGTCGGCAGGGCTGCTTTTTTATACCAATCTGCTGTGGCGGCAAAGCGATGCGAAGAGTCGGGAGATGCTGGCGCAAATTCCGGATTTTGGCGACGGCAAGCCAACAGTTTTGCTCAACATTCCCAACGCGCTACGCAGCGTTCCCATGATTGGGCAGACGCGCGAAGGCGAGGCCGCATTGATGCGCCACACCGTATTGCAAAAACCGCTTTCCGGAACCGTGCTGGAGCCGAGTGCGTGCAATCTGCACTCAATAGAAGATCTTGCCGTCGAAATACACTGGCAGAATGCCCAAACACTGGAAGTAACGCAACCCCGGGGCGGCGGCTGGTGGGAGGGCGGCGTACTTTCTGCCGATTGGGAAAACGACCTCTTCGCCGTGCGCTTTTTTCCGGAAAAGCGTGCGTATGTCTTGATGCTGAAAAGCCCGCCGGAGCACTTTCGTCTCTTGCGGTGGAGTGGCAGCCGTTGGGTAGAAATCCCCCCGACTTGTCAAGTCCGCGTACGCTTTTGAAGGGGCTTGACAAGTCTGGTTTAAAACAAAACACCCGCTGCGCTTTCCCTGCCAAACTTTGCGTAGCAAATTAAAAGCCTGTTTCCATGACCCGACTCATCACCGATATGCTGGGCCGCGCGCTGACCGTTCCCGAAACGCCGCAGCGCATTGTCTCGCTCGTGCCTTCGCAAACCGAATTGCTCTGCGACCTGGGACTGGAAACGGAAGTCGTGGGCATCACTAAATTCTGCATTCACCCCGAACGCTGGTTTCGGGAAAAAGCGCGCATCGGCGGCACCAAAGACGTAAAACCGGAACGCGTGGCTGCCCTGCAGCCCGATTTGATTCTGGCCAATAAAGAAGAGAACGTGCGTGAACAAATCGAAACACTTTCCGGAATTGCGCCCGTCTGGGTCAGCGATATTCAAACGCTGGAAGATGCGCTGGAAATGATACGGCAGGTGGGCGCACTGACCGGAAAGCCGGCAAAAGGCGCGGAGATTTCCGGAAATATAGCCGCCGGTTTTGCGTCTTTGAGAAAAGCCCAAAAGCCGCAGCGCGTGGCCTATGCCATCTGGCGCAATCCGTGGATGTGGGCCGGCGGCGACACCTTTATTGATGAGATGCTGCGCTGCGGTGGCTGGGAAAATGTTTTAGCAGAAAAAGCCCGTTATCCGGAAATTTCCCCGGAAGAAATCGCCGCTTTAAAGCCCGACCATATTTTGCTTTCTTCGGAGCCGTATCCATTCGGGGAAAAACACCTGTCGGAAGTGCAGGCAGCGGTGCCGGGCGCAAACGTAGTATTGGTGGACGGCGAACTCTTTTCATGGTATGGCAGCCGGCTGCTGCAATCGCCCGCCTATTTTCAGGAACTTATAGCTGGATTTATCCGTGAAAATCCGTCCTGATCCGCGTCCACCGCGTTTCGTAGCAGCACACGGATAAAACGGATTCTGACGGATTTACACGGATTTCCTGCGAAAGCGTTTCTTTACGCCGTTGAACACGCGCGTTTTTTATCTCAAAGCCTTTGGTTGGACAACGCTTTGCCTCGTGGCGGGCGTGGCGCTGCTCTACCCGCATTTCTGCGACGGCGTGGACCCCGACGCGACGTCTTATCTCACCCTGGCGCGGCGCTGGGCTGCGGGCGATTTCACGCGGGCCATTAACGGCTACTGGAGTCCGCTGAGCATCTGGCTCACGGCGCTTTTGATGCGTGCCGGCATTCCGGAAATTCCGGCGGCTTTTATACAAAATACGGCGGGCGCAGTGGTTTTTCTGGGTGCTTCGCTGCTTCTTTTCCGGAAATACGGCGTTTCCCAAAAACTGTTGTTGTGGACAGTACCCGCGCTGGGTTTCTTCCTGCTGCACGCCGTGTTTCATCAATGGTTCAGCGACCTCTGGGGCGCGGCTTTTGCCCTGCTGGCGCTGCGCGTGTTGCTCATCAATGGCTTTTTCCGGAAAACCCTTTACGGGCTGCCGTATGGCCTTCTGGTGGCGCTGGCCTATCTGGCAAAAAGCCTGTATCTGCCCTTCCTGATTGCGCTGACGATTGTCGCCGGTCTGCATTTCAAAACGGTTTTTTATCCGGCGCACCGTTTCCGGTTTGTAGCGGGCGTTCTGGGTATCGTTGGGTTGTTTTGCATTGTTTGGTGGATGGCGCTGTGGGGGCATTATGGCTTTTTCACGACCGGCATTTCCGGTGCGCTCAATCTTTCCTGGGGCGTGGCGGGCCATGCGATTTTTACGCCAGCCGGTGGCCCTTTTTTGCCCCCGCTTTTTCCCGATTCCATTTCTTACTGGGAAGACCCGTGGTGGGCCAATGCGCGGCTGGTGCATTTCTGGGATTCGCCGCAGCAATTTCTGAAAATGATTCCCCGCTTTGGCTATTTCGGCTTGCGGCTGTTGCAAAAATCAGTGTTGCTTTCAGTATTTCTGCCGATAGCCGTTTTTGAAATCAGCCGGCAGTTTTTCCGGAATCGGTTCCGGCTTTTGGGGGATTTCAAAACGCAGCTTTTGCAGGCGGCATTGCTGCTTTTCCCGCTTCTTTTTCTAATGCTTCACACCGAAGTGCGCTACCTGTGGTTTCTGGCGCCGCTAACGGTTATCTGGGTACATTGTTTTTTGCTGGATAAATACTTTAATCGCCTGGCTGCCGCGCTGCTGGCCGCGAGCCTGTGTGTTCACGGCATCGGGAATTTTCCGGAAATATGGCATTTGGGGCGGGCAGAGAAAAAGATCGCGACCGCGCTCAAAGCAGCCAGGATTTCCGGCGATTTTGCCACCGATGCTTCGCTTTCGTATGCCGAAGGTGTGCGGGTGGCTTATTTCTCCGGAATGCGCTACTGGGCGGCTAAAAGTCCGGCAGAAAGAGATGTAGAAACCTTGCGCCGCGCCTTGCAAAAGCAAGGGGTTCCGTATCTGCTGAGCCGCGAAAAAATGATTCGGACCGCCGACGGCAATGTGGTGTGGCAGCGGGAAATTTCCGGAAAATAAGCGCGTTTAAAGCCCAAAAAAAGCCCGTTCTCCAGCCGATTGGCAAACCACAGTTTTTTGTTATACTTTTGCACCCAATTTATCAACTCTTTATCCTCCAAAAATCTGGTTTATGGCGACGCTGACGGCGACCTCCCGCATTGAAGACATCCTGGCCGACAAGGCTGAATTTTATCTCGGTCATACCAGCACGGCGATTGACAAATCGGTTTTACACGCGCCGTCTCCCAACGTCATTGACACCGTTTGGGCCGACTCTAACCGCAATATCCAGACGCTGCGCAGCATTCAGACGCTGCTGGGCAATGGTCGCCTGGCCAACACCGGCTATGTGAGCATCCTGCCCGTGGATCAGGGCATCGAGCACAGCGCGGGCGCTTCTTTTGCGCCGAATCCGATTTATTTTGACCCGGAAAACATCGTGAAGCTGGCGATGGAAGGCGGCTGCAACGCGGTGGCTTCTACCTACGGCGTGCTGGGCGCGGTGGCCCGCAAGTATGCCCACAAGATTCCGTTTATCGTTAAGATCAACCACAACGAATTTATCTCCTATCCCAACCGCTTCGACCAAATCATGTTTGGTTCTATCCGGGATGCCTGGAACATGGGCGCGGTGGCCGTAGGCGCAACGATTTATTTTGGCTCTGAAGAAAGCACCCGCCAGATTCAGGAAGTCGCCAAAGCGTTTGAATATGCGCACGAACTGGGCATGGCGACCGTACTGTGGTGCTACCTGCGCAACAGCGGCTTTAAGAAAGATGGTGTGGACTACCACGCGGCTGCCGACCTGACGGCGCAGGCCAATCACCTGGGCGTTACCATTCAGGCCGATATCATCAAGCAAAAACTGCCGACCAACAACGGCGGCTACACGGCGCTCAACTTCGGCAAGACACACAAGAATGTGTATGAGAAAATGACCACCGACCACCCGATTGACCTCGCGCGTTATCAGGTGATGAACTGCTACGCCGGTCGCGTGGGCCTCATCAACTCCGGCGGCGAATCCAAAGGCGACAGCGACCTGCAGGAAGCCGTTATCACTGCCGTGGTAAACAAGCGCGCGGGCGGCATGGGTCTGATTTCCGGTCGTAAAGCCTTCCAGAAAGAGATGGGCGTGGGCGTGGATCTGCTCAACGCCATTCAGGACGTTTACCTCGACAACAGCATCACGCTGGCGTAAGGACTTCTTAAGAAATCAAAAGAAAAGAGACATCCGCAATGGGTGTCTCTTTTTTTTAGGAAAAAAGGGGTGCGGAGGCCGCAGCGATACATTGGATCTAAAACCAGCCCCAGCCCATAGCGCCGAACAAGAGAATGGCTATCACAATGAGGTATAGCGTAGCGATGACACCCAGCGCAATGCCGACGGTTGCTTCCGTTCGCCGGGTCGTGCCGTCTTCCAGGGCGCAGATGCCGAGGTAAAGGGCCGCCGGGCCTAACAGCGGAAAAACAAGAATACCGCCAATGCCCAGCCCCAGCGCCCAGAAGGCTTCTTTGTCGGCTTTGCTCTTCAATTCCGGAAATCGCCGCAACAGCTTCTGGTGTATCCAGCGTTTGAGGAAGCTCGTTTTCCGGAAACCCGGCAGCACTTTGGGCAGAAAGCGGGGAAGTGTTTTACTAAACCCGGCCATAGGTACGGGACTTGCCGTTATGGCATGGACATCCGTTTGCACCACCGTCCGGGAATGGGCGGTGCCTGCAAATCCTGCCGCCCGCGCGGGATGCGTAAAGGTGCAGAAGAGCAGGGAGAGCAGGCTCAGAAGCAGCCTCGTTTTTAAAGCTTGGCGTGGTTTCATAATCTCACTAAAAATAACGTGAATCTCGGATAAAGGGTCCATCTTTCGTCTTCTTTTGCCTTGAAGCACCACGAAGTAGCAGCGGAGCTAAAAGAAGCAAAAGTTCAAGGCTGTGATTTTTCTGGCTAAAAATCCGCTTTCGGGGCTAAAATTTGCAAACTTGCTTCACTTCGTTTCGCTTCGGACAGTGCAAATTTTTTAACGCCCCTTCACCGGATTTTCTTAACGCCGAAAAATCAAGGCCGTCCGCTAATGACAAAGCATATAAAACGTTGATTCTCACCTATTTTAAAACGAGACTCACGTTAAAAATAGGAAATTTATCAAAGACTTTGCAACTGCATTTTCGCAGGGGTGCGTTTCGGAGGCCAACCGGCGGGCTGTGGAGGGCTGGGAATTTCCGGAAAAATAGCGCACCGCGTCGCTCAAAAAACCTGCCGGACCAGCCGGCATGAAATGCGAATGTCTGACAAGTGGTGGGCCGCCTGCATCTTTGCAGTCAGGAATCGTTTTTTATGGAAAAAGGGAACTTTGTAGATTATATCCGGGTGTTTTGCCGCTCGGGCAACGGCGGACGCGGCGCTTCGCACTTTTTGCGCAACAAGCTCACTGCCAAGGGCGGCCCCGACGGCGGCAACGGCGGACGCGGCGGACACATCATCCTGCGCGGCAACGCCCAGCTGTGGACGCTGCTGCACCTGCGCTACCAGAAAAATATTCTCGCCGAAGACGGCCACCCTGGACTAAAATCCGACATGACGGGCCGCGACGGCAAAGACATCATCATTGAAGTGCCGCTGGGAACCGTAGCCATCGACGAAGAAACTGAAACCATCGAAGCCGAAGTGCTCGAAGACGGGCAGGAAGTCATCTGGCTGCCGGGCGGGCGCGGCGGACTGGGCAACGCCAATTTTGCCACGCCTACCAATCAGGCCCCCGACTATGCGCAACCCGGTGAGCCGGGCGTAGAAGGCTGGAAAATGCTGGAACTGAAAATTCTGGCTGATGTGGGCATGGTGGGCTTCCCGAATGCCGGAAAAAGCACCCTGCTGTCAGTGCTCTCCGCTGCCAAACCCAAGATTGCCGACTATGCTTTTACGACGCTTGTGCCGCAACTCGGCATGGTTCCGTATCGCGACGGACGCTCTTTTGCGCTGGCCGATTTGCCGGGCATCATCGAAGGCGCAGCCGAAGGCCGCGGGCTGGGCCATCGTTTCCTGCGCCATATCGAGCGCAACTCGGTGCTGCTGTTTGTCATCCCCGCCGACAGCCCCGACCCGGAAGCGGAATTCCGGATTCTATACCGCGAACTGGAAGAATACAACCCGGAATTGCTGGATAAAAAATCACTGCTGGCCGTTTCTAAAAGCGATTTATTAGACGAAGAACTACGCGAGGCCATTCGGGCTACGCTGCCCGAAGGGATTCCCCATGTATTTGTGTCTGCCGCCGCCCAAACGGGTCTTCAGGAGTTGAAAGACGCACTCTGGAAGCTGCTGAACAGCTAACG
Source organism: Bacteroidetes bacterium UBA1952 (assembly GCA_002336725.1). Classification (GTDB taxonomy): domain Bacteria; phylum Bacteroidota; class Bacteroidia; order Chitinophagales; family Chitinophagaceae; genus UBA1952. The sequence goes on along the minus strand of DDEO01000122.1, from coordinate 7,816 downwards.
TGAACAGACAACTGCAAGCCATTGCGTTGAGCCTCGCCGCAGGACCCGCCTGAGGCGGAAGGGGGGCGTAAAAACGCCGAATTCAACTGACAAGTGCGATTATAGTACTTCCCATTTTTCGGACAGTAAAACGGCGTTTTTGTCCATAACGGTAAAGGTCGTTTTTAGACCCAAACCATTAACCTAACGCGCTGTCCGAAGATTGGGGAGTATCTCAAAGTATCTGCTAAATATAAAAAGTTAGTTTGGCGGTCTGTTATCATTGCTCAAATCTTTGTTTCCAAATTTCTTTGAATACTTTGCCGACTTTTAAAAACTCTTCTTCAGTAAATGTGTCCGTTTTGGCATTGTTGCACCAATAACAGGCAAATGCTAAGTTGTCAATATTGTCGTATTCTAATTCGGGTTGTTTTCTATCGAGTTCAAGTTTTCTGCCTCTTGTTGCAATGCGCTTTGTAGTCAATCGTCCGCTGTCAAGAAGTTCTTTTATTTCTTGTTCTGTGATGTCGCAGTAAAAGCATTTTCTTTCGTGAGATAGATACCATTTATAGAAGTCAGAAAACGCCATCTTTATCTTCTTTCTTGTCCATAAATTGCGTATAGAGGCAATTGCTAATCTTTCTTCTTTCAACTCCTCATACCAACTTGTCAATGTAGTGTTTGGTAAGTCAAGTTTTTCAGCTATCGTCTTATAATTCAATTGTTCAACGATGCAAAGATGTAAAAATTCTTTTTGTTGGTCAGTCATTGTGCTGTATCGCTCTAAAATGACAGGTAACGGTTTGGGTATTGCCGAAGGCGGGGATTTTTAGCACAAAAGTTCAATCGAAGAACGAATGTTGAACCTTGCACAAAGGTCCAACCGAAGCCGTTCAGCCCCGCTTTTGGCAATATCTTGTTACCTGCTGGCATCCTGTCGTGTACACTTGTAGTTAAAATTTAATCAAATCTTATTTAGTGATTTGTATTTCTTAAAGCAACTTTTTGTCAACGTGTTCAACTCTTCAAAAAGTTTGTCATCAATTGCCTTAAAATTGAAGCAGGATTTTCCTTGCATTTTATTTTTAAGTTCATCGCTCACATTGTCTAACAATTCAGGATAATAATAAATAGGCATTAGATGAAACGCAACATAGGATTTCTTAATTTGGACTGCACTAAAAAATTCCGGTTTCTTGTTCGTTTCAGTTGATGATGTATTTAGATAATAGTTGTCGTTTTTATTGTGAAGCACAAAAAGATTGTTTTCAAACGGTTCTAAATAGGATTTTAAACGGGTAAAAATTTTATTATAGTCCATTAGTTTTTGATTTTATAAAGCGTGTGTCCAAGAAGAGTAGAAGGAATAAATACCAATAAGCCTAAAATGATAAACCAAGTTGGATGTGGCAACGAAAAAATATTTACAATTGCTGAAAGTGTCAGAATGCCCCCTGCAATAATTGGAAGCTTTTTATTGTTGCTTTTGCTAATCCATTTTATCGCAAGCCCACAAAGCACAGAGCCAATAATCCAACCTGCCAGTACCAAAAGCCAAAGAGACATTGGTTGATTTTTGTAAAACGCTTCTACTGCAATCTTGTTGCTAAAATCCAAGTTCGGAGGTGTTGGGTGTAAAGAAGAATTTATCGTTTCTGCCGATAAAAAAGTGATGATTGCTACGGCTAAACCCACAACTACTGCAAGAATGTTACGTTTCATATTTCTAATTATTCATTTTTAATGTTCGTCAATTTCAGCTTGCAGGTAACACAAAGATAGCCGCAATAACCTCCCTTACAAAACTCTTCGCAAAACCCACTTAACTATCTCAAAATCAAGACTTTAACTCAAAGTGTAGCCCATTGCGGCAATACAGCTACTTACCGGGCAAATTTAGCTGGTCTAAAGGGCGGATAACCTGACCAATCGTCGCTGAACTCCCGTGCGTATAACGCAAGGTCGTCTTGATAATCGTTAAATCCGTTCCGCCCTCCAGTAAATGTGTGGCAAAAGAGTGGCGCAGCGCATGAATACTGCCTTCTTTCGTTACGCCACTTTTCTTTTTCGCCGCCGCCATCACCGACTGCAACACTCCGCGCCGAATAAGGCCGTTTCAGAAAACCGGTGCTTCCATACGGAAAGCCCGGTTTCTGCATTGGACTATATAAAAATTTCCGGAAAAAACAGATTTAAAACGCAGTGTGCTTATGACCTGAATCATAATCGCGGGGAGAATAGCGGGATAGGTTTGCAGGAACCAAAACCATTTTTCTAAAATCATGAAAAAACGCATCATCCTCTCCCTTCTTTCACTCGCCACCATCTCCTTCATAGCCTGTGGCGGCGACAGCAACGCCAACAAAGGCTTCGACAACTCCGCTACCGGCGGCGCTCCTGCGCCCGAAGCCGCAGGCACCGCTGCCACACCAACCGTGGGCGAATATGACCCACACCGCGGCGAAGGCAAGTGGAACGAAGAAAACGTAAAAATTGCCGGACTCGACAAGGCGATGGCTTCCAAAGGCGAGTCTATCTCCCAAACAAAGTGTATGTCCTGCCACAAAGTTACCGACGAACGCCTCGTTGGCCCCGGCTGGAAAGGCGTTACAACCCGCCATACACCGGCCTGGATTATGAACTTCATCACCAACCCGGACGCGATGATTGACAAAGATCCGGAACTGCAATCGCAACTGGAACTCTGTCTTGTGCGGATGCCCGACCAGAGCCTTGCGGATAATGAAGCACGCGAAATTCTGGAATTTATGCGCAAAAACGACGGCGCGAAATAAGCCGGATGACCGCCCGAAGGCGGCGATTTCCGGAAAATCATTTGCCTCAAAAGTCGGCGCTTCCTTTCCCCCCGGGAAGCGCCGACTTTATTCGTTGCAGAGGCGGCGCTCGTCTGGCGCTCTGCGCCCCAGCACAATGCCCAGCGCACTCAGCAGCAGAAGCGCCGCAATGCCCAGCAATATTTCATTGATATACGGCACCGGAAAATATACAAAAGAGGCCATTCCCTGCACGCCTAAGGCCAGCTCGTTGAGGAAGACGGCTACCAGAAAAACCACCAGCGCCTTTCGGGTGCCGGATGTATGCGCAACCAGTCCTTTTAAATAGAAATAGCCAATCAAAAACACGCTCGTTACGGCCAGCAGCGACAGGTGTAGATACGCAATCACCACCGGGCGAAAGCCAAAAGCCAGCTTGCTCATGTGCGGAATGACCGAGAACAACTGAAGCAGCGACTTGATGGCAAAGGCTACGCCCACATACACCATCAGGTTGCGCTCCATGCTGCCGGCAACCGTAAGCCGGATGACCGGGCGGCGCAGCCGCCACGCCAGCAATACCCAGGCGGTGGTTTGCGCAAGGGCGGCCACCACCACCACGGCATAAAGGAATACCGGTAAATCGGCCCATAAAACGGATAGTCCATAGGCCGGAATCACCGAGAGGGCAAAAAGCCAGAACGCGTATCGCGGCATCCGGAAATCGCCCAGCTTCTGATGCAGATGGTGTAGCAACAGGCCAATACAGCCAAAAAGAAACCAGCCGTTGTACTGAAAATGCAGATACCAATACAACGAAGCCAGATAGCGGTGTTGATCCATGTGGCCGGAAGCCATCATCTGCACCAGCGAGGCGGTGCCAAGGGTAGAGAGTACCTGAAAAAGCAATGCCGCATAAAACCAGGGCTTCGCCGGATGGGGCGCGGAACGGCGTAAATCCTGCGCAAAGCGTGCGGCAAACACAAAGCCAAGCAGCAGCGAGAGCGTGGCAAAGGGAATAGAAACTGCGCCATAGCCCTGAAACGCAAAGGAAACCAACATCCCATAGGCCGTGAGGTTGAAGAGCCATAGCAGCCGTTTGTAAAACTTATTTCCGGAAAATTCCGGCGGCAGCGTTGCTATCATAGCTGCCGAAAGGGCCAGCGAGACCCAGCCGGCAAAGGCAAAATGCGAATGCGCATGGAGCAGGTGTTTCTGATCTATCCACGGCAGGCTAAAGGCAATCTTGTAGCGCATCAGCGTGCCCAGAAGCGCCACAAGGGCCAGATTGAAAAGCGAAATACGCGCCCAGCGTTGCAGGCTAATGGTGTTTTCCGGCATTAGTAATATAGTTTTCGGTTGATGATAGCCACCCTTTTCATCTGATTAAGCGCCGAAAGCGTGCGGATAACCGTCTCTACGCGCAGGCCGGTCGCATTGGCGATTTCCTGACGCGTATAGGGGATGCGTACCCGGCTCTCCTGCTGCGCGTGTTTTTTATAGCTGTCCAGAAACGTAACGATGCGCGCTTCGGGGCAGGTGTTGGCCAGGTTGCGCAGCGAAGTTGATTTGCTATACAGGCGGCGTGCCAGGCGCATCAAGAGCGCGGCCTGCGCTTCGGGGTGTTCTTTCAGGAGCTTCTGAAAATGCTCGCCGGTGAGTTTATACACCGTTGTTGGCTGCGTGGCAGCGGCGCTTGCCGGGTAGCACTCGTGCAGCAGCAGGGGCGGCTCGCCCAGACTTTCGCCGTCTTCAAAATAGCCCTGCGTAAATTCCTTGCCTTCTTCACTTACATTAAACATCTTCAACCGGCCTTCCTGAACCTGAAAATAGTTCCGGGCTTTATCGCCTTCATAAAAGAGATACTCGCCTTTTTCCAGATTCTTGACAATCGCTCCGTAGGAACGCAGGATTTCTTCGTTCATGGAATAAAAAGTTTTAGACGCTTAAAGGGATGCCATTCACGATAACAGATAAGCCTGTCCCTGGCTCACGTCTTCGCAAAGATTCCGGATGTTCAGATTCCGGCACATAGACTGCAACTCGCGGCGCACGGGCGCATACTGGTTATGAAGCGGGCAGGGATGGACATCGGAACACTGGCTCAGCCCCAGGATGCAGCCGCTAAACATCTCTGGCCCGTCAATTTCCTGAATGATGCGCAGCACCGGCTGCTCCAGTTGCGCTTCGGTGATGAAAAAACCGCCGGTGGGGCCTTTGGCGCTGTTGATGATGCCGGTACGCACCAGTTTTTGCAGCAATTTGCCCACCGTGTTTTCGTTCTCGCCGGTGTAGGCGGCTATTTCCTTGATACCCGCCCGCTGTCCCGATTCATATTTGGAACCGAGGTAAATAGCGGCCTTGATAGCGGCTTTGCAGGTAATACTCAACATGATTTTTCTATCGGTTTAAAAATTCCCGGCCTTCCGGCGAAATGCGTTCGGCGCTCCAGGGCGGGTTGAAGGTGAGGCGCAGGTCGATGTCGGATTCCGGAAAAGCACCGGCGAGGGCGTTGCGGGCGGCCTCGGTTATCGCGCTGCCCATGGGGCAAAACTGCGTGGTGAGGCTCATATCACAGCGAACGGTGTTTGTGGCTGCGTCAAAATCAAGCCGATACACCAGGCCGAGGTCCACAATATTCAGTCCGATTTCCGGGTCTGTAACAGTGGAGAGCGCGGCCAGAGCGGCAGTGCTGCGCAATGGGTTGTTGGTTTCTATCATCATGGGGCAGCCTGGGATTTATGGGTCAGAATCCGGAGAACAAGATAGCCGTAGAGCATGGCAGAAACAAACAGCAGCGCCGCGCCTGCATACAGCAGCGCCGACAGCGACAATATCATTCCCGACAGCAGCACGCCCAATCCTGAAAGATATGCATAGCGCATCCAGCGCAGCACGCCTTCGTGGATAAGGGCGTTGGGCGCAGGCGTTTGCTGCCTGCCGGCCAATGCGCCATATACTTTGTTCCAGATGATAAAAGGCAGGGTTTTGAAAGTCATCCCCAACAAAATAGCCGTTATCCAGCCAAAGAATATCAACAGGCCGTAGGACACGAAAAAAGACGCTTCTACCGGCGGCGATTTCCGGAAATAAGAGGCTAAAAGCATCAAAACCGGCAGCGTCATCAGGGCGGGCGAAAGCAGCGAGAGCCGCACCGGAATATCCACCGACCGGCGCAGTCTTGCCTTATATGCCTTGTGGCAAAAGCAGATAAACAGTGTGATTGCCGCCGCCACCAGCGCCATCGCCGGAAACACCATTCCGGAAATTTCCATCAAAAAGCCCGCCAGATACAGCAAAAGGCCGCCGTTTACCAGGCCGTAAATCGCCCACAGCAAGCGCCGGTTTTCATATTTTGAAATCAAAAACATCGGTATCAGCCGCGCCCCGACACCGGTTATCAGCAGCAGAAACCAGCCGAGGATGCCCAGATGTGCATGAACCGAGAGATAGTGCAGCGAGTCGGCGGCCAGCACCGGATACCGGAAGTTGAGAAGCAAGGTCAGGCCCACAAGCGCCGTCAGCCACAGCCAGATGCCGGCACTGAAGACGAAGACGGCGTGTAGCTGTTCTAAGGGTTTTTCGCTCATGCTGCCGGCCATGTTAAAAAGCCAGGCACTGATGCCCAGGAAGACGAGCGCCCCACCCACAAGCGTCGGCCCGCCGAGATTGAAACGGTAAAAACCCCAGACGAGCAGCGGAATGCCCAGCCCGGAAAGCCAGAAAGAAACCCGCGCCAGCCGGTTGCTCCAGAGTAGTTTTCCGGTCAGTACCGGCATCAGTTGGTAAGAGGCGCCAAAGGTCATCATCGTACCCCAGCCCAGCGCCATCAGGTGGGTAATGGCCAGCAGCGAAGGCTGGAAATAATGCCCCGGCAGTGCGCCGGAATGGCTTAGCAAAAGCAGCGTTGCCACCAGAAAACACCCCGCGCCATAGCCATAAAACGGGAGTACGACGCGGGGTGGAGTGGTGGTCTGCGCGGGTGAAATCATTGCAATGCTTATTCCGGAAAAATAATCATTTCTACTGCTCCTGGGCCGTTTTCCAGAATCCGGTATTGCATCCCGCGTTGTGCCAGTTCGGGCAATAGAAATACCGGAATTTTCTTGTGATAAATCAACAGCGCACCGTCTTTGGGCAGGGTTTCGAGCGCCTCCAGAATGGCGTGCATCGGGCCGGGCATTTCTAAATGGCGCACGTCGAGGGTGCGGAAGCGGCCTTTATATTGCTCCAAAATCTGCGCCCAGTCGCCGTCCGGCTTCAGCACTTGTGCCTCGGTGGGTGTTTCGGCGGTCGCTTTTTTCCGGAACCAGGCATAATAGAGGGCTTCGCCTGCTTTCTCGGAATGCGTATCAAAGCCCTGTTTTTGCAGCAGTTTCAGCAGCGGCACCGGTTCAAAACTGTTGATGACTTTCAGCGCGTGGCCAACGGGCAGGTTCTTTGTATGCGCAAGGATCAGTTGCAGCGGATCTTCGCCCGAAGCAATGACGGGGCGCACGTCCAGCGTTTCAATTTCCTCGCTGCGCAGGCTTTTTGGCGAAAAACTATCTGCCACTTCGGCGGCGGGTGTCGCGGTAGGCTGGTCGCCTGCCGGCATAAATCCCAGCGGGGCCAGTGCGCGGTAAAAATCCGTTACGTTGCAGCCGCCGATTCTGGCCGCCATCGCAATCGTCGTAACCGAGGCCATTACCTTTCGCAGCACCGGGTTGCGCAACTTCTCAAAATCCGGCGAGAGCGCAATTATAGCTTCCAATGCACGCGGGTCGGCCTTGAGCAGCGCAGCGATTCGGGTATCGGGAGAAATGGGGTGCATGGCGGGTTTTCAGACAAAAGACGAAAGTATCAAGACGCAAGTATCAAGACGCAAGACGAAAGTATCAAGACGCAAGTATCAAGACGAAAGACGCAAGACGCAAGTATCAAGACGCAAGTATCAAGACGAAAGACGCAAGACGAAAGTATCAAGACGCAAGTATCAAGACGCAAGACGAAAGAATTAATACTGTTTAGACAGCTAAATCATGTACCGTTAGCCTCCCCCCCGACCCCTCTCCGAAGGAGAG
>DDEO01000118.1 GCA_002336725.1 Bacteroidetes bacterium UBA1952 | reverse complement strand
GCTCCATGCGGTTGTTGGTGGTGTGGCGGTAGGCCGCGCTCAGTTCCCGCCGCCGCTCGCCCCAAAGCAGGACAGCGCCAAAGCCGCCGCGGCCCGGATTGCCTCTCGACGAGCCATCGGTGTACATCATTAACTGCTGATTGGTCATGGGGCGGCAAAGCTAAAAGCCCGGCTGCCATTTACCTTTGCGACCGCAAGAAAAAACCTGACTTTGAAAGAAAAAATCCGCGTCGCCGCCGTCAATTATCTCAATGCCAAACCGCTGCTGTGGGGACTGGAACACCACCCGGTAAACGAGCAGATTGACTGGCTGACGGACATTCCGGCGCGCGTGGCCGACGACCTGCGCGAGGGCCGTGTGGATATTTCGTTGATGCCGGTGGCCGCCATGCCGCTGATTCCGGGGAGCTATGTGGTAGGCCGCTACGGGATTGCAGCGCGTGGCAATGTCGTGTCGGTGGCCCTATTCAGCGAGGTGCCGATGGAGGAGATAAAAGCGGTGTATCTGGATTATCAAAGCCGCACCTCGGTGCGCCTGGCGCAGTTGCTGCTGGAAAACTTCTGGAAGCAGGAGGTGGAATACTTAACCGCGCCGGAAGATTATATCTCCCATATTGGCGGCACGACTGCCGGAGTGATTATCGGCGACCGCGCGCTTGAGCGGCTGGAGCAATTTCCCTACGTCTATGACCTCTCTAAAGCCTGGCAGCAGTGGCAGGGATTGCCCTTCGTCTTTGCCGCCTGGATTGCCCGCAATCCGCTGCCGGAAGGTTTTGTAAGTGCCTTCGACGAAGCGCAGCAGCAGGGGCTTCAAAATCTGGATGCCGTGATGGCCGAAAATCCGTTTCCGGCCTACGATCTGCACACGTATTACACCCAAAATATCGTGTATGAACTGGGCGCTGCGGAGCGGAAAGGGCTGGAGAAATTTCAAAGTCTTTTAAAGAAGTAGGTAGCCCCCGGATTGGACCCGATTTTCAGGATTTATCAGGATGAAAAAATCCGTGCGCATCCCGGCTATCCTGAAAACCCGTGGGTTATCACAGCCTACGGCAGGAGAATTTCCCGGCCTTTGGTCCGGTTGGTATAGATTTCTGCGCCTTCTTTCCGGAAAAATGCTTCGGGCGACAGCGAGGTTCCGGAAATCATCGGCGTTTCTATCCCACAAAATCCTGAATCGCCGCATTGGTCTCTTCGGCGCTCTCCCAGTGTACAAAATGGCCGGAGCGGGGGAAAATCTGGTAGCGGGCATCGGGCATCAGGCTTTCGGCGGCGGCAGAAAGCTGTTTTACAGACAAATGCGGGTGCCACAAACGGTTGGGAATCAGTGCGTCCTGCTCGCCAAAAAGGATGAGCGTAGGCTGCCGCACCTGCCCCAGACGGTTAAATACCGGATGCTGAAACATGCTGCTGATACACTGCGTCAGCATCTTGCGATAGGCCACGTCGCCGTGTCGGTGATAATCTTCGAGGCAGGCCTGTAGCAGGCGGTGGCTCGCCTTGGGCATCCGGTAGAACGCCTGTTCATAAAACTGCCGCATCGAGTCTTCGGGGCGTTGGAGGAAATCCGTAAAGAAGAAGGCCGTATGCGCCGTAGCCTGTTCCCAGACTGAAAATTGCTCCAGCCCGGCGGGCGCTGCCAGCACGAGTTTTTCGATAGCCGCCGGCGCTTCGAGGGCCGCGAGCAGGGCAATCTGAGCGCCCATGCTGTGGCCCACCAGACACAGTTTTTGCAGTTTTTTCAGCCCGATAAAATGCAGTATGCAACGCACGAAGTAAGGCAGGTCGTAGTTGCCCGTAGGGCTGTTGCGGGAAAGCCCGTTTCCGGGAAGGTCTATGGCAATGCAGCGATAGGTTTCAGACAGCGCCTCGAAGTTTTTGTGCCAACCTAAAAGATTGCCGCTGAGGCCATGAATGAAAAGAAGGGTATTATTTCCGGAACCTTTTTCAATGAAGGCGATCTCGGTGCCGTCACCAAGTGCTTGTTTCTGAATAGGATAGGGATAGAAAATCTCGGTAAAAGTCATGAAGACAGCGAAGGTAGCCGGAAACCGGCGACCAGAGGGTCGGTTTCTGGCAATCGCCTGTCTTTCGGGGGCGGAGCAATCCGCTCAGGAGCGTCTGCGGCTACGCGCCCGTTTGGCCAGCCAGGAAAAGAACAGCGGCACCAGAAACAAAAGGATGCTCAGGATAGAAACCACCGTGTCGCCCCACACCACCGGATGATAGCCCGCCGGCACCGGTATTCCGGAAACGTGGCGGCATTCCAGGTCGCCCTCCAGCCAGACGGAAAACTGCGAGCAGGGATAAAAATGGGTATAAAGCGAGAGCAAAAGTTTGGTTCCCAGAAGGCCAATGACCAGATAGGCGCAGCGTTCCAGAAACGGAAAATGCTCCATGAGCCGCACGAAGCCCTGCGCCACAAAACGCATCGCCAGGATGCCGATAAAAACGCCTACCCATATCAAAATCAGGTTGCGCGTGTAGGCGTTTGCGGCAATCACATTGTCAATAGAAAAGGCCAGATCCATCATCTCTACCAATAGGATTGTGGACCACAGCGGCCCCAGTGCGCCTACTGTTTTGGTGTAGAGGCGGCTCCGTCGCTTGGGCGCGGCGGCCAACTCCTCTGCCGGCTTTTTCTTCAGGAAATATTGCAGCGAAACATACAGCAGGTAGGCCCCGCCCACCGGCTTGGCCCACCAGATGTGAATGAGCCAGGCCGCCGCCACCAGGCAAATACCCCGGAAAAAATAGGCACCCAGAATGCCATAACGCAACGCCTTGGGCCGGTCTTCCTTCGGGAGATCGAGCACCATGGTGGCCAGAACCGCCGCGTTGTCCACCGAAAGGAGGCTCTCAATCAAGATCAGGTTGAGCACGACCAGCAGACTGGGCAGCGGGTGCGTCAGAATCTGATTAAAATATTCGTTTAAAGATTCGAACATGGGAAAGCAAAGCTAATGGCTGTTGGACGCTGACGCTGTTGGA
>DDEO01000170.1 GCA_002336725.1 Bacteroidetes bacterium UBA1952 | reverse complement strand
TACTTTCGTCTTGATACTTGATACTCTCATCCTGATACTTCCTTCTCCAACTACCCCAGAATCCCTGCAATACTGGCGCTCAGATACGAGGCCATTGTGCCGCAGAAAAGGGCTTTGAGGCCCAGCTTTGCCAGATCGGTGCGACGCTCGGGGGCCAGTGCGCCAATGCCGCCGATTTGCATCCCAACGGAGGAGAAATTGGCAAAGCCGCAAATGGCAATCTGGGTAATCAGCATTCCTTTTTGAGTCGTAATCGGCACCGCGCCGCTCGTGAGGTTTTTAAACGCCACAAACTCGTTGATGGTGAGCTTCTGACCCAGCAGCGTGGCGGCGTTGTTTACATCTTCCATCGGGATGCCCATGGCCCAGGCAAAAGGAAAAAACAGTTTGGAGAAAATCAGGTCGAGCGACAGTGCGCCCGCGCCTGCCGCCGGCATCCCGAAAAGACCACCCAGATGGCCCAGCCCGAAGTTGAGCAGCGCAATAAGGGCAATAAAACCAATGAGCATCGCAATCACATTCATGGCAATCTTCCAGCCGTCTGCCGCGCCGTGCGAAATGGCATCTATCAGGTTGGCGTAGCCGCTTTTTACTTCCAGCTTCACCGTTCCCATAGTTTCCGAGATTTCGGTTTCCGGAAAAACGATTTTGGAAATCACCAGTGCGCCCGGCGCGGCCATCAGCGAAGCCGCAATCAGGTAGTCGGCCCGTGCACCCATGCTCACATATACAATCAGGATGCCGCCCGCAATGCAGGCCAGCGAGCCGGTCATCGAAGCCAGCAACTCGCTGCGCGTCATGCCTTTCAGATAAGGGCGTATCATCACCTGCGCCTCTACCTGTCCTACAAAGGCGCTCGCTACATTGCTCAGCGCCTCGGCCCCCGACACGCGCATGACGAAATTCATCGCCCTGGCCACCGCCGAAACGATAAGCTGCATGATGCGCAGATAATATAAAATGGCGACCAGAATACAGACCAGAATAATGGTGGCCGTGATGTTGAACGCAAAAACGAAACCGCCGGGAGCCGCAAAATCCTGCGGCGCACCGCCGCCGCCGCCAATCGTGGCAATGCCGCCATAGACAAACGAAGCGCCCTCTTTGGCAAAAGCTTCAATCTTGCCCATGCCACGGCCCACTTTCTGAAAGGTGGCATTCACCGCCGGCACCCGCAAAACCAGCAGGGCGATAATCAGTTGCAGACCCAGCCCGCTCAGCACCAGCCGCAGGTTGATTCTTTTGCGGTTGTTGGAAACCAGGAAAGCAAGGCCAAGAACGAGAACAACGCCGATGAGGCCGCCAAATTGCTGCATAGAAAAGATTTTTCTGAGGGTGTGAAGTTAATCCTGCAACAGGCGTTCGGAAAAGAGTAGGGAAGTCTTACTTTTGAGCCGCTGAAAAATAACATCCTCCCAAACAACCTAAGGCTAAGACTTTCCGGATTATGGCTGAAGTGATTAGAATGCCCCTGCTCTCCGACACGATGAAAGAGGGCGTAATCGCCGCCTGGCACAAGCAGGTGGGCGATACTGTAAAGGCCGACGATGTCCTTGCAGACGTGGAAACCGACAAGGCGACGATGGAAGTGATGCCGTATGTGGACGGCACGCTGCTCTATGTATGCCCCGACAAAGCCATTCCCGTGAATGGCATCATGGCTATCATTGGCAAAAAGGGCGAAGATTTTAAAAGCCTGCTGGAAGGCGAAAAAATAACCGCTCCGCAAACACAAACCGGAACGGAAACAGCAAAAATGCCCGAAACGAAGCCCGGCCAAAACCCGGCCAACGAAGTAGAAGCATCGCCCGCCGGCAAGAATGAGAACCCTTCGGGCGAGCAGCCCAACGGCAACGTGAGCAACGAAAACGTGGTGAACGTGGAAGCCGCCCTGCCCAAAGATGTAACAGTCGTGCGGATGCCGCTCCTCTCCGACACGATGAAGGAAGGCAAAATCGTGGCCTGGCACAAAAATGAAGGCGACACCGTAAAATCTGACGATGTGCTGGCCGACGTGGAAACCGATAAGGCTACGATGGAAGTAATGGGCTACGCCGACGGAACGCTGTTGCACGTGGGTGTGCCGGAAGGTGAAGCCGCCAAAGTGAACGACATTATCGCCATCATCGGCCCGAAAGGAACCGATGTTTCCGGAATTTTGAAAGCGACCGAAGGCGTAAAAGCCGAGGCCAAACAGGCAACCCAAGAAGCCGACGAAGCACCCGCACCCGCACCGGCAGAAGCACCTGCCGTTTCGCAAGCGCCGCCAACTGCTGAAGTTCAGGACGACGGCAGCCGCGTGAAAATTTCGCCGCTCGCACGCCGCCTCGCCGAAGATAAAGGCATTGATATCCACGCCCTGAAAGGCTCCGGCGACAATGGCCGTATCATCAAGCGCGATGTGGACGAATACCAGCCGCAACAAGCACCCAAAACGGCTGCACAGCCGGTCGCTGCAAGCCCGGAAATTTCCGGAAAAACCGCTGCCGGTCAAGCGCCGCAAGGCTTCGCCGAAGGCTACACCGACGTGCCCAACTCGCAGATGCGCAACATCATTGCCGCCCGCCTGAGCGAAAGCAAGTTCAGCGCGCCGCATTTCTACCTGCGTATCTCGGTGGTGATGGATGAGGCGATGAAAGCCCGCGAAAGCTGGAATAAGATTTCTCCGATAAAAATTTCCTTCAACGACCTGACTATCAAGGCTGTGGCGATGGCGCTGCGCCGGAATCCGGATGTAAATGTGTCGTGGATGGGTGATAAAATCCGCCGCTACGACCATATCAACGTCGGCACGGCAGTAGCCACCGACGGCGGCGGACTGGTGGTGCCGGTCATCCGCTTTGCGGATAAGAAATCGCTTTCCGAGATTGCGGCCAACACCAAAGAACTGATTGGCAAGGTGCGCGATAAGAAAATTCAACCCGCTGAATTTTCCGGAAATACCTTCACGATTTCCAACCTCGGCATGATGGATATTGATGAGTTTACGGCTATCATCAACCCGCCGGATGCCTGCATCCTAGCTGTTGGCAAAATTGCCGAAACGCCCGTGGTAGAAAACGGCGAAATCGTTATCCGCAACGTGATGAAGCTGACCCTGAGTTGCGATCACCGCGCAGTGGACGGCGCAGTCGGCGCGAAATTCCTGCAATCGCTGAAGCTGTTCCTGGAAAATCCGGCAGCGATGCTGGTGTGAGACGTTTTTTGACTCTGCTATCTATAAAAAACGCCTGCTGGGAACATATTCCGGCAGGCGTTTTTGTCTTTTGGGTTGAGCGGCTATGTTTTTTGGTTAGGCGTAGGCTGTGCCTATGTCTGACTATCCTGCAGGCTGCGCCTGCTTTNNACACAGCCTGCACCATAATCCGACGGAACCCACACATTTGCGAGGTGCGCCGAACAGCCTTTTATAGTCCCAGCAGCGGCAAATAGTAGAGATGCCGCACGTGTAGCATGACAAAGAAGACGCTATGGTCGCCGTTTGGATTCGATGAAAGCTCAGTTTTGAACGCAAACGCGACAAGATAAACTATTTCCGCAGGGGCCGTTTGGATTTTCGGCTAACTGATGAAATCACAATTGAGAGTCCCACAAGGGCCGCCGTTATAAACAAGGCCTGCCACTTTCCCAACGAGTAAGAAACCAGAGACGGCTGTCTGCCAACCATATATTAGACCTCTTGCGAAAGTCT
>DDEO01000117.1 GCA_002336725.1 Bacteroidetes bacterium UBA1952 | reverse complement strand
AAGCCGAAGGCTCCAACAGCGAAGCAGTCCAACTCCGCCGACGGCGGGGTTCCAACAACATCACACAACGACATTAATCATCTTTCCCGGCACAAAGATAATCTTGCGCGGCGGACGGCCTTCGAGCCATTTGAGAACGACTTCGTTCCGGGAAACGGCCTCCTGCACCATTTCCTGTGTCGCCCCTACGGGCAGCAGAATTTCGGCGCGGGTTTTGCCGTTAATAGCCACTGGATATGCCTTTTCGGTTTCGGTGAGATATTGCTCGTTATAAACCGGCCAGCCGGCATCCACAACGGAGGATTTATGGCCCATTGCAGCCCACAATTCTTCGGCAATGTGCGGGGCAAACGGTGCAAGGATGACCAGCAGATCTTCCAATACTTCCTGCGAGCGGCAGTCGGTGGCGGTCAGTTCATTCACGCAAATCATCAGCGCCGAAACCGCCGTGTTCATCGAAAAAGCCTCAATATCGGAGCCTACTTTCTTGATGGTTTTGTGCAGGATGCGGAGCTGCGCTTCGGTAGGTGCATCCGTTGTTACGCGCCAGTTGCCGTTCACATCATAAAACAGCCGCCAGACCTTTTTCAGGAAACGATGCACACCCTCAATACCCTGCGTGTCCCACGGTTTTGACGCTTCCAACGGGCCGAGGAACATCTCATACATCCGGAACGTATCCGCGCCGTATTTCTCCACCACGTCATCGGGGTTTACGACGTTATGCTTCGACTTGGACATTTTTTCTACTTCTGAATCGCAAAGAAATGTTCCATCTTCTTCCATAAGAAAGTAAGAACTCTCTCGTTTAGGATCCGCCGCCTTAAATGCTTCTACATCAAGCTCAACACCATTTACAAACTGTGTATTTACATACGACTGCACAACTACCGATTCAATTTCTTTCAATTTCTCATAATCATCAATACCCATTTTTGGCAAAATAGACTGTAGTAGGGCATCTGCTGCTTGCTTATTATTTTTTATCTTATCAAAAATGGATTTGCTAACAAAGGCTTCTTTATTACTATTCATTCTCATTGTCTCCGGAACATCATTGTACAATTCGCTAACATTTGCTCTAAGACCTAAGCGACCTATGTATTTTGAAACCCCAAGTATCATCCCCTGATTAATCAACCTTTTAAACGGCTCATCAAAACCGATATAACCGAGGTCGAACAGGACTTTGGTGAAGAAACGGGCGTAGAGCAGATGGCCCACGGCGTGTTCGGTTCCGCCCATATACACATCCACCTGCCCCCAGTAGCCTGTCTTGTCGGGCGCAGCAAATTCTTCGTTGTTGTGCGGGTCGGCGTAGCGCAAAAAATACCACGAAGAGCCGGCATAACCGGGCATCGTATTGGTTTCGCGCAATCCGGCAGGCGTGGTTACCCAGTCTTCAATATTGGCCAGCGGCCCCTGCCCTTCCGGCCCCGGTCCGTAGCTTTCCACATCGGGCAGGATAACCGGCAACTGCCGCATTTCTTCGGGCAACGACACATCGGCTTCGTCAATACCGTAGGGCGTAGCACCGCGATACACAATCGGAAACGGCTCGCCCCAATAACGCTGCCGGCTAAAACCCGCATCGCGCAGGCGATAAGAGATTTGGGCATATCCCATGCCGCCTTCTTCGAGCGCCCGGATGGCGGTGTCAAAAGCTTTTTCTGCCGACAGCCCACTCAGAAAACCGCTTGATTCGATGATAGCTTCTTTGCTGCTACAAGCCTCGTGGCCGGTGTATTGCGCTCCGAAAATATTGGTAATCGGCAGGTTGAAGGCCTGCGCAAAGGCAAAGTCGCGCTCGTCGCCCGCAGGCACCGCCATAATCGCGCCCGTGCCATAGCCGGCCAGCACATAGTCGGCGATATACACCGGCACCGACTTGCGCGTAAACGGATGCGTTACATACGCACCAGTGAAAGCGCCGGTTACTTTTTTCACTTCCGTCAGGCGCTCACGCTCGCTTTTGGCTGCCGCCTGCTGCACGTATTCGGCTACTGATTTCCGGTAATCGTCCGTCGTAATTACGCCCACCAGCTCGTGTTCGGGAGCCAGCACCAGAAAATCCACGCCAAAAAGCGTATCGGGGCGGGTGGTAAACACTTTAATGGTGTGTCCTTCGCCGCCGTTTACCGCAAACTCCACAATCGCGCCGGTGCTTTTGCCAATCCAGTTGCGCTGCATTTCCTTCACCGCCGTACTCCAGTCTATCGTCTCCAAATCATTCAATAAACGGTCGGCATATTCGGTGATGCGCAGGTTCCACTGCCGCATTTTTTTGTGCACGCAGGGATGGCCGCCGCGCTCGCTCACGCCACCGATGACTTCGTCGTTGGCCAGCACCGTTCCCAGCGCCTCGCACCACCAAACGTCCGTCAGCGCCAGGTAGGCCAGCCGGTAGTTCATCAATACGGCGCGGCGTTCTTCGCCCGACTTGCGGTTCCAGCCCTGCGCGTCAAATTGCAGGCGCGGGTCGCCGGGGCAGGGATGATTTGCGTTTCCTTCCTTCTCAAAAATCCGGAGCAAGTCGGCGATGGGCCGCGCTTTTTGGGTTTTGCGGTCATACCACGAATGGAAGAGTTGCAGAAAAAGCCACTGTGTCCACTTGTAATACGCCGGGTCGCTCGTGTTCACCGCGCGGCTCCAGTCGAAGGAAAAGCCAATCGCGTCGAGCTGTTTGCGGTATCGGGCGATGTTTTCGGCGGTCGTTTTGGCGGGATGCTGCCCGGTTTCAATCGCGTATTGCTCTGCCGGCAGGCCAAAGGCATCGTAGCCCATGGGGTGCAGCACGTTGAAGCCGCGCAGGCGCTTGTAGCGGGCATGAACGTCGGAGGCAATATAGCCGAGCGGGTGGCCTACGTGTAGCCCCGCGCCGCTCGGATACGGAAACATATCGAGCACATAATACTTAGGCCGGTCGGGGTTTTCGGTTACTTTATAGGTGTCATGGTCAGCCCAGAAATGCTGCCATTTTTGTTCGATGTCGCGGAATGCGTATTCCATTTGGGAAGGTAGAAATTTCCGGAAAATGGGATGTTTTTTCCGGAAAATAAGGGTCTGAAAACGGGCGCAAAGATAGGCAGGGGCTTTCTTTGCGGCTGCTCGGCGAAAGCTGCGCTTTCGTCGGATTATGGTGCAGACTATGCCTGCAACTATGAAGCAGGCGCAGCCTGCAGGATAGCACGACATAGGCGAAGCCTATGCCGAACCTATGCCAAACGGAGGTTGCCGGTTTGCAGCGCCAACACCACGCCAAAATCGCTTTGCAGCACCCGTTCGGCGAAAGCTGTGCTTTCGTCGGATTTATGGTGTTCGTTCGGCGGAAGCTGCGCTTTCGTCGGATTTATGGTGTTCGTTCGGCGAAAGCTGCGCTTTCGTCGGATTATGGTGCAGGCTATGCCTGCAACTATGAAGCAGGCGCAGCCTGCAGGATAGCACGACATAGGCGAAGCCTATGCCGAACAAAGATTGCCGGTTTGCAGCGCCAACGCCACGCCAAAATCGCGGCTCAGGATTTTTACCACTTCGCCAATTGGCAGGCCCATCACGCTGTAATAATCGCCGTTGATGCGCTCGATGGCGATGAGTCCAATCCACTCGTGGATGGCGTAAGAACCGGCCTTGTCGAGCGGCGGCTGTGTGGATACGTAATGCACAATCTGCTCCTGACTGATTTCCCGGAAAGTTACTTCGCTGAGGACTGTAAAAGATTCTACTTTTTCAACATTGCGGATACATACACCGGTAGCCACCG
Organism: Bacteroidetes bacterium UBA1952; assembly: GCA_002336725.1. Lineage (GTDB taxonomy): Bacteria > Bacteroidota > Bacteroidia > Chitinophagales > Chitinophagaceae > UBA1952. The sequence continues at coordinate 1,548 of DDEO01000117.1, read as the reverse complement.
TATGGGTTTTACCGGAAAGGCGGCGCAGCATCCGCACGGCTTCTACGGCATCGGTGGGCTTGCCGAGCATCTCGCCGTCGAGCAGCACGATGGTATCGGCGGCCACGATGGTGTTGCCCGCCAGAACTGGAATGGCATCGGCTTTTTTGCGGGCCAGAAATTCGGCTACTTTTTCCACGGCCATGCCTTCCGGCGCGGTTTCGTCCACGTCGGGAATGCGGATTTCAAAATCATAGCCTGCCTGTGTCAGGAGTTGCTGGCGGCGCGGCGATTGGGAGGCGAGGATGAGCATATATTGGTTGGAGCCTGCGGCTTGGACGCTTCGCTGTTGGAATGGCTGCGCCGTTGGAGCCTTCGACTTGTTTTTGTGTAAAAATGCCGGTTTTATACTTCACAAGGGATAAATTAGTGGCTTGGCTTGACCCATTTTTGGGAAGTTGAGGGTGAGCAGCGTTTGGAGTGAGGTACTCCCCAATCTTCGGACAGTGCGTTAAGTTAATGGTTTGGGTCTAAAAACGACCTTTACCGTTATGGACAAAACGCCAAAGCCCGCCGCAAACACAGCCCCGCCTTCAAATCCAAGGTGGCCCTGGAAGCTCGGTTGTTCCGAAAGGCGCTTGGCATCCATTTCCGGAAACAGGCTTTTTAGAACGGTCTTTTCAACAGCCGGCATTGTGTTGTAAAGTGTGAAATAGGGGCGACGAAGGCGGGAGCCTTCGCTGAACGGAAAATAGCGCTACGCCGTGCGGGGGCTTTTACGGAACGGGCTTCGTTTGCTTGCCTGTGCTCGTTGTGCGATTTATCTTTAAACCATGAGTACGCGCTATAAATTCAGTACCGAAGCGAACCTGCACTTCGTCTCTTTTGCAACCGTTGGCTGGGTCGATGTTTTTACGCGTCCTGCCTATTGTGAGCTGCTTACCAACAGCCTGCAACACTGTATTCAACACAAAGGGCTGCGGCTGTATGGCTGGTGCATAATGCCTTCGCACGTCCACTTGGTCTTTGCTATGCAGGCGCCTTACGAACCAAGTGCATTCCTGCGCGATTTCAAACGGCATACATCCGAGCAGATGCACAAAGCCATCCGGCACCTGCCCGGCGAGAGCCGCCGCGAGTGGATGCTGCCCCTTTTCCAACAGGCCGGCACTGCCAACAGCAACAACCGGGGTTGGCAGTTCTGGCAGCAAGACAATCATCCAATTGCTTTGTACACCGAGAAAGTGGCGTGGCAAAAACTCCGCTACCTGCATCAGAACCCGGTGGCGGCCCGCTTTGTGGACCGGGCGGAAGATTGGGTGTGGAGTTCGGCGCGGGATTATTGCGGACTGGAAGGCGCTGTGAAAGGCCTCTTGTTGCTGGAACCGGCCGTGGGCTTTTGAGAAACGCGACGCGGTATAAGTTGCTTTTTTAAGAGGCAAATTCCCGGAAAATCAGCCTCTCTTTTCGCTGGCGCAAGCATGCAGCCGGGGCTTGTGGGTTGGAATATCCACGCAAGTACGCCACGCCGCAAAGGCTATGCTGCATACTTGCGCGAGCAGCAGTTAT
>DDEO01000006.1 GCA_002336725.1 Bacteroidetes bacterium UBA1952 | reverse complement strand
GTCTACGTGTGTGTAGCCCCGCCGCCATTTAATTTATCGTTATGCCATTTTTTCGGGTTGTCCCGGATATATCGTGCGACGTTTTGATGTTCGCGTTCATTACGGATGATGCGTTCCCAATAATTGCGTTGACATAATTTGCCGTCGAACCGTGGCCAGCCCAACGTTTTAACCCCCCGTATATATTCATTTGTGGCCATGGTTTTAAACCATTGCACCACCCGATGTAGGGGCGAACCTATGTGTTCGCCNNCGCCCAATTCCGATTCTGATTCGCCTGAACCGGCGTTGTCGTTTTCGGGATCTGGGCAGACACATAGGTCTGCCCCTACTGGGCGGTCTGGGCAGACACATAGGTCTGCCCCTGGGTGGTTGGGGCAGACACATAGGTCTGCCCCTACGGCGGTGCCGACATTTTGGACGATGAAATGGATATGATTCGGCATAATGACCATTTCACCGCACCTGATATCGGGAAATTTATTTTCCAATTCGTAATACCATTTTGCAATCATGTGCCCCGCCTCGTTCAAAATCATTTCAGGGCAAGCATCCGGGTTTTCCCTTGCGATTTCGCCAAATAAACAGGCGCGGTTTTGGGTGCAGATGGTAACAAAATACAATCCCGCCTGTGCATAATCATACCCTTTAAGCCGGATAGACCGACGATGATGTTTTTCGGGATTGTATTTCATTTTCCGGTAAGGGCAGACCTATGTGTCTGCCCAAATTGTCTACCCAAAAATACCACGTCTGCCCAAAATCCACAATACCGGGCGGCTGGGTAGGCACATAGGTTGTGGGCAGACACATAGGTTGTGGGCAGACACATTGGGTTGGGCAGACACATAGGTCTGCCCCAACGATTTAATATCCCCGCAATTTCCGGAAACCGGCTCCCAGAAAACCGGAAATATCGCCCGCTACGGTGCTTTCTTCGCCGATGACCTCTGCACAGCGCGCGCCCGCGTAGCCATGCAGCCACACACCGAGCAACGCCGCATTTTCCGGAAAATAACCCTGCGCCAGAAGGCCGGTGATAATGCCCGTCAGCACGTCGCCGCTGCCCGCCGTGGCCAGCGCGGGCGAATCGGTGGTGTTGACAAAAACTTTGCCTTCCGGCGTACAAATAGCCGTGTGATGACCTTTCAGAACGATAATTACATTGTACTTCATGGCCGCAAGCCGCGCTTTTTCGACAGCCCGAAGCAGGTTTTCTGTTTCGCCAAATAGGCGCTCAAACTCGCCGGGGTGCGGGGTGAGAATGCTGTTTTCCGGCAGCAGGCGCAGCCAGTCGGGATACGTGGCGAGGATGTTAAGCGCGTCGGCATCCAACACCACCGGCGCTTTGCGGGTAGTCAGGAAAAGATGCAGCGCCTGTGCGGTGTCGGGTTCCTGCCCCAGCCCCGGCCCTATGCCGGCAGCCACATTTTCCGGAATTTTCCGGAAAGACATCACGTGCGTGAGTCCGCTCGTGCTGCTCTGGGCTTCGGGTACGGCGGTCTGGAAGGCACTGTATCCCCAGTCGGGCAGGATGCCCAGCACGCGCCCCGCGCCGGCCCTGCCTGCCGCCCGCGCCGCCAGTATCAGTGCACCCGCCGAGCCTTTTTGCCCGCCCGCCACCACGGCCATACCGTAAGTTCCTTTGTGGCTGTTGGCAAGGCGGGGGCGATAGAGGGTGCGCAGCAGCACAATCGAAAGCGCCGCTGCACCAGCCGGGATGTCGTTTGCGAAAGGATTTTCCATAAGAAACACAAATGCAGAAAAGCAGCAGGCACGCCGGCGGCAGACCTATCGCCCGGCCTATCTTTGCCACCCTGCCGAAAAAACAAGGCTAGGATTTTCCCCCTCTTCCCTTATGCGTCTTTTCTCCCGCTTGATTCCGGTGTCTTTGCTGACATTTGCCGCCACGGCAGCCTTTGCGCAAACCGGAGTCGTAAAAGGTTTTCTCTATGACCGCAAAACCGGCGAGCCGGTGATCTATAATGTCGTTGGGCTGAGTGGCACTTCGTTTAATGTCCAGACCGACGTGAACGGCTTTTTCTCCCTCATCGGCATTCCGGCGGGCAGCTATACGCTGACTGCTACTTCGTTTGGATATGATACGGCAAAGATAGCAGTGGTGGTTGCCGCCGATGGCATTATCAGCCAGAATCTCTACATCCGCCCGGCAGGCATTCAGGGAACGCAAATCAAGGAAGTAACCGTGGGCGCACGCCGCGCTGAACAGGTTACGCAGGTGCGTGTCGGAACCACGACCATCACGCCGCGCGAGATAAAACTCCTGCCCGCCTCCGGCGGCGAACCCGACCTGGCGCAGTTTCTGCAAATCACGCCCGGCGTTACGTTTACCGGCGACCAGGGCGGCCAGCTTTATATCCGGGGCGGCTCGCCCTCGCAAACGGGCATCCTGCTCGATGGCGTAACGATCTACAACCCGTTTCACTCTATCGGCCTGTATTCGGTTTTTGAAACCGATGCCATTCGCAGCGCCGATGTCATCACGGCGGGCTTCAACGCCGATTACGGCAACCGCACCTCTGCCATCCTCGACGTGCGCACCAAAGACGGCAACAAAAACCGGATTAGCGGCAAGGTGAGCGGCTCGCCCGTGATGGCACGCGTGCTTGTGGAAGGCCCGCTCACGCCCCGCAAAAATGAGGAATCCGGCGGCGTAACCTTCCTGCTTACCGGCAAACACAGCTATCTGGATAAGACCTCGCAATCGGTGTATGGAAATATGGGCGATGGCTTTAAAAACGGCCTGCCGTTCTCCTTTACCGACCTTTATGGAAAGGTAACGCTCAGCGCCGGCAACGGCTCGAAGGTGAACCTGTTTGGCTTTTCGTTTGATGATAAAGCCTCGCTGCTCAATCAGAACAGCGGTGCCAATATTGCCGATTTCAACTGGAAAGCGAAAGGCGGCGGCGTAACCTTCGTGCTCTCGCCCGGAACTTCTTCGGCGCTGATTTCCGGAAAATTTGCCTACTCGCAGTATGACGCGGGATTCACCGAAGCCAGCCGACCGGAATTTCCGCGCACAACGGGCATTAGTGGTTTTGAAGGCGGCATCGACTTTACTTATTTCCTGAAAGGATACAGCCAGCTGAAGTATGGCGTAGAAGTAAGCGGACAACAAACCACGCTGAACTACCTGAACACCGGCGGCATTGCCACCGACTACGACCGTCGGAACACGCTGGCCTCGGTGTATGCGATGTATCGCAAGAATCTGGGGCAGAAATTCATCCTCGAGCCGGGCGTGCGCGTGCAGTATTACAGCGGGCTGAGCGTGATTTCGCCGGAGCCGCGCATCGGGCTGAAATACAACGCTACCCGCAATTTGCGCTTCAAAGCGGCTGCCGGTCGTTATACCCAAAACATTATCTCTACCAAGAGCGACCGCGACGTGGTGAATTTCTTCAGCGGATTTCTGCTTTCGCCGGCAGAGTCGCTCAACGACCCGCAGGGAACCGAAACGAGCAACAGCCTGCTCTCGGCGCTGCATGGCGTGGTGGGTGTGGAGGTGGACGCTTTTGGCGTGAATTTCAACCTGGAACCATGGTATAAGAAGTTTTCGCAGGTGGTGGAACTCAACCGCACCAAGCTGCTTCCTTCCGACCCCAATTTTCAGGCCGGCAACGGCGAAGCCTACGGTATAGACCTCTCGGCGCGCTACAACAAAGACCGCATCTACCTCTGGGGCGCGGCTTCTTATCAGATGGTCAATAATACCTTCCGCGTATTGCAAAACAACGGCCCGGCGATAGCGCAAACCTACCCTACGCCGTTTGACCGCCGCTTCAACCTCAACCTGCTCGGCGCTTATACGGCAGGGCGCAAGCGCGACTGGGAGTTTTCGGCCCGCTACAACCTGGGCTCGCCTTTTCCCTTCACGCAGACACAGGGCTTTTTTGAAAATGTAAATGCCACGGCCAACGGCATCGGCACCAATATCCCGGCCCAAAACGGCTCGCTCGGTATTATCTATGCCGATGATATCAACGGGGGCCGCCTGTCGTATTATCACCGCCTGGACCTGAACGCCAAAAAGCGATTTACCTTCTCGCAGAACGTGAACCTGGAACTCACCGCCGCCGTTACCAACGCCTACAACCGCCGCAACATCTTTTATGTAGATCGCGTTACCAACGAGCGGGTCTATCAACTGCCGTTCTTCCCGAGCATCAACGCGACGCTGAATTTTTAACCCAAAAACCCATTAAGCGCCCGTTCTTCCCAAAGAGACACTCCCCCGCAAGGAAGTGTCTCTTTTTTTGTTTAAAGGCGAAAAGGCAGCCGTAGAAACACCTGCCACCGCCAACACAGAGCGAGGTCAGAACGCGTGTCCGGCTGTTTTCTGCGCACCTTTGCCGAAATAAATACCGGAAATTTCCGGAAAGATGAGTTGCTTATGGCAGGCAAAATCCTGATTATTGACGATGAAGCAAAGCTGCGCAGCCTGCTGGCCCGCCTGCTGCGGCTGGAAGGCTACACCGTTGCCGAAGCCGGCGACCTGAAAACCGGAAGGCAGGCCATCCCGACCGGCGAGCCGGATGTTATCCTTTGTGATGTAAAACTGCCCGACGGCAATGGTGTGGACTTTGTGGCAGAGATAAAGCAGAAACATCCGTTTCCGGAAATCATCCTGCTCACGGCCTACGGCAATATCCCCGACGGCGTGCAGGCCATGCGCAACGGCGCTTTTGACTACATCACCAAAGGCGATGACAATAGTCGGATTCTGCCGCTGCTCAGTCGCGCTATGGAAAAGGTGCAACTCCGGCAAAGGGTGGAGCAATTAGAACGCCGCGTAGAAGAACAGCATAGCCTGGAAGGCATCATTGGCAAATCGGGGGCGATTGCAGCGGCGATTGCGCTGGCGCGAAAAGTGGCCCCGACCAACGCAACAGTGCTGCTGCTGGGCGAGACTGGTACGGGCAAGGAAGTATTTGCACAGGCCATTCATCAGGCAGGGCCGCGCCGGTCTAAGGCATTTGTGGCGCTCAACTGTAGCGCATTTTCTCAAGACCTCCTGGAAAGCGAACTTTTCGGCCACAAGGCGGGGGCTTTTACGAGTGCCGCCAAAGACAAAAAAGGGCTTCTGGAAGAAGCGCATAGCGGAACCGTGTTTCTGGATGAAATCGGAGAGATGCCGGCGGCGCTGCAAAGCAAGTTGCTGCGAGTGCTGGAAACCGGCGAGTTTATTAAAGTCGGCGACACGAAAACAACGCGGGTAGATGTGCGGGTGATAGCGGCAACCAATCGCAACCTGCGCGAAGAAGTTGCGAAGGGAACTTTCCGGGAAGACCTTTTCTATCGGCTCCATGTCTTTACCATTGAATTGCCGCCGCTGCGCGAACGCACCGAAGACATTCCATTGCTGGCGGCGCATTTTATACGTGTTTTGGGCGCAAAAACCAAGAGCCGGGTGCGCGGTATCTCGGCAGAAGCCGCGCAAATGTTACAGACGCATGGCTGGAAGGGCAATGTTCGCGAGTTGCAAAATGTGATTGAGCGGGCCTTGATTCTGGAAGACGGCGACGAACTGAAACCTGCTTCCCTCCCCCACGATGTGCAACAGCCAATCAGGAGCGATGCCCATTCGCTGGGTTTGGCCTGTGTCGAGAAACGCCACATTCAGGCGGTGCTTCGCCACGCCAAAGGCAACAAGACCGAGGCCGCGCGACTGCTCGGCATTGGCCTGACAACACTCTACCGAAAAATGGAAGAATACGGGATTGCAAAGTAGGAAGCCATTCTCCGCCGGTTGATTTCGTCGGGATTTTCGGGTATAGCCTGCATGATAATCCCGATGAAAGCGCGGCCTTAGCGCACAAATTTCCACCGGACGGTTTTGTCCAACCCTTTCATTTTGAAAAAACAACCCTTTCAAAATGAAAGGGTTTTTTATTTCCGGAAAAATCTTCTTTGAAGGCAAAGCGTTGTAAATCAATACATTAGAGGACATCCAAAGGCAAGTGGCAACGGGTTTGCAAGAGGAATGGCAGCAATTCAAGAAAAGGACTTCGTTCCTGAAATCCCACTCCTCCTTTTTTTTTTAAAGAAAAGAAACCCCATCCCGAAAATGACTGGTATCCTCCTCACCCTTGCAGGTCTTTTATGCTTCCTGCTCTTCTTCGCCTCTCTTTCCTGGTTCGAAAAAATCTGACATCCCATGACCGTTCTTTTCATCATCTCCCTGGCCGTGTTTGGCTATATGTGCTATGTGCTTCTGAAACCTGAGAACTTTTGAGAGCCATGCAAAAAGACACCAATAGGTCAATGCTGCTGCTGACTTTCTTTTTCGTGCTAATACTGGCTTTCCTGTATCTGGTTTATCTCAAAGCTCGCTTTTTCTTCTCTTTATAATCACCCTTATATGAACCCCGAAATTCTGGGCCTCGTGGCTATGTTTGGCGCAACACTGCTGCTGGCGCTGCCGCTGGGCCGGTACATCGCCAAAATCTATGGTGGCGAGCGTACTTTTTTAGACCCGATTTTTAATCCGATTGAAAGGCTTTTTTTCCGGCTGAGCGGCATCCATCCGGCGCAGGAATGGAGCTGGAAAAGAAACCTGACTGCGCTGCTCGTCATCAATGTCATTTGGTTTTTGCTGGGTATGGCGCTGTTTATGAACATGGGCAGCCTGCCGCTCAACCCCGACGGCAACCCAAGCCAAAGCGCCGATTTGGCCTTTAATACCACGATTTCTTTTTTGGTAAACTGCAACCTGCAACACTATTCCGGAGAATCGGGCGTGAGCTATCTGGGGCAGCTCTACCTGATGTTTTTGCAGTTCACGACCGCCGCAACGGGCATGGCTGCTACGGCCATTCTTTTTCGCGCATTGCGCAAAGGCAGCCACCTAACCTATGGTAATTTCTTTAGCGATTACCTCAAGACCTGCACCCGCATTCTGCTGCCTATATGCCTGGTCATCGGAACGCTGCTGATGCTTTCCGGAATGCCCATGACGATGGAAGGCAAGCAACACCTCATGAGCCTTCAGGGCGACAGCATGACGGTTTCTACCGGGCCGGTGGCGGCCTTTGTACCTATCAAACACCTGGGAACCAACGGCGGCGGATTTTTCGGTGCCAACGGCAGTCACCCGCTGGAAAACCCTTCCTATTTCAGCAATATGCTGGAGATGTGGGCGCAGATGGTGATTCCCTTTGCCATGGTGTTTGCGCTGGGTTATTTCCTGAAACGTCGGCGGCTCTCGTGGGTCATTTTCGGGGTGATGACGATAGGATTTCTGGCCTTGATGATTCCGAATGTAGCGATGGAAACGAGCGGCAATCCGGCTCTTGCGCATATGGGCATCAACAATTTTTCCGGAAATATGGAAGGCAAGGAAGTGCGCTTCGGCGCGGCGGCCTCGGGCTATTGGAGCATTGCAACCACGGTGATTTCTACTGGCTCTATCAATTCTATGCACGACAGCTATATGCCGCTTTCGGGAATGAATATGCTGCTGGCGATGATGATAAACTGCTTCTACGGCGGCGTAGGCGTGGGCATCCTCAACTATTTCATCTTCATCATTCTGGCCGTCTTTATCAGCGGGCTGATGGTAGGCCGCACCCCCGAATTTATGGGCAAGAAAGTAGAAGCGCGGGAGATGAAAATCGCTATGATTATTGCGCTGCTGCATCCGTTTATCATTCTGGTAGGCACGGCGCTGGCGGCGGCACTGCCTTCGCTTACGGCATCTACGCTGGCCAATCCGGGCTATCACGGTTTTAGCGAGATGCTTTATGAATACACTTCAAGCGCGGCCAACAACGGCAGCGGCTTTGAAGGTCTGGGCGACAATACGCCGTGGTGGAACATCAGCACCGCCGTAGTGCTTTTGCTGGGCCGCTACCTGCCTATCATCGGGCCGGTGGCCATTGCGGGCATCCTGGGCGGCAAAAGATATACGCCGGAAAGCGCCGGAACCCTCAAGACCGATACGCTCACTTTCGGCATTATGACGCTGGCTGTTATCGTGCTGGTGGCGGCGCTGGCTTTCTTTCCGGCGCTCACGCTGGGTCCGATTGCCGAGCATTTTTCTATGACTAAATAAGACGACACACAGACCATGTCTCAAAACGCATCTTTATTTCAAAAAGAACTGGTAGCAACGGCTTTGAAAGCCTCGTTTGCGAAGCTCAACCCGCGTACGCTGGTGCGCAATCCGGTGATGTTTACCGTAGAAATCGGAACTATCGTGATGCTCGGCGTGTGCATCTGGATATTGCTGGGCAACCAAACGCAGGGTTCGTTTGGCTACAACTTCACCGTCTTTATCATCCTCTTTATTACGCTGCTGTTTGCCAATTTCGCCGAAGCCATTGCCGAAGCGCGGGGCAAGGCACAGGCCGATAGTCTGCGCAAAACGCGCGAAGAAACACCGGCGCGGCTGCAAAACGGACAAATCGTTTCTTCGGCAACCCTGCAAAAAGGCGACATTTTCGTTTGCGAAGCGGGCGATGTGATTCCCGCCGACGGCGAAATTATAGAAGGTCTGGCCACGGTGGACGAGAGCGCCATTACCGGCGAATCGGCCCCGGTTATCCGCGAAGCGGGCGGCGACAAAAGCTCGGTAACGGGCGGCACAAAGGTCCTTTCCGACCGCATTGTGGTGCAGGTTACTTCGGGGCAGGGCGAGAGTTTTCTGGATAAAATGATTGCCCTGGTGGAAGGCGCAAGCCGGCAGAAAACGCCCAACGAAATTGCCCTTACCATCCTGCTGGCCGGCTTCACGCTCGTGTTTATCATCGTAACGGTAACACTGGCTCCCTTTGCCAATTTCGCAAACGCACCCATCACTATTTCGGCTTTCATTGCGCTGTTTGTGTGCCTGATACCGACCACGATTGGCGGGCTGCTCTCGGCCATCGGCATTGCCGGAATGGACCGCGCACTGCGGGCCAACGTGATTACTAAAAGCGGAAAGGCGGTAGAAACCGCCGGCGATATTGACGTGCTCTTGCTGGACAAAACCGGCACCATCACCATTGGCAACCGCAAGGCTACGCATTTTTATCCGGCCAACGGCATTGACGCTCAACGGTTTACACGCGCCGCCGTGCTTAGCTCGCTGGCCGACGAAACCCCCGAAGGCAAATCCATTCTGGACCTGGCCGGCGCAAGCCGCGAAGATTTTCCGGTGGCAAATCCGCAGTTCATCAAATTCACTGCCGAGACCCGCTCTTCGGGCATTGACTTTGAAGGCACAAGCATCCGCAAGGGCGCAGCAGATGCCATTCGCAACCTGGCGCAGCAAAGCGGCGGCACCTTTCCGGAAGAAACAGAAGCACAGATACGGGTGATTTCCGGAAATGGCGGCACCCCGCTGGCCGTGTCGGAAAACGGGCAGGTGCTGGGCGTGATAGAATTGCAGGACATCATAAAGCCCGGCATCAGCGAACGCTTTGAACGGCTGCGCCGCATGGGCATCAAGACGGTGATGGTAACGGGCGACAACCCGCTGACGGCGAAGTTTATTGCCGAAAAAGCCGGTGTGGACGACTATATAGCCGAGGCCAAACCGGAAGACAAGATGCATTATATCCGCAAAGAGCAGACCGGCGGACGGCTGGTGGCGATGATGGGCGACGGCACCAACGACGCACCCGCGCTGGCGCAGGCCGATGTAGGCGTGGCAATGAACAACGGTACGCAGGCGGCAAAGGAAGCCGGAAATATGGTGGATTTAGACAACGACCCGACGAAGCTGATTGAAGTGGTGGAAATCGGCAAGCAACTGCTAATGACGCGCGGCACGCTGACCACGTTCAGCATTGCCAACGACGTGGCCAAGTATTTTGCCATCATTCCGGC
>DDEO01000205.1 GCA_002336725.1 Bacteroidetes bacterium UBA1952 | reverse complement strand
CGCATCTTCGGGTAGGTGGCCACCGAGATAATGCAGATAGCGGCAATCAGGCCCATAGAGACCCAGGTGCCTTTTTCCATCACGTCGGTGGATTGCTTTACGCCCATCACCTGCGTGCCAAGCGAGCCAAAAGAACCGGCGAGGCCGCCCCCTTTCGGGTTTTGAACAAGGATAAAGAATGCCAGTACGAGGCAGAGAATGATAATGAGAACGGCAAAAAGGATGGTCATGGACGGTGTTGTTGCTCTATGGCAGCTATTTTTTCGGCAAAATAAGCACTTTTTTGTGGGTTGCGCAACTGCAATTGTTCATAAACGGCAATCGCTTTTTCCCATTTTCCCTGGCCCAGATAAATTTTGGCCATCGTCTCGGTTGATGGATTGCCCTCGTGCGAGATGCTCTTCACGGCCATCTCAAAAACGACTTCCGGAATTTCTTCGTCTTCTTCCTCCAGTGCGGCGGCGAGTTTTCCCTTTTGCCACATCGCTTTCAGGGCGCGTTTGTCTTCCTGTTCTTCCTCGGCCTTCGCCTTCTTGGAGTGAAAAAACCGCAGCCATTCGCCAAACGAGCGCATCACCATCAGATCGTTGCCCGAAGGTTTTTTGAACTCAAACGGCGGCTCTTCTACGGCCACCGAAACGCCCTGATGCTTAAAATAATCTTTGGTATAAAGCGGCTGAATCATCGGCTCTTCCGGCATAGGATCGGCGTTTGTTTCGGCTGGTGCCACTGCTTCCGGCATCGCAGATGCTGTTTCGGCTGTTTCCAGAACCGCTTCTTCGACCACTTCCATCTCGGTGGGTTCCGGCATCGGCGGCATTTCGGGGGCTGCGGCGGCTTTCGCCGAAGCGTCCTTGCCTTCGCTTTCTGCTGCGTCGGCAGCAAGCGTTTCTGGTGCCGGTGGGTCTGTTGTCGGCACAGTTTCTTCGGCGGCGGCGGCTTCTTCAACAACCGGTGCGGGCGCTGCTTCGGCAGGCATTTGCACGGCGGTATTTCCGGAAATTTCCGGAATTTCTGCTTCTGTTTCCGGAATTTCTTCCTCCCCTGCGGGCGCGGCTTCTTTTACGACAACCGTTTCTGCCGGCATTGCCGGTGTCCATCCCACAATGGCGGGCGGCGCTTCCTTGGGCGCGGGCGGCGTTTCTTTGAGTTTCGCCGACAGATAATGCAGCACCACAGGATTTACGCCATAGATATAAGGCATCTCCTGCAGCGCCGCCGATTCGTCTTCGAGCAGGCGACACAGCACCTTCAGCGGCAGAAAATACGGGTATTTCGCTGCCAGTTCGCACAATTCCGCCTTTCCCGCTTCGTTGAGCGTTATACCTGGAATATTTTGGGGCGAGAAAGGAGAAATACTTTGCATGGAGAGAAAACAGGACGAAGTTACCAGTTCACAAACGCTTTGTTGAAAATATCGTCGGCGAGCTGCGCACCAATATTGTCTATGAGGCTGGCCTCTATGGATTGCAGGGTCTGGCTGGCCGGAAAATCCGTAAAACGGGTAAAACTCTGATTAAAATTGCCCTTTGGATCGAGGCGGTTTTTAAAATCGACGGCTACTGAGATGGTCAGGCGGTTTTGGCTGGCCTGCTGTGTATTCTGCACGCCGGTAACGGTTACTTCATAGGCTGTAATCGCTCCGGAAAGGTTGTAATCAGCCGTCTCGGTATTGACAGGAGCGAGGCCGGTCTGCGACAGGATACGTGCGCGTATTTTCTCGGTCAGGGCGGCGTTGAGCGTAGGCGACACATAGCGGGCGCGGTTTTCCAGCACCTGAATGCGAATTGTTTTTCCGGAAATGCTGGCTCCGCTCAGGCTATAGACCCCGCAGCCGGCGAGCGGCAGGGCAAGGGCGAGCAGGCAGCAGAAAAACAGGCGCATGATTTTTGGGGAAACGGGGCGCAAATATAGCGTCTGCGCCCAAAGGCTTTTATTCGTTGATGTCGTATTCTTTGATTTTGCGGTAAAGCGTGCGTTCAGAGATGCCCAGTTCGGAGGCGGCATCCCTTCTGCGGCCCCGGTGTTTGCGGAGTGCTTTGACAATCAGTTCTTTTTCCACATCGCTGATAGAAAGCGATTCTTCCACTTCCTGGGCTTCTTCGGGCAATTCGGTGGTTAGTGGGGTCAGGGCCGCGCCGCCCAGCCGGTTGAGCGCCGCCGGATACAGGGCTTGTCCGTAATTGCCGCCCGCTGCGATTTCGCTGCTCATCGGATAGGCGCTGAGCATATTTTCCGGAAGGGGAACCGCGCCGCCGGGGCCTGTCGCGGCCATGCCAAAAAGCGCCTGTTTGAGGTCGTTGAGGTCGCGCTTGAGGTCGAAGAACAGTTTATAAAGAATATCGCGTTCGGTGGCGCTGAACTCCTGACCGGCGTGGGTGGTGCTGCGGCTGCTCAGTGTGGGCAGGGCCAGCGTTTCCGGGGGCTGCGTTCTGCTTTGCGGCAAAAAGGCTTCCAGCGCCGTGCCGGTTACCACGCGTTCGGCAGCAAGCACAGACACCTGCTCGGCAATATTTTTCAGCTCCCGGATATTGCCCGGCCACCGGTAGCGCATCAGCAGTTGCTGCGCCGAAGGGTCGAGTTGCACGCCCGGTGTGCGGTATTTATCGGAGAAATCGGCGGCAAATTTCCGGAAAAGCAGCAGGATGTCTTCCTGCCGGTCGCGCAGGGCAGGCACGCGGATGGGAACCGTACTGAGGCGATAATACAGGTCTTCGCGAAAGCGGCCCGTGCGGGTAAACTCCAGCAGGTCGCGGTTGGTGGCGGCTACCACGCGCACGTTTG
>DDEO01000184.1 GCA_002336725.1 Bacteroidetes bacterium UBA1952 | reverse complement strand
GGCCAGCTTGGGCAACAAAGGTATATGTTGGATTCCTCAAACGATGGGGTATGCAGTTTAAGGGGAAGCCCAACTACATATCATCTAAGATTTGGTTTGATGGGACTGATTATTCTATCATTCACATTGGTGAAGGGGTAACGATGTCTAGCTACATTCGTGTTCTGACCCATGACTGGGCACTACATACTGTCTCAAAGGCAATGGGGGTTGTAACTGAAAAGCCCCTTGGTAGAATAAAGGGAGTGACTATCGGGGATTACTCTTTCGTAGGAACAGGGAGTATTATAATGCCGGGTGTAAGTATTGGAAGGGGGTGTATCATTGGATCCGGCACAGTCGTAAGAGGAAACATACCGGACTTTTCTATATATATTGGTAGCCCGGGGCAAATTATAGGCGACTCAAGGGACTACTATAAAAAAATAGTAGGCTAAGTGTGTCGTTAACTAATGTCTATATTTATGCGCTTCCTCCGAATACAATTCTGCAAACCTGTAGAGAACTCTCGGTTTAAAGCGAAAACTAGAAATACTTCATTGATGATGTAGCAGGTATGTGGCTTGAACTTACGATATTTACTATTTGCACTATACTTGGGCTGCGTATGCTCAAGCATCAGTACTTAGCTAACCCGGTTTTTGGATTCTTGATCTTCAACTGGCTTATGGGGGTGGGGCTGTTCCCTATGTTTGATCAGAAAGAAGAGGCCGATGTAACCCACGCTATAATAATGGTATTATCGCCCCTGCTTGTTACCATGGGGGCTTTAGTTGCATCCGATGTATTTAAGATTAGCCGTTCATATAAGAAATTCTGGTCACAGCGCGAAATAGGGGACAACGATAAGTTAAGAAAGAGATTCACTCTGCTGCTTCTTTTCTCTGTCTTAATTAGCTTTATTTATTATTATTTTGTAGGATACAATTTGCTTTTTCAATCTCTTACGTCCTCTATTGATGACTTTACTACAATGAGACTTGAATCTTACTCTGGTAGTAACTATTTGGCACCCGGAGTAGTCAATCAATTTAAGAATACATTGCTGCCGATCCTTTTCTTTTATTTTGCTTACTACTTAAGAAGTAAGAAATATTTTATTTTGTATATTACGTGTGGTATACCTATTCTGCTCTATTGCTTGGGCGGAACCGGTCAGCGCACATTTATTTTTTATGCCATATTGTTATTTCTGTATATATCCTTTGTTTATTCAAGGGGGCAATTTAATAAGCGTCTCCTGCTATCGGCTGTAGCTATATTTTTTGTGGTGTTTATTTTCTTGTCTCAACAGCTTCAGCGGATTGATAACGCCTCGGTATCTTCAGGCATTGAAGGGCTTTTTTACAGATTATTTTCATCCAATCAAGCCTCCTCTCTTATCGGATTTAGATATGTTTATACTCAGGAAACTCAGTACGGTGCCGAATGGTTACTGTCGTTTGTAGGGTTGATTCCGGGCCAAGAAGGAAGTAACCTGTCCCATGTTATTCATGATATTATGTTCTCGAGTATAAGGGGGACAGCACCTATTAGTATCTGGGGGTCGGCCTATTACAACTTTGGTTTCATAGGAGTACTTATTTTTGCTTTCTCCATTGGTTTTGTATATGAGGCAATCTTTTCCAAGTTTCTAAAGGGGCCGCTGATCAGGAGCCGTGTTTTCGCTTACAGTGCTTGTTTTCTGTATCTATCCACGTATGTTGCCGGTAGTCCTGCTCAGCTATTTAATAATGGCCTGCCCGCAGTGTTTCTTCTGCTTTTTATTATTAAAAATACCACCAGGGTCAAAAGTTTTCGTTATAAAACAAGCCCCGGCTTAGCATGAAACAAATCATCCAATCCTTCAAAACCGGCCAAACCATCCTCGAAGACGTACCCGCGCCCATCGTCTCGCGCGGTCATGTCCTTATCCAAACCACCCGCAGCCTCGTATCGCTCGGCACCGAAAGAATGCTTGTGGAATTTGGCAAGGCCAATCTCCTTCAAAAAGCCCGCGCCCAACCCGACAAGGTGAAGCAGGTGCTCGACAAGGTGAAATCGGAAGGGCTGAAACCCACGCTCGAAGCGGTTTTTAATAAACTGGAACAACCCCTGCCGCTTGGCTATTGCAATGTGGGCCGCGTGATTGCCGTAGGCGATGGCGTACAGGATTTTAAAGTGGGCGACCGCGTGGCTTCCAACGGCCCGCACGCCGAATTTGTTTCCGTACCCAAAAACCTCGCCGCTCGCATCCCCGACAGCGTTTCGGATGAAGAAGCGGCGTTTACGGTCATCGGTTCCATCGGCCTGCAGGGCATCCGCCTCTGCAACCCCACACTCGGCGAAACGATTGTGGTCGTAGGGCTGGGATTGATTGGATTGCTCACTGCCGAACTGCTCGTGGCCAACGGCTGCCGTGTGGTAGGCATCGACCTAGACCCATCTAAAATCGAAATCGCCCGTCAAAAAGGCATCGACGCTATCAACCCCAAAGCCGGAACGGATGTGGTGAATTATGTGCAATCGGTTACCGATGGCATCGGTGCCGACGGTGTTATCATCACCGCCTCGGCCAAAAACAACGACATCATCGCGCAGGCCGCCCACATGAGCCGCAAAAGGGGGCGCATTGTGCTCGTCGGTGTGATTGGCCTCGACATCAGCCGCGCCGATTTCTACGAAAAAGAACTTTCCTTTCAGGTGAGCTGCTCCTACGGCCCGGGCCGCTACGACGAAGACTACGAGCGCCGGGGCAACGACTACCCGCTGCCCTTTGTTCGCTGGACTGAAAAACGCAATTTTGAGGCCGTCCTCGAAGCCATCCGTTCCGGAAAATTAGAAGTGAAATCGCTCATTACCGAGCGCGTACCGATTGAGGAATACGGCCGCATCTACGATAATATCAGTCAGCAAGGCTCCATTGCTTCTATCCTCGAATATCGCGAAGACACTACACCCGATACGGTGGTGCCGGTTTCCGGAAATATTTCCGGAAAATTTGCCGCCACAACCGACGGTATGGGCATCATCGGTGCCGGAAATTTCACCAAAATGACCATGCTGCCGGCCCTCAAAGAAGCCGGTGCCAACCTCGTTTCCATTGCCTCTGCCGGTGGCGTTTCCGGAACGGCGCTCGCCAAAAAATACGGCATCGCCAACAGCACCACCGATTACAAAACCATCCTGCAAGACCCGGCGGTCTCAATGGTGCTCATCACCACACGCCACAATCAGCACGCCTCCATGACGGCAGAAAGCCTGCGCGCCGGAAAGCACGTTTTTGTGGAAAAACCGCTGGTGATTAACGAAGCCGAACTGGAAGACGTGTTGGCGGCCTACGACGGCAAAACCACTGTTACCGTGGGCTTCAACCGCCGCTTTTCGCCGCACATCCAAAAGATGAAATCGCTGCTCGGTAGCGCCCCGATGAACGTGATTGCGACCATGAACGCGGGCGCGATTCCGGCCAATGTCTGGGTGCATGATATGCTCGTGGGCGGCGGGCGCATCATCGGCGAGGCTTGCCATTTTATGGATCTGATCACCTTCCTGACCGGCAGCCGCATCAAGGCCGTGTGTATGAACGCGATGGGGCCTAATCCGCAGGTGAATACCGACAACGCGTCTATTCTGCTGGAATATGAAAACGGCAGCACCGGTGTCATCAATTATTTCTCCAACGGCTCCAAGGCGTATTCCAAGGAGCGGGTAGAGGTTTATAGTCAGGACCGTACGCTGATTATGGATAATTTCCGGACGACGGAAGGCTACGGTTTCAAAGGCTTTTCAAAGCTCAAAACCGGCCTCGACAAAGGCCACAAAGCGCAGTTCAAATTGTTGCGCGAACGCCTGCAAAGCGGCGGCCCGGCCCTCATCCCGTTTGATGAAATCATCAACACCACCAAAGCCTCGCTGGCCGCGCTTGAAAGCCTGAAAGCGCGTGCCTGGGTGAATGTGTTGTAACCGCGCGTTCGGCGCGTTCAGCGCGTTCGGCGAAAGCTGCGCTTTCGTCGGATTATGGTGCAGGCTGTGCCTGCGACTAAAAACAAGCAGGCGCAGCCTGCATCATAGCACGACATAGGCGCAGCCTATGCCGAACGAGGCTTGTCCGTTCGGCGCAGTTTTCGCCGAACGGATGAAAAAATCCGTGTAAATCCGTCCCATCCGCGTTTTCCGCGTTCCAATAAAAAAATCGTTATGCTCATAGACATCATCGCCGGTGCGCGGCCCAATTTCATGAAAATTGCGCCCATTCTCGAAGCCATTCAAAGCGCAAAAAAGAAAGGCTGGCCGCTGGAATACCGACTCATCCATACCGGGCAGCATTACGACAAAAAGATGAGCGGCGACTTCTTTGAGCAACTCGGCATTCCGGAACCGGATATGAACCTCGAAGCCGGCGGCGGCACACAGGCCGAACAAACAGCGGCTATCATGACGCGCTACGAAAAAGTGCTTTTTGAGAAAAAGCCCGACCTGCTGATTGTGGTAGGCGACGTAACCTCTACCATGGCATGCTCTATTGCCGCAAAAAAAATCGGCGATATTAAAGTAGCCCACGTAGAAGCCGGCATCCGCAGCCACGACCTCTCGATGCCCGAAGAAATCAACCGCATGGTAACCGATGCCATCACCGATTATTTCTTCACTACTTCCGAAACGGCCAACGAAAACCTGCGCAAAGCCGGCGTTCCCGACGACCGTATTTTCTTTGTAGGAAATACCATGATTGACACGCTGCTGAAAAACAAACCCCGTTTTGAAGCGCCGCCGGTCTGGAACGAGCTAAGCCTGGAAAAAGGCCAATATATCGTGATGACGCTCCACCGCCCCGGCAATGTGGACGAAGAGCAAAACCTCAAGCGCCTGATGGATGCCATCGTGAGTGCCTCGCGCGGACTGCCGCTGCTCTTTCCGGTGCATCCCCGCACGGCCAAAATGCTGCAACAAATCGGCATCGAAGCGCCCAACTTGCACATGATTGAGCCGCTCGGATATCTGCAATTCAACTACCTCGTGCAACACGCCAAGGCCGTGGTTACCGACTCCGGCGGCGTAACCGAAGAAACCACCGTGATGCACGTGCCCTGTATGACGCTGCGTGCCAACACCGAGCGCCCCGAAACCTGCACCGTGGGCACCAACCGCCTGCTCGGCATTGCGCCCGAAGCCGTTGCACCGGCCTTTGAAAGCCTGTTTGACGGACAGTGGACAAAGGGCGAAATTCCGGAAAAATGGGACGGAAAAACGGCTCCGCGCATCGTTTCTGACCTCATTTCTATCTTTGGATTAAAGCAAAACGCGCAACCGCAGGATGCTTAAAAAAGTACGGCGTTCGGCCAATCTGGTGCGCAATATGGGCCTGCGCTACGTGGCGTTTCGGGTGAAGTTTGCCCTGCAAACAAAGGCCGGACTGCTGAAAAAAAAGTTCCCGACTGCGCCACCGGAGAAGTCTTTTCTGTCGCTGGAAGAGTGGCGAAAAAATGCCAAGCCATTCTTCTTTGAAAGCCGCGAAAGCCTGACGATTCCCAAGGTGCGCCACGCCGATTTGGAAGAACGCTACCGCGATTACAAAGCCGGAAAACTACTCTTTTTCAACGGTGGAAAACTCGACATCGGCACCGATTACGACTGGGTGAAAAACCCCGATTCCGGCTTTTGCTACGACCGCAACGCCCACTGGACCGACATTCAGGATTACTCGGCTACGGCGGGCGATATTAAATTCGTCTGGGAGAAATCCCGTTTCTCCTTCCTCGGCGACCTCATCCGCTACGATTATCATTTTGGGCAGGACTGCGCGGCGGATGTTTTCCGGGAAATTGAATCCTGGATAGATGCCAACCCCATCAACTGCGGGCCAAATTATAAGTGCAGTCAGGAAATCTCGCTGCGTACGCTCAACTGGATTTTTGCGCTCTATTATTACCGGAATTCGCCGCTGCTAACCGAAGCACTTTTCCGGAAAATCATGCACGTGGTTTACTGGAGCATCCACCACGTTTACCACAATATTCATTTTTCGCGCATCTCGGTTCGCAACAACCACGCCATCACCGAGACGCTGACACTGTACCTCGCAGGCCTGCTTTTTCCGGAATTTCCGGAAATGGTGAAATGGAAGGCCGACGGCAAGCATTGGTTTGAACAGGAAATTGCCTATCAGGTGTATGAAGACGGCACCTTTCTGCAATTCTCGATGAATTATCATCGCGTGCTGGTGCAACTCCTTACCTGGGCCTTGCGACTAGCCGGGGCGAACGGAGAAAGTTTTGCGCCCGTGGTGCGCGAACGGGCCGAGAAATCATTGCATTTTCTGTATGCCTGCATGAACGATGCCGATGGCTGGCTGCCGAATTATGGTGCCAACGACGGCGCGCTGTTCTTCCGGCTCAGCAGCGCCGACTACCGCGATTATCGTCCGCAACTCGAAACACTGGCCCGCGCGTTGGGCTTTACGCTCGAGGGCTGTGAAAAAGCAGAGGAAGATGCCAAATGGTATGGGATTTCCGGAAATTTCCGGAAAATGGCGCGCCAACAGGGGCTTTTCAGTTTCCCCAACGGTGGCTATTACCTCATCCGCGAAGCCGATACGCTCACGTTTTTGCGCTGCGGAAACCACAAAGACCGCCCTGGACAGGCCGACAATCTGCACCTCGATATCTGGCACAAGGGGAAAAACATTTTGCTCGACGGCGGCAGCTATAAATACAACACCGACGACACGACGCTGCGCTATTTTATGGGTACGGCCTCGCACAACACCGTGCAGCTTGGCGATGCCGACCAGATGCAAAAAGGCGGACGTTTTATCTGGTATTACTGGACGCAAACCGCCGGGATGCCAACGCTGAAAGAAGAAGCCGACCGCTATGTTTTCTCCGGCGCGATTCATGCGTTCCGGCATCTGGGCGCGGGCATCATTCACCGCCGCCATCTGGTGAAAAAGAAAGGCGAAGCGGTGTGGGAAATTGAGGACGTGATTGAAAACGCGCCTGCCGGCGTTCCGGTGCGCCAACTGTGGCACACGCCGCCGGGAAGTTCCCTCGAAATCATTCCGGAAAAGGACGGCGTTGTGGTAGAAAAAATGCCCTGCGACGTGTCGGATTATTACGGGCAGAAAAGCCCGGCGGAGATGACGGTGATTTCCGGAAATGGGGCGGTGAAGACAATCTTGCGGGGTTTATAGAACGCGGATGACACGGATAGTTACGGATTTTCACGGATTTTTTCATTCGTTCGGCGAAAGCTCTGCTAGGCATAGGCTATGTCTGACTATCCTGCAGGCTGTGCCTGC
>DDEO01000131.1 GCA_002336725.1 Bacteroidetes bacterium UBA1952 | reverse complement strand
CCCCTCTCCCTCGGAGAGGGGCCGGGGGTGAGGCTAACAGGGCCGGAGGTGAGGCTCAAAACCCGCACTTCCGTCCCTACTGTCAGCGTGCCGGTTTTGTCAAAAGCGATGGTATCAATCCGGCTCATCTGCTCAATCACCGAAGCGTCGCGCAGATACAGGCCGCCCTTGCTGAAGAGGCGCAGCAGGTTGCCGTTCGTGAAGGTAGCCGCCAGCAGCAACGCACATGGGCAGGCCACAATCAGCATGGCGGTTACGGCATTCAGGATGCGCGAAGGGTCTTTAACGGCCCAGTAGCCCGCCGTGAGCGCCACCAGCGAAAACAATACAATCGTAAAATATTTACTCAGGCGGTGTACGCTGTCTTCTTCGCGTGCCTGCCCCACTTTATCACGCGCAAAGGCACTGTTGTTCCACAAAGATGTCAGATAGGAACCGGCCACGCGCTTTTGTAGTTGCAGGGTAATCGCGCCTTCGGTTTGCCGCCCGCCGGCATATACTTTTTCGCCTACCGCCACCTTCACCGGCTCGCTTTCGCCGGTTACAAAGCTGTAATCAATGCGCGCAATACCGTCGGTCAGGATGCCATCGGCGGGGATGATTTCATCGTGATGAAGCTGTACGCGGTCGCCTTCGCGCAGGTCGGGCAGGCTGCGGGTGAGGGCGCTGCCATCTTCCTGCAACACCGTTACGGCAATGGGAAAATACGACTGATAATCGCGGTGAAAAGACAGCGAGCGATACGTCCGCTCCTGCACCAGCCGACCCACGAGCATGAAAAACACAATGCCGCTCATGCTGTCGAGATAACCCGCACCCGTGCCGGAAAGGATTTCATACACACTGCGCGAAAAAGTGATGAGCACCGAGAGCGCAATGGGCGCATCGATGTTCAAAACGCCTGCCCGGCCTCCCCCCGCCCCCTTCCGAAAGAGGGGGAGAATACCCCGATAGGCATTGCTGAAAAATTCCCCCGCCGAAAAGAAAAATACCGGAATACCCAGCAGCAGGCACAGGCCGCGCAGCAACTGCGAATAGCGTTCTTCAAAGCCCGCGCCGCCAAAATATTCCGGCAGGCTCATCATCATAATAAACGAAAAGCCAAACGCCGCCACGCCCAGCCGGTAGAGGCGCTTGCGGTCGGGCTTTTGGGCCTGCTTCGCGTCGCCGTCGGAGAGGCTGATATACGGCTCGTAGCCGATAGTGGTCAGCAGCTCGGCAATGGTGCGCAGGTTGGTTTTAGAACGCGAAAAGTGGATGGTTACTTCCTTGGTATTGAAGGCCAGCCGGCTTTCGAGAACGCCTTCGTGAATACGCGGCAGGTGTTCGAGCAGCCACATACAGGAGCTGCAATGCACGCCGGGCAGGTAAAACGTAACGACGGTATGGTCGCCGTCGGTGAAGGCATAGAGGCGTTCGGCAATTTCGGGGCTGTCGAGAAAGGCAAATTTCTCTTTGCGCAGGGGCCGGATTCCGGAAAGGCCGGGGTGTTTTTGCAGGTCGTAGTAGTTGCAAAGGCCCTTTTCGGAAAGGATTTCATACACCAGCTTGCAACCCTCGCAGCAAAAGGCTTTCTCTTCAATGCGGATGCTTTCCGTCAGGCAGGCTTGCCCGCAGTGATAGCAGTCGGGCCGGGCCGCCTTTTTGGGGGCCGCTTTTCCGGAAACCGGCGCTTTTTCAAGAGTGGGCATGAATATCGCTTTGTGCCTGAAGCATTTTGGGAATGAGCGAAAACTCTTCAAGGTAGAACAATTCCGTCAATGCCGTGTCGATTTGCATCATTTCGGCGCGCAGCGTCCTGTAAAGGGTTGCCTGCAACGTTTCGGTGCCATACGGGGGGACGGCCACCGTCTGCAGGCGAAAAAGAATTTCCTTGATTTTAGTCTGCGATTCGCGCAATCCGTCCACCTGACCAGAGTGGCGACCGGTGCAGATTTTGGTGCAGGCGCGGCAGTCGTGGCCGGTATTTTTCTTGTCAAGCAGTTCGCGCACATAAGGCATCAGCCCGAAGCGGCGCAATCGCAGATACTGCTCCATCTGCCCCAGTAGCTTTGTACTCAGGCTCAGATACAGGGTTTCGGATTGGGGGCCGGCTTCGCCCTGCAACTCGGCGAGATGCAAGCCGGCGCGGCTGCAAAGGCCATCGAGGCGGGCGTAATAATCTGTTTCCAGATATTGCAGCAGGCTTTCGAGTGCTTGCGGAGAAGTGCTTTCCGGAGTGGGCAGGGACATGGGATTTTCGGTTTTAGCAAAAATCCGCGTCTTCTTTCCGGAAATCTATGACCGTTGCGGCGCGGGAACATGACTTTTATCAGGTTTTGGGGGAGATGGCTAATGGATGTTTGTCTCTTTTTTTGTCACCCTGCCGAAAGGCGGGGTCTCCCAATCACACAGAGCGGTATTGTCCTGAGATTCCGCCTTTCGGCGGAATGACAAAACGAAGGGAATGACAAAGGGGAAAGGCGCTGCCGCCCAAACGGGCACTTTGCAACCACTGCGAATCTAAAGGACAAAGACGCTGTCTTTACTTCCATACAGCGCGGCAAGTATTCACACGATAGAAGATATTCACCCCAAAATAATAGAGGCAGAAAGCAAGCGAAAATTTGGAATACACCCAAAGACCGCCAATTTTGAACATTCTTCCCGTCTCATGTCCGCCTACCGCTATTTGCTTTTCTACAAACCCTTTCAGGTGCTTTCGCAGTTCTCCCAAGAAAGCGACAAGCAGACGCTCGCCGATTATTTTCCGGAAATCGGGAAGGACATTTACCCCGTTGGCCGCCTCGACTACGACAGCGAAGGGCTGCTCTTGCTCACCAACGACAAGCGCCTGACGCATCGCCTGCTCAACCCCGCCGAAGCGCATCCGCGAACGTATTGGGTGCAGGTAGAAGGTGCCGTTACCGAAGCGGCATCGACCCAGCTGCGCCGTGGCGTAACCATTTCCATAGACGGCAAAAAGCACCGTACACTGCCGGCACAGGCCACGCTATTAGAAAATCCGGTAGTGCCGGAACGGAATCCGCCCATCCGCTACCGCGCCGCCATCCCCACAAGTTGGATTGCCCTCACCCTCACCGAAGGCAAAAACCGGCAGGTACGCCGCATGACCGCCGCCGTGGGCTTCCCTACCCTGCGCCTCATTCGCGTGGCCATCGGCGGTTTAAAAGCCGGAAATATGCAGCCGGGCGCGTGGCGGGAAGTGGCGGCAAAAGAAATCCTGCCCTGAGCAGCCGGTTGCCGGCATACCGATATGGTAAATTCTGCAACAGCGGGGAAGTCCAGCCTGTGCTGCGCCGTAATTTTGTTTTTTTCCGGAAAAATCAGCCGGAACACCCTCCATGAAAACCAATTTTACCACTTCCCGCCCTTTCCTCTTCGCCGCTACCTGTAGCCTCGCGCTGCTGCTAAGCTGTGGCAACTCCAACGGTCAATCCCAGCAAAACAGCCTGACACCCCAGACTTTCTCCCAAAAAATTCAGCAACTGCCCGACGAGGTGATTCTCGACGTGCGCACACCGGAAGAATATGCAGGCGGACACATCAATGGTGCACGGAACATGGACTGGAATGCCGGAAATTTTGAAGAAGCCATTGCGGGGATGGACAAAAACAAGCCCGTGATGGTCTATTGCCTGAGCGGCGGGCGAAGCGCCGAAGCGGCAAAAACTTTGCGAAATGCGGGTTTTAAGCAGGTATATGAACTGAAGGGCGGTATGATGGCCTGGCGCAAGGCGGGATTGCCACAGGCACAAGCGGCTGCGAGCGCCGACGAAGCGTCGAAAGCTGCCATGACCCGCGCCCAATACGATTCGCTGGTGGCCTCCGACAAGGCGGTGTTGGTGGATTTCTACGCCGAGTGGTGCGGACCTTGCAAAAAGATGAAGCCCTTCCTCGATGAGCTGGCAAACGAACTTGCCGGAAAAGTACGCATCGAACGCATTGATGCCGATAAGAACGAAGCCCTGAGCAACGACCTCGGTGTGGTGGGCCTGCCGACGCTGATGTATTACAAAAACGGCAAGCAGCAGTGGCAGCAGATGGGCTTTATGAGCAAAGAGCAGTTGAAGAGCAAGCTGAAATAGGCTTTTTTCCGGAAACACGACCAAGTCTTGTTGACAGCCCACCGGAATCTTTTACCTTTTATCAAACGGGCTGCAGGATATGCGGCCCGTTGGTGCTTGTAGGAGAAACCGGACAAAACGCCTGCCGGATCCGTGAAAATCCGTCTGAATCTGTGTCATCCGCGTGCCATTCCTCACGGCTTGTCGAAATGCCTTGACCCGTCTCCTCAGGTAATCAGAGCAGGCCTTCGCGTAGCAGATCGTGCAGGTGCAGAATACCGGCATAAGCCCCTTTTTCGTCCACGGCAATCAGTTGGGTGATGTCCTTTTCGCGCAGTTGCTGAAGTGCTTCGGCGGCCAGAGATTCGGTAGAAATCGTTTGGGGATTGCGGGTAAAAATATCGCGGGCGCAGATGCCTTTTACGCCATCGTTTTGCCCCAGCATCCGGCGCAGGTCGCCATCGGTGATGATGCCGACGAGTTGTCCGTTCTCGGTTACGGCAGTAGCGCCAAGCCGTTTGCTGCTGATTTCATAAATCACCTGTTGGATGGTGGCCGCTGCATCCACGACCGGGCCTTCTACGGTGGCAAGCAGGTCTTTGACCCGTAGATAAAGCCTTTTGCCCAATGCCCCGCCGGGGTGGTAGCGCGCAAAATCCTGTGCCGTAAAACCCTTCCTGTTGAGCAGGCAAACGGCGAGTGCATCGCCCATCACCAGCTGCGCCGTAGTGCTGGTGGTAGGTGCCAGATTATTGGGACAGGCTTCTTTTTGAACGGTGGTATTGATGAAGCAATCGGCATTTCGCGCCAGATAGGAGGCGGCGGCGCCGCAGAGGGCTATCACCGGGTTGCCAAAACCTTTGAGCAGCGGCAGGAGCACCTTTATTTCCGGACTTTCGCCGCTCTTGGAAATCACGATGACGATGTCGTCTTTCTGAATCATGCCCAAGTCGCCGTGAATAGCATCGGCGGCGTGCAGGAAAAGCGCAGGCGTGCCGGTGCTGTTAAACGTAGCCACCATCTTCTGGGCGATTAGGGCACTCTTGCCAATGCCGGAAACCACCACGCGGCCTTTGGCTTCCTGAATCAGCAGCACCGCCTGTGTAAAATCCTCGTTTACAAAAACGGCCAGTTGGCTTATCGCTTCGGCTTCCAGGCGAATGGTGCGCAGGGCATCTTCTTGAATGGCGGCAAAATTCATGGGCGCAAAAATAACCCGCAGCAGATGCTCCCTCGTCCTGCCATCGGATTTTCCGGAAATACAGCTCCCGCAAACCCCGAAAGGCTATGCCTCCGTCGGCAGTTGCATAGAGGCTACCTGATGCACGGCAGCAGCCATATCTTCGAGGAGGTCCGGCGATTTCTCCAGCACATTGCCCACGACCACTATCGTAGCGCCCGCTTCGGCGGCCTGCCGGGCGGCTTGCGGTGTTCGCATACCGCCGCCCACAAAGAGCGGATTGCGGGTTTGACCGGCCACCATACGGATCATTTCTTCCGACACAGGATTGGCCGCCCCCGAACCCGCGTCGAGGTATAGCAGATGATGCCCCAGCAATTCGCTCGCCCAAGCCGTACACAGTGCTATATCGGGCTTGTTGGCCGGCACCGGCGAAGAGCCGCTCATATAAGAAACAGTCGTAGGCCGTCCGCCATCCACCACGATATATCCCGTAGAGAGGATTTCCAGGCCGGAGGCGCGCACCGCAGGAGCCGACACCACGTGCTGACCAATCAGCAGTTCCGGGTTGCGGCCCGAAACGAGCGACAGATACAGCAGCCCGTCGGCGTGGGGCGTTACCTGCGCCGGAGAACCGGGAAACAGCAAAACGGGAATATTGCAGACCGCCTTGAAATTACAGATAAAGGCTTCAAAGTGTGCATAATTCAGCACCAGGCTGCCACCGACGAGCAGATAATCCACCCGCGCATCTATGCATTTGCGGGCCAGAACCGGGCCTTGTTCCGGGCGCATTTTATCGGGATCCAGGAGCATGGCAAAACCCGGACGACGGTCTTTTTTGCGCGACTGCAATTCGGCCAGGATGCTATGGGTATTCATGCTCACCATGTATTATTTTTAATAAAAGGAGCTGCAAAGGTCGGGATTTTTACGCGACATCCTTTTAAGGACGGCGGCGCAGTTCATCGCGAATCTCGGCAAGCAGCACTTCGGTTGCGGGCGGAGCGGCGGCAGGTGGCGCTTCGACCGGTTTCTTCAGCTTATTGATGCCCCTGATGAGCACAAAAAGAACGATGGCAATGCACAAAAAGCTGATGACGGAGGAGAGAAATATTCCATACTTTACCCCATTCCAGGATAGATGTGCAATATCTTCTGCCCCTACGGCTTTCAGGGCCGGTGTGAGCAGCAGCGGCGTAATGACATCTTCTACGAGAGAGGATACGATTTTACCAAATGCAGCCCCGATGATGACACCCACGGCGAGATCCACCACATTGCCCCGCAATGCGAACTGTTTAAATTCACTTAGAAAACTCATAAAGTGTATGGTCTTTTTGACCTCAATAACGCGAAAATAGCGCAGAAGGGCCACTCCTGTTTTTCCTTTTGAAAAAAAAAGCCTTGCTTTGCAAGGAGACTGTTCAGACACCAAACAGACTCTCGCATTTAGCCTTCAACTATGGATTTAAGAGAAACGATTTTAGACGCTGCTGACCGCCTTTTTCAGGAGCGGGGCTATAAGGGGATAACGATGGATGTGCTGGCTGCACACGTAGGTATCTCTAAGAAAACCCTTTACCAGCATTTTGAGAACAAGAACGACCTTGTAGAGGCAGTGCGCCAACGGTCTCATGATGCGTATCATGCCGCTTTCAATGAAATTTCAGCTGCTTCTGCAAACGCGGTAGAGGCATTCGTAAAAGTTACCGAAATGCTTTATAGTATTTCACGCCGCACCAACCCCGCTGCGCTTTACGAAATGGAACGGTTCTTCCCGTATGCCTACGAAAGCTTCCGGGGAGAGCTTCTGGTTGAGTCTGTGCAGATCTCGAAGGGAAACCTGGAACGGGGAGTTGCAGAAGGGCTTTACCGTCCGGAAATAGATGTTGATATGCTGGCCAATTTCCGGGTAGAGACGATTTTGCTGGGAATGCGCGACGGCACATTGATGTTTGATGCCGGCTTCTCTCTTGAGCAAATCAGCCGCGAAACTACCGAGCATTTCCTCTATGGGCTGCTCACACCCGCAGGTCTGGATATTTATAATAAACTCCGTCAGGCATCCACCGCCGCCTAAAGTCGGCACGTCTTCTTATTAGACCTCTTGCGAACGCCTGTTTATTCTCTTTCGGGTGATACTTTTCCCGTTGCTATGGCTGCCATATACACGAAATATAACTGTAAACTGCCCCAGCATCTCCAAAACACAAAATGATTGAGATTGCGGGTTACCGCTTTT
>DDEO01000218.1 GCA_002336725.1 Bacteroidetes bacterium UBA1952 | reverse complement strand
CTTTCTCCCCCCTTACCGCCATCTCTTCTATCGACGGTCGCTATCGCGCCAAACTGGCTGCGCTCGCGCCGTATTTTTCTGAATTCGGATTGATTCGCTACCGTGTGTTGGTAGAGATTGAATATTTTCTGGCGCTGGCCGAAGAAGGCGTTTTTGCGCTTCCGGAAAATCTTTCGCCCGATGCGCTGCGCGATTTGTATCAAAATTTCTCCGAGGCCGACGCCGAAAAAATCAAGACGCTGGAGCGCACGACCAACCACGACGTGAAGGCGGTAGAGTATTTTCTGAAAGAAAAAATAGAAGCCCTCGGCGGCGGTGCGGTACAGGAATGGGTACACTTCGGGCTGACCTCGCAAGACGTGAACAACACGGCTAACCCGATGCTGTTTCGCGATGCGCTGGAACAAGTGTATTACCCGCAATTAGAGAAAATCGTTGCGATGCTCTGGGCACAGTCTGAAGAGTGGGCCGCCATTCCGATGCTGGCGCGCACCCACGGACAGCCCGCTTCGCCTACCACACTGGGTCGCGAATGGGCGGTGTTTGCCGAGCGCCTGGAAGGACAATTGGAACTGCTGCGGGCCATTCCGCACCGCGCCAAATTTGGCGGCGCGACGGGCGGTTTTAACGCCCACAACGTTGCGTTTCCGGAAAAAGACTGGGCCAATTTCGGCAACTGCTTCGTGCAGGAAAAGCTGGGCCTCGCCCGCACCCGCCGCACCACCCAGATTGAACCCTACGACCATCTGGCCGCGCAGCTCGACGCGCTCAGGCGCATCAACACCATCCTGATAGACTTTGCCCGCGACGTGTGGACGTATGTGATGCTGGAGTATTTCAAACAAAAGACCAAAGCGGGCGAAATCGGCTCTTCGGCAATGCCCCACAAGGTGAACCCGATTGATTTTGAAAACGCGGAAGGCAACCTAGGCATCGCCAACGCGCTGTATGAGCATCTTTCCGGAAAACTGCCCGTCAGCCGCCTCCAGCGCGACCTTACCGACAGCACTGTGCTGCGTGTCCTCGGTGTGCCGGTGGCGCATTCCCTGCTCTCGCTGCTTTCATTGGAAACGGGCCTGAACAAGCTGCTGCTCAACACCGAAAAGCTCGATGCCGACTTAGAAGCCAACTGGGCCGTGGTGGCCGAGGCCATCCAGACCATCCTGCGCCGCGAAGCCTACCCGCAGCCCTATGAGGCGCTCAAAGAACTGACGCGCGGCAAGGGCGGCATCACCGCCGGGACGATGCGCGGCTTTATCGACGGGCTGGACGTTCCGGAAAATATCAAAGTAGAGCTGCGGGCGGTAACGCCGCAGGGGTTTGTGGGGAAGGTGTAGGGGAATTTTCACCCGTTAGGTTTTAGAAACCTGACGGGTGGGGCGCCTCGCTCCAATGCACGTCGAGCGAATCGTTGTTGATGCGAATGGTGTAGGGCATGAGCGGCACCCCATAAACGTTCACCTTCTGGTGCGCCGTGGAAAAGCTGTTGAGTTCAAAGTAGCGACGCTTGCCGTTCATGAGTTGCTCCTCCAGCTCTAAAGCATCGAGGAACGCGTAAGTGTCCGGCGGCAGGCTGCGGGTGATGTTCATGATTTGGTTTAGTAGCGACAGTGCTTCGATGCCCTTGCTGTCCTCGTCCGGGACGAACAAAACCAGATAATCTTCGGCGCGGCTAATGGCTACGTTGAGGATAAACTCCTTTTTCAGAAACCGACTATAGCTTACGTCTTTGCTGCTCGGGTTGAGAATGGCAAACACCATCGCATTTTCATCGCCCTGAAAGCCGTGAACCGTGTCGGTGCTGATAATCACATCAGCAGGTTTTTCTTTATGTCCCTCAATCATCTTTTGCAGCAAATCGGCCTGCGAACGGTAGGGGGACAATACGCCCAAAGACCAGCTGCCGCCTTCGGGCCTGGCCGCTGTTTTAAACTTCTTGATGAGTTCGCTCACTAGCAAAGACACATAGACGTGCAGCGGGCTTTTTTGAAGTTTTTGAGGATTGTAAATGGTATCGCCCGAACGCACGGGATAGCGGATGATGGTGATGGGCTTAAACCCAAACTTGCGAAACACTTCCGGCAGCGGGCGCGATGTGGCCGGCTTTTGGTTGCTTGCTGTGCCCCGGCTGTGATGGATGCGACCGCCATATTGGAACTGGCTGAAAAGCTGCCCGATTTCCGGAACGCTGCGGTGCTGAATCGTCAGGTTCTCAATGCGGTGGCCGTATTTGGGGATGTCTTTTTGGATTTCCGGGTCAAAAGAGCGAAGCCCAATCATACTGTAAATATTGTGGGCGCTATGGTCTTCCATTTCGTCGGCATCATCGTCGGCCTCGCTTAGGTCCAGGTCAAAAACCGGAGGGATTTGCAGCGGGTCGCCTGCTACCAGGAACTGCGTGTCTGCCTGCGCCTTTTGCCGCGCATGAATGGCGTGAATGATATAGGCCAGCGGAATCATGGAAGCCTCATCAAAGATTACTTTTCGCCACGGGCAATCGCTGAGCCGGCTTTTGGCATCGCTGCCGGAGAAAACCTGAAAATAACAGAAGCGGTGAATAGTGGTGATGAAAACGACATTGCTGTTGGCCGAAATGGTAACGTCCTGCAGATTTTTCACCGCGCTCGACTGAAGCAGAGAAGGCTCGGTGCAGGTGCCGGCGCGTACCAGCCAATCGGGTGCGGATGTGTTTCCGGAAAGTTCCAGAATCTTTTTCGTCAGCACGTCGGCGGCCTTGTTAGTCGGTGTCAGAACGATGGTTGGCCCCTGCAATCCGGCTTCAACGTCTTCCAGAATTCTCCTGGCCAGCGTAGTGGTTTTGCCGGTGCCGGGCGGGCCGAAGAGGAAATCAATGTTTTCCGAAAGGGTGTCTTTGAGGTTGGCGTCGGGTTGCTTGTTGAGGCGCTCAAAGCCGTTCTCCAGTTCTTGAATCAGGTTTACGGTTTTGGAGAAAGTGAGCCTTACAGAAACTACCGGATGCTGAAGCACAGTGTGGGCTTTTGTCTCCGGGAAATAGACCCGCACCTTCTGGTATTTCTGGTCGGCCTCGGCGGCGGTTTTGCATTCTTTGAGCTGGCCATCGGTGTCTTTGTAACAGATAGTCGCCTCTATTCTTTCGTAGCTGCCCAGGTTGGCGGGTATGCGGCCTTCATACTCGGAGAGTTCATAGACCTGAAAGCCGTCGGGTAGTAGCCTGCATTTCCGGAAAATTATCTCGGGGATAGCCGTTTGGGATTCCTGTCTGCGCACCAGGTGCAGCAGGTCTTGAAACCAATGGAGTTTGTACTGGTCTTCTTTCTGACACAGGGCACGTATGGCAGCTTTTTTCTCCTGCACCGCTTCTGCCTTTTGGGCGTGTTCCTCTATGCTTTTCAGGAAATTGGGGTCGCGCTTGGCCAGGTCCAGATACTTCTTCAGGGCGACTTCCTGTCTAACCAGCGCCTCGCGAAGGGCCTGGCGCGCGCCGGCAGTAAAAGCCCCGTTCACGTCCAGCAGGCTCAGAATTTTTTCGGCATTGCAGTCGCGGCATACATAAACGATATTGGTATCTTGCCCGGCGGCGTAATCGCCCTCATGGAAAGAAAGGAGTTGCTTGCCGTTTACCAGAAACTGATAAGGAACCTTTCCGAAAAGCAGCCTGATTTTAAAATGAGGGTATTGCTTTTTCCATTCCTGATAATAGGGCGCGTCCCATTCGGTGCTTTCTGCCTGTGCTGCCAGCTCGTCAAAATGCCTGCTTTTATAGGTGAGCCGCGGTAGCTTTTTCAGCGCCTCCTGCCAGTTGTCGTGCCAGTCTGCAGGAGCGAGTAGGCAGGCTTCAGATGCGTCTGCAACGCGGTTAAAAGAAATGTGTCGCTCTAATATTTTTGCTTTCAACTCAGGCGATACATACAGCGGCGCATCGGCAACGATGGAAAGCATCCGCATCTCTGAATTGCCAGGCACGAAGCCGGGGAAGAACTCCGGATGCGCTTCGCGGCCAGCAAGGTTTTGATAATAGCGGGTAAGCTCTTTGGGATGCACCGGCAGTTGCTTCTCGTAAAGCCACTGAAGCAAGCGCCGGATCTGAACTGCCTCTGACAGGGTTTCAGGATGGCCGTGACGGTTT
>DDEO01000157.1 GCA_002336725.1 Bacteroidetes bacterium UBA1952 | reverse complement strand
GCTACTTTGCTTTGGGCTTCGGCAATGGTACTTCCCAAATCGCGCTCACGCACCGAGAATTTCACCCCAATAAACCGTTTGTTATTTTCGCGATAGACAAAGGCAGGCCCTGTGACTTTACGCAGCGAAGCGATTTCTTTCAACGGAATTTTGTTGCCTTTCAAGGTCGGCACCATCAAGCGAAGAATGTCATCTTCGGTGCGGCGATACGACTCTTGGTAACGCAAACGAATGTCAAACTTACGCTCGCCTTCGTACAAAATAGAACCCGTTTTTCCGCCAATCGCCATTTCTATCACCGCTTGGGCATCGGCAGTGCTGACGCCGTACATGGCCATTTTGTGGTCGTGCAAAATCACGCTCATTTCGGGCTGACCCGTATTGCGCAAGATACCCGCGTCTTTTACGCCAGGAACGTCCTTTATCTTTCCCAAAACCTCATCGGCCAACTCGTCCAATTTATCCAAATCATCACCATAAATTTTGATGGCGTTCGAGGCTTTTATCCCCGCAGCAGCTTCGGCGACGTTGTCGATGATTGGCTGCGAATAATTAAAAGTAATCCCTTGTATTTCAGACAAATCATCATTCAATTCTTCGATAATTTGGTCAATTGTTTTACCTCCTAACTCTTCTTTTGGTTTCAAATCGACTTGGAACTGGAGAAAGTTAAAGCCGTTGGGGTCGGTGCCGTCGTTGGAGCGCCCTTCTTGCGAAAGCACCTGCCGAACTTCTTTGTGTTTGGCCACTTTTTCGCGCAAGACTTTCGCTATTTTCACACTTTCGTTCTGCGAATAACTCATGGGCAATTCGGCCGTTACCCACAGTGCACCTTCATTAAGTTGGGGTAAAAACTCTGTACCGAGCCATTTTGCCGAAAACAAGGTCGTTCCCAAGAAAATCATGGCCGCCAAAACGCTCATTTTTTTGCTTCGGTAACACCACTCGAATCCTTTAGAAACAACACGGTCGAAGAAGTTGACAATTGGGTTGTTCTTCTCCCGAACGTTTTTCCGTAATAAAAACGAACACAACACGGGTACCAGCGTAAGCGTATAAAGCAACGCCCCCAACAACGCAAAGCCAAGGGTGTAGGCCAACGGGCTAAACATTTTTCCTTCTACTTTTTGGAAGCTAAAAATGGGAATCAAGGCCGTGATAATGATGAGTTTGGAGAAAAACACAGCCTTCCCAAGCTCTCCGCCCGTTTTCTTAATCAGCCCTAATTTGGCCAGTTTATTAAACCGCTCCATGCCTTTTTTGTGGGCAAGGTGGTCGAGCGACACAAACATTCCCTCCACCATCACCACCGCACCGTCGATGATAATACCAAAGTCAACCGCCCCCATCGAGAGTAAGTTGGCCGACATTCCCTTGAGCCGCAAACACATAAAGGCAAACAGCAGCGCCAACGGGATGATAATGGACACAATGACGGTGGTACGCCAGTCGGCCATAAACAAAAACACAATCACCGTTACGAAGATGATGCCTTCTATCATGTTGTGCATCACCGTGTGGGTGGTGAAATTCATCAGCTTGTCGCGGTCATAAAACGTAACAATCCTGGTGTCTTTGGGCAGGATGCGGTCGTTAATTTCAGCAATTTTGGCCTTCAGGCGTTCGAGTACCTCCTTGGGATTTTCGCCTTTGCGCATCACCACAATGCCCTCCACCACGTCGTCTTTTTTATTGAGGCCGGCTTGCCCTACGCGTGTCAGGGAGCTTTCGCGAACGGAAGCCACGTTTTTCACCAGCACCGGGTTGTCGCTGTCGTTGGCAATGATGATGTTGCCGATATCGTCGCGGGAGTTAAGCAGGCCGAGGCCGCGTACCACATACGACTGGTCGTTTTTCTCAATCACGTCGCCACCCACGTTGAGGTTGCTTTTCGAGACGGCTTCATATACCTGGAGCGGCGTGAGGTCGAAGGCGGCGAGCTTATTGGGGTCCACGCTGATTTCAAAAATCTTCTGCTGCCCACCAAACACGTTGATGTCGGCCACGCCGGGCACCGAGCGTAGCTGCCGGTCCACGACCCAGTTTTGCAGCGTCAGCAGCTCGCGCGAGTCGCGGATTTTGCTTTGGAGTACGTAGCGGTAAATCTCACCGGTAGGGCCGTAGGGCGGCTGCACTTCCGGCTCCACGCCTTCGGGCAGCGACACCGTTCGCAGTTGGTTATTGACCTGATTTCGGGCAAAAAGGTCGTCCACCTCGTCCTCAAAAATGATTTTGATGATGGAAAGGCCAAACATGGTGGTGCTGCGCACCGATGTTTTCTTCTGCACCGACCCCATCGAAAGCTCAATGGGCGTGGTAATGAAGCGTTCTACTTCTTCGGCGCTGCGTCCGTTCCATTGGGTGATGATGACGATTTGAGTGTTGGTTACGTCGGGAAAGGCCTCGATGGGCATATTCCGGAAAGCCACCACGCCGGCAATCACCAGCACGCCCACCCAGAAGAAGGTGAACGCCTTGTTTTTCAGCGAGAAGGCAATGATATTTCGGATGAAACGATTCACGGATTTTTGATGTTTTATGTTTCATGTTTCATGTTTCATGGGGGAGAAACATAAACACGACTTCTTTGATGTTTTAGGTGTCATGTTTCGTGGGCACACGACTATTTGATATTTTACTCGTTCGGCATCCCGCCTTGCGGGATGTCGTGTTATCCTGCAGGCTGCGCCTGCTTTCATTTATGCAGGCACAGCCTGCACCATAATCCGACGAAAGCGCAGCTTTCGCCGAACGGAACATGAAACATGACACATGAAACATGACACATGAAACATGACACATGAAACATGACACATGACACATGAAACATGACACATGAAACATGACACATGTCGTACTAGTCGTTCAGTGCGTCGTAAATCAAGAGCTGGTTTTCGGTAATTACCTTTTCGCCATCTTTAATGCCGGTGCGCACGTAGGTAATGTCGCCCACCTGCCGGAATACGTCCACCTCGCGGGTCTCTATATTGTTGCGATCGTGGAAGACCAGCACATGGTTTTTGTTGTTGTCGAAGATGACGGCGGTAGAAGGCACGGCCAGCATCTGCTGCCCGCCGGTTTCGCTCGTGAGCTTCACGGTAGCCCGCATTTCCGGTTTCAACAGAAAGCCCGGATTGTTGAGCTTCACCCGTGCTTTCATCGCCTTTGTTTCCGGGTCTATCACGTTAAAGATTTTATCCACCTTGCCATAAAAAACCTTGTCGGGATAGCTCAGCGTGGTTATCGAAGCATCCATACCGATAGCTACATCGTTGATGTCGCTCTCGTTCACATTGGCCACCGCCCACACCTCATTTATTTGCGCAATGTCGAAGATATTGTCGCTGCGGTCGTTGCGCAGGAGCATATCCTGATTAATGTCTTTCTGCGTGATGAAGCCGCTGATGGGTGCGCGTACCTCAAAGATGGAGCCGGGCCGAATGTTGTAAATCTTGTAGGTCTCGGCTATGCGGCGGGTCTGCGACTGCGCTTTTTCCAGTGCGCTGCGGGCTTCCAGTACGTCGCGCTCGGTGCTCAGCTTGCCCTGATACATTTCCTGGGCCACCTTCAGGCTGTTGCGCGCCAGCAGTTCATCATTGCGGGCATCTTCCATTTCTTTGGCGTAGCCGGCCACTTCGGTACTCTGAATGGTAGCGAGCAACTGACCTTTCTCTACATAATCGCCCAGCTCTACATACACGTGCGTTACGTTGCCGCCTACTACCGGGAACACCTCGATCATCTTGTTGGCATCGGTCGTGATTTTTCCGAAAAACGTCTTTTCGCTGCGCAGGGGCAGGCGCACCACGTCGGCCATTCGCGTTTTGGCCAGCATGGTATCGCTGAGGCGGAAGCCTTCTTTTACAGCGGCCTCTTTATCGGTGTGCTTACAGCCGGTAGCGGCGATTAAAAAAGCCAGCGCGAGCAGGATTTTAGAATGCATCCTCGTTAAAATTTTTTATTGAAACAGGTTGATATTAAGCGTGTTCTCGAGCGTAAGGGCCGAGAGTATCCAGCCTTTGCGGATGTCGTTAAACTGGTTGATAGCATTATTATAGCTCTCCACAAAATCGGTAAATTCCAGCAGCGAGATATTGCGTTTCCGGAAATTATCCACCGTGCCCTGATAAACGGCTTCGAGGTTGGCGACGGTCGTTGGGCTGATACTCGTCAGTTGACGGTTTTCCTGGAGCCAGATATCGTATTGCGTAGCGGCGAGGCTGGCGATTTCATTGCGGCGGTAATCGCTCTCGGAGCGGCTTTGGGAGCGGCGCGCCTCGGCTTCGCGGATATTGCCCCGGTTGCGGTTCCAGAGCGGAATGGGAATGCCAAGCGTGAGGTTTACCTGATTCCGGAAAGCGCCGCCGTTCTGGTCGTAGGAAAGGCCCACCGAAGGATCGGGAATGGCGAGCGTACGCTGCCAGCGCAGGCGCAGTTCCTGGCTCTGGGCAATCAGTTGCGAGGTGCGGTAGTCGAGGTTGTTTTGCAGCGCATAAGCCACGGCGCTGTCGCGGTTGAGCAGCGGCAGGCGCAGGCGCTCTGCCAGTTGCGCTTCGGCCACCACGGGGCGGATTTCTTCACCTGTGCCGGTGAGCAGCGAGAGGAGGTGTTGATTTTCACGAATTTCGCGGGCCAGGTCGTTGCGGTTGCTGCGCAATCCCAGCACCAGCGTCTCGAGGCGCACCAGTTCTTTGAGCGGCACGTTGCCCCGGTCGGTCTGCTGCCGGTAGTTGGTGAGCAGCGTGTCGAGGATGCGGATTTGCGCGTCGGCGTTTTGCAGTCGTATCTGGTCGTAATAAACCGTAAAAAAGCTTTGCGAAAGCTGGAGTTGCAGGTTGCGCAAGAGCTGTTCAAATTGCAGACGAGCGATATCGACATTGGATTTCGCAAATTCCACCTCGGCTTTTTTCTTACCGCCGATATAGATAAGCTGTTGAACAGAGGCGGCCTTCTGGCCATTCTGGCCCACGTCAAAGACTTTTTTGTCCTGCGGGTTAATCAGGTTGAAGTCCAGTTCTGCCTGCGGCAAATCCCAGATGCGCGCCTGAATAACGCCGGCTTCGGCGGCAGAGACATCGTATTGACCGGCGAGGAGCAGCAGGTTGTTGCGACGCAACTCCGATTGCGCCTCCGCGAGGGTCATGCTGCGCTGGGCGCGGGCTTCCCGGCTGCCGATGCAAAGCAGCAGGAGCAGAAAGGTTTTTAAAAACTGCGGGGTTTCTTTCATACCGGAATAACACCGCAAATCTTTCCTTCGCCGTCTTTAAAGCACCTTAAAGCCGGGCTTAAAAACAACTTAAAGGCAGCCAAAAAGGGTTTTTTCAGGATGGAATTAACATCTCTGGTGTCAGCCCTCCCGGATTTCCGGAAATACACAGTCCTTTTTCTCTTGCCAGTAGAGATGTTTCATGTTTCATGTGTCATGGCACATCTTTCCTTCTTGCCTGTGGGATAGCCCCAACCCGAATGCAGAAAAAACAGGTGTATTGGCCCCTGCTACAATACCCAACCCTACCGTTTCGTTTACCTTTAGCTTCGTACTTTAAATATTCCATGCGTCTTTCGTTTTTCCTGCTTCCGCTGCTATTGCTGCCTTTCACGCCCTTTGCCCAGCGCGGTGCCATCGGGCAATGGCAGTCGCATTACCCCTATAACGTGCTCACGGGCATTGCAACAGACGGCGACGTGATTTACGCTGCGGCAGACCAGGGCTTTTTTACCTATCACTCCGCCACCGGCGAGATGATTACCCACTCCAAAGTCGATGGTATGTCGGATGCCGGAACGGATAAAATCGGCTATGACACCGCAACCGCGACCACGGTCATTACCTATCGAAACGGCAATATTGACCTCTACCGCAACGGCGCTTTTTTCAACATCCCCAGCATTCGGCTACGGCCTGCCGGCGGCGCAAAGACCATCTTCGATGTGTATTGCACGGGCGGCATTGCCTACATCAGCACGAGCATTGGCGCGGTGGTGATCGACCTCAAAAAGCAGGAGGTGAAGGAAAACTACGTCTTCAATTATGCCGGCGATGTGCTGCCCATCCAGGGGATTCGGGTACACTCCGGACAGATTTATGCCGCCACGCCCCAGGGCCTTTACCGGGCATCGCTGACTGGTGTCAATCTTCAGGATTTTGCTTCCTGGCAACCGTTGCTCGCCGACACGCTCAAGGGCCTTGCCTTCTCGGGCGGGCAACTGTGGCTGCACAGCGCCAGCGGTGTATTGCGCTATCAGGAAGGCGCTGCACCCGACACGGTTTTCCGCTCCCGCGAGGTGATGCACATAGACCCGGCGCTCAACAATGGCCTGACGGTTACCCAGATTCAGCAGATTGGCATCTACATCGTGGGCCGCGTGCGGGTTCTGGATGCTGCGGGCGCTGTGGTTGACTCTTTCCGGGCCGGAACGCCACAGATGACCCTCCAATTGAAAGACGGCGCTTTCTATGCCGCCGACAACTGGGAAGGGCTGTTGAAACGAACCACGGGCTTTAATCCCACAGCTATTGCGCCATCGGGGCCTTATTACCCTTATAGCTTTAAAATTGCGGCGCACGACCGGCAGGTGCGGGTACTGCATGGCTCCTATAACCTGCTGTTTCAGCCCGTGGGCCGCTTCGGCTGGTTTTCGGATTATGACGGCACGACCGACACCTGGAAGACGCGAAAGCCGTTCCCGTCCGACGTGTCTGACCTGATTGATTTTGTGGAAACAGCTGCCGGCACTTATTACGGCTCGATGCGGCGGGGCCTTTATCTCCTTAAAAAAGACAGCACGATTGAAGACCTGACACCAGTGCTGGAGCCTTATGCCGACGACCCATCGGGCTATCAGATTGGGGTGATGAGCATGACCAAAGACCGCGACGGCAATCTGATCGTAGGGCAATACAAGGCACTGGAACACGAACTGGCCGTGCTTTCCAAAAGCGGCAGATGGACCCATCTGGCGGCCAATGGCTCCTCGTTTGTAGGCGGCCTGCCGCGCACCGCTGCCGGGCTGCTCACCGATGATTTCGGGCAGTTATGGTGGTTTCAGCCGCGCGGCGGCGGTGTCTTTGTGTATGACATGAACGGCACGCCGGAAAATCCTGCCGACGACAAAAGCGCCCACCTGGCAACCGGAAAAGGCACCGGCGGACTGCCTTCGGCCTCGGTGCTGAGCATGGCCAAAGACCAGGACGGCAACATCTGGATTGGAACCGATAACGGCATGGCAGTCGTGAACTGTCCGGGAAGCGTGATAGGCGGAAAATGTGAGGCAACGCAACCCATCCTGAAGCTGGACCAGTTTGCCGGAAAACTCTTCGACGGCGAGCAGGTCAATACCATTGCTATAGACGGAGCCAACCGAAAGTGGGTGGGCACCAACAACGGCGTGTGGCTTATAACACCCGATGCCCAGCAAGTGGTGGAACGCTTCACGGTGGACAATTCGCCGCTGCCAGACAATGTGGTGCAGCGTATTGCAGTAGATGATGTAACAGGCGATGTTTATATCGGAACGTCCAACGGGCTGGTGAGCTATCGCGGGACGGCTACCGAGGGCAGTGAAACGGCGCAGACTATCCGTATTTTCCCCAACCCCGTTCGCAGCGATTATCGCGGCCCTATTGCCTTTGCCAACCTGCCCACCAACGCCGATGTACGCATCACTGATATTTCCGGACAGCTGGTGTACCGAACGACGGCCAATGGCGGACAAGCCGTATGGAATGGCATGGATTATACCGGTCGCCGCCCCCAAACCGGCGTTTATCTCGTCTTCGTAACCAGCAAAGACGGCCTGATAACGACCAAAGGAAAGTTTGTTTTTGCGGAGTGATGGACTGGCGGCCGGCACGGCACGGCCCCCTCAATCCCCCAAAGGGGGAGGCTTTCCTCCTAATTAACAGCCATCAACAACCATCAACAGGGCGACCACAAGGGGCGCCCCTACCATCAACCACCATCAACCACCATCAACCCTCATCAACGATAATCAACAACTATCAACCAACATCAACGCTCATCAACCAACATCAACGCTCATCAAAACGCTCGTTTTTATTGTTAATCCGCGCAGTGGCACCGACCGGGTGAAAGCTATCGAGTCGGCGCTGGAAATCCGGCTTGATAGGACGCGCTTTTCGTATGAAATCCGCACGACCCAAAAGGCACAACACGGCATTGAAATTGCCCGCGAGGCCGCGCAACAGGGCGCGTACGCTGTGGTGGCCGTAGGCGGCGATGGCTCGGTGGCCGATGTGGCGAAGGGAATTTACGGCACCGAAACGGCACTGGCCATTCTGCCCAAAGGCAGCGGCAACGGCTTTGCCCGCTCGCTGGGCATTCCACTCTCGCTTACGGCTGCCATAGATTGTATTAATAAAGGGCAGATACTGCGGGTAGATGTGGGCTTTGCCAACGACCATCTTTTCCTTTCCAACGCCGGTGTGGCCTTCGATGCCGAGGTGATTCGCGCCTTTGCCGATAGCACGCGGCGCGGATTGATGACCTATTCCGAAATTATCCTGAAACGCCTGTTTTCCTATAAACCCAGGCGCTGGAAGCTTTGCCTCGACGGGCAGGAGCAGGAAGAACACGCTTTTATGGTGGTGGTGGCCAATGGCCGGCAGTTTGGCTATAATTTTCAGATAGCGCCGCAAGCCGATTATACCGACGGCCTTTTCGACGTGGTATCGGTGCGCCGTTTTCCGCATTGGGCAGGGCCGCTCATCGCGCTCGACTCGCTGCTGGGAAGGATGCACCGCAACCGCTACGTGCACACCTGGCAGGCAGCGAGGGTGGAGATTGCACACCCGGAACTGAACTTTTTCCAAACCGATGGCGACGCATATCCCTGCGACGGAAAGGTGGTTTTTCGAATCGAACAGAAGGCGCTGAAGGTGGTTTGCTAAAGCAGGGCTGCCACGAATGCACGAATGGACACGAATGCCGCCTGGAGTCGAATCCGCAAAATCATTCCGGCTATCGGGATGCCACGAATGCACGAATGGACACGAATGGCCGTTGTGTGGCAA
>DDEO01000039.1 GCA_002336725.1 Bacteroidetes bacterium UBA1952 | reverse complement strand
TAACGAAAGTGCCATTTCCATTAACAGAAGTGCCATTTCCATTAACAGAAGTGCCATTTCCATTAACAGAGGTGCCATTTCCATTAACATAAGTGCCCGTTTCCATTAATAAAAGTGCCATTTCCATTAACAAAACTGCCATTTCCATTAACAATACCGGCACTATTGTTAATAAATTCGCCATTGTTGGTATCAATTATGCCATAATTGATGTGATCTTAACAGTATTGGCGTTGATAACGGCACTTTTGATGTCAATTATGGCATTATTGGCTTCGATAATGCCATAATCTGCATCAAAAGCGTCTTTTTCTTTAACATTTCCGGAAAATTTGTTAAAGTAAAGGGCGTTTTATCCGAGATTCACGTGGAAATTAAGGATGTATTTTCAGGGTCTGGCTTTCCAAACAACCTTCCCGCCCTGTGCACCGGAAAAATCTTCGCCGTTGATTTTGGTATTACCCACAAAGCCGCCGAGACGGCCCAGCAATTGGCAGTTTTCATCCAGCACATCATCGGTCATATCCGCGCCGCAGGTGCCGTGGCGCAACACAAAAACCTTTTTGCCCTGAAAGCTATATTCTTCCACAAAAGGATCGTTGCAATGGCCTTGTGCCTGCCAGTCAGCGATGCTCTTTTTCAGGCAGGAAGAAATTCCGGAAACCGGTGCGACCTTGCGGTGGCAGGCAGTGAGGAAGAGGCCAACGACGGCGGCGGAGAGGAGAATAGAACGCATAAATAAGGGCATAAATTTCCGGAAATTTCCTTGATGGAGCAGCCGCCGCCGCTACCGGATGCTGGGTAGCAGATAAAACACCAGCAGCAGCGCACCGATAACAATACTCAGGGTGAGCAAAGCCGAGAGCCAGCGCGAAGGATAAAACGACTCCGCTTCAATCTGCCGGGAGATGTTGCGAAAGCGGAAGTAGGCCAGCGTGGTCATCACCGCGCCAAGCGCCACCATGATAACGCCTACGATGGCCGAATAGCCTTTGCCCGGACGCACTTGTATATTGCCCAGCGCGTGCGAAACCTGCTGCACGAAAAGCGCAAACTTGACGATCACAAATCCAAAACCCATCAGCGCAATGCCCGTCCGCACCCAGGCCAGGAAGGTGCGTTCGGCAGCAAGCTGATCGGAGATATTCGTTGTTTTCTTTGCCGGTTCTTTCATGTGCGCTATGGGTTTTTTGCCCCCGAAGCGCGTGAAAAAACCAGACCAGACCCGCCCGCGAGCAATTGGGATTACCCGGATGACTTCCTGCTCAGAAGTTTTTCTTTTAAATCCGCTGCCGCCTGATACACGTTCAGATTTCCGGAAATTTCTGCCTGCCGGAGGTCGTCTGTCAGGTCTTTGCGGGAGATGTCCTGAAGCAACATATCGATGGCGAGGCGCAAGACCTTGTCGGTGCGCAGGAGTTCCTGCCGCTCATTTCTGCCGGTTTTTCCGGAAAGTGCCTTCTTTATTGCGGTCGCCAGGGCTTCTATACCGCTGTTTTGCGTGGCAATGGTTTTAAAAACCGGCGCTTCTACGCCGTCGCGGGCGCGTTCGTGCGCCATCGTGCGAATGCGGCGCACCATCGCGTCGGCTTCCGGTCGGTCGCCTTTATTGATTACAAAAATATCGGCTATCTCCATCAGTCCGGCCTTCATGGCCTGCACCTCGTCGCCGGCTTCGGGCACCAGCGTTACCACCGTGCAGTCGGCCAGCCCGGCAATTTCTATCTCGCTCTGTCCTACGCCCACCGTTTCTACCAGTATCAGGTCGAAGGGCGCTTCGCGGATCAGGTCGGTTATCTGCATGATGGCCGGATGCAACCCGCCGAGCGAACCCCGACTGGCCAGCGAGCGGATAAAAACACGCGGATGGGTATAAAAACCAGCCAGCCGGATGCGGTCGCCCAGCAGGGCGCCGAGGTTGAACGGCGAACTCGGATCTACGGCCAATACCGCAATCTGGAGGCCCGCCGCCAGCCAATGGCCGACGAGGG
Organism: Bacteroidetes bacterium UBA1952; assembly: GCA_002336725.1. GTDB lineage: Bacteria > Bacteroidota > Bacteroidia > Chitinophagales > Chitinophagaceae > UBA1952. The sequence continues at coordinate 4,787 of DDEO01000039.1, read as the reverse complement.
CATTCACCAAAGTGCTTTTTCCCGCACCCGGCGGGCCGGTGATGCCCACTACATTGGTGCGCGTCGTGTTTTGCAGGGCAGCGAGCAGCGTGCCGGTTCCGGGAAGGTTGTTTTCTACCTGCGTGATGGCCCGTGCCAGGCTGCGGAAGTCGCCGCTGCGAATGCCGGAGAGAAGATTTTTTGGCTCCTGTGGTAAGAAATGCTGCATATTTACCGTTACAATTCCCGCAAAGAAATACCCGGAAGTTTTGACAAAAGCAAAAACCCTGATTCCCTCGCGCGAGAACGCCGCCCTTGTGCTGACGTTTGCCTTCGTGGCGGGCTTTCTGGGCGCACGGGCAATCCTCTCGATAGCCACTTTGTTGCTGGGCCTGAATGCCCTTCGGGGTACTTCGCCGCGCGATTGGCTGCGCCATAAGGGCTGGTTGTTCGGGGTGTTGTGGGTGGCGGTGTACGCGGTTTCTTTTTTCTGGAGCCAGGACAAAGGCGAGTGGGGCGAGCGGGTGCAGGTGAAGCTGCCCATCTTGCTTCTGCCGCTGGCGATGGCCTATCCGCTGTCGCTATCCCGCAGGCAAAACAGCGTTTTAATGTCGGGCGTATGTCTGTTGTTGCTGTCGGGCATTGGGTTCAGCCTGTCTTTTTTTGTGCGGGATGCGGCAGCGATTGCTGAGCGATATGGGCGTTCCTTCACCTTCCGCACTCCGGCCTACGATTGTCATATCTGCTTTAGCGCCTTTCTGGCGGCTGCGGTGTTCTGGATTGTTGCGCAATGGTCGTGGCTCCTGCGTGTGGCCCGCTGGATAGCCGGCATTTCAGCAATTATTTTTGTGATTTATCTCCACATTCTGGCGGCCAAGACGGGGTTGGTGATGCTTTATGGAGCCGGTGTGTTGCTGCTCGTTCGGGCGCTCCTCCGGCGGCGTTTTGCGCGTGTCGGGCTGATGATTGGCGGCATGGCGGCGCTGCTGGCGCTGGCCTGGGTGGCGTTGCCCACTTTCCGGGCGCGGGTAGGCTATATGCGCTGGAGCATGATGGAATATCGCAGCGGGCGTATATCGGCGCATTACAGCGATCCGGGGCGCGTCTATTCCTATCGGGTGGCGCTGGCCCAAATCGGGCAGTCGCCGGTGGTGGGCTACGGCGCGGGCGGTGTAGAGGCTGCTATGACGGAAGGTTATGTGCGTTTATTTCCGGAAATTGCGCCCGAAAACCGGCTCGTACCCCACAATCAGTTTCTGGCCTCCGGCGTGGCGGTAGGCATTCCGGCAACGCTGGCGCTGCTGTTGTGGTGGCTGTCGGTTCCGGCAACGGCCCTGCGTCGCCCACATCGTTTTTATAATGTGGGCATCTGGATGTTGGTGAGCGTGTTGTTGTTTGTAGATCCTGCCTTTGAAGTGCAATACGGAATGGCGGTATTTTTGTTTTTTCTTTACTGGTTTCGCAACCTGAATCCCCCGACATCTCTTCCTGTATCCCTCCGGAAATGACCAATTTTATACCCATTTTTCCCCTCCAAATCGTCCTGTATCCGGGCGAGCCGCTGAACCTTCACATCTTTGAGCCGCGATACAAGCAACTGGTGCGCGATTGCCTGAACGAAGACAAACCCTTTGGCATCCCGGCAGCCCGTGGCAGCCAGCCGCTGGAGCGCGGCACGCTGGTGAAAATCAACGAAGTGGTTAAAGAATATCCCGACGGGCAGCTCGACATCCGCACCGAGGGTGTGCGCATCTTTGACATCCTGACAATTGTGCGGGAAATTCCGGAAAAAGGCTATAGCGGTGCCATCGTAAACTATCCGGAAAATACCCTGCGGCAATCCGAAAGCCGCATCGGGGAGATCATCTTTGGCGAAGTGAAACGCCTCTATTCCCTGATGCAGGTGGAGGAGAAAATGCCCCGCCGCACCGAGCAATTCTCTTCCTATGATATCGCGCATCTGGTGGGTCTTTCCTATGATCAGGAATACGAGCTGTTGGGTATCTTCGACGAGACGCAGCGCCTCGAATATCTGCGTCGCCACCTCAAGGAAATTGCCCCGGTAGTGAGCCAGTTGGAAGTACTCAAAGAACGCGTAAAACGCAATGGCCATTTCCGGGATCTGCGCTGGGATGGTCTTATCTGATTTTTTTTAAAAAACGCCTGAATCCAAACATCTAATCCATCCTCCCCACTGATGCCCAACTTCCTGTGTATTGATGCCGGAAATACCTTCGTAAAATCGGCCCTTTATGCCGATGATAACGCCGAAAAACCCTTGCTTTTCGATGTTTCGGAAAGCGATCTCCCCAACGAGCATTTTATCCAGAATCTCTTTGCACACGGCAAAATCCGGGGTGCCATTCTGTGTTCCGTTCGGGAAAGTACGGATGCCATACGGGCGCTGCTGCAAGAGTTGCGTATCAAAGTGCTGGTGTTGCAGTCCAACACGGCTTCTCCCATCATCAACGCCTACCGCTCTGCCGAGACGCTCGGCCCCGACCGCTTTGCGCTGGCCGTGGGCATGGCCATGCGGTTTCCGGGAAGCAACTGCCTGGCCATCAGCGCGGGCACCTGCATCACCTACAATTTTGTTACGGCAAACAATGCATTCCGGGGCGGGGGCATTAGTCCGGGAGTGAATATGCGGCTGCGTGCGATGCACCATTTTACGGCCCGGCTGCCGCAGGTAACGCTGCCGGCGCAGGTTTCGCTGCTGGGCTACGACACCGAGTCTTCGATGAGCAGTGGCGCTCTTATCGGCGCGGCGGCGGAAATTGACGGTATGCTGGCGCGTTATGAGGCGCAGTTTCCGGGTGGGTTTAACGCTGTTTTAACCGGTGGCGACGCAGAGTTGCTGCTCCCGCATTTGAAAAGCCGGATATTTGCCGACCCTTTTTTAGTGATGAAAGGGCTTCACCGAATTCTCCGCCATAATGCGCCTTACCTCTTCCTTTAATAAGTATTCCGGAATTGCCCTGCTGCTGACTGCCGCGCCCGTTCTGGCACAAGCACAGGTTTTGTCCACACAGGAAAATATGCCCTACAGCCGCTATGGCATCGGGGAGGTTTTTTCGGGTACATCCGCCGCACAGCGGGGCGCGGGCGGCGCATCGGCAGCGGTGAGCCAGCCTTTTTCCATCAACACCGACAACCCGGCATCTTACGGCGGCCTGAGCCTGACGACCTATGAACTGGGCGCGATGGGCAGCCGCCGGAGTGTGGTTTCCGGAACGCGCAATTACCAGACCGGCACGGCCACGCTGAGCTATCTGCGCCTGGCCTTCCCGGTGGCCAAAGGCGTGGGCATCGCCCTGGGGCTGCAACCGGAGAGCCGCACCTACTACCATCTGGTGGATACGGGTAATTATTCCGGAATGGGCCTTGCGGTAAATGAATACATCGGCACCGGCGGGCTGAATCAGGCGTTTCTGGGCGCGGGCGGCGGCTATAAAGGCTTTCGGGTGGGCTTCAATCTGGGCTATACCTTCGGCACTTTCAACACGTTCCGAAACCGCTTTTTTCCGGAAACCGATTCGGCACACACCTTCGGTGCAGAGTTTGACAGGCGGCTCTCGGTGGGCGGCCTGACCTATAAACTCGGGGCGCAATACACCACGCAGCTCAAAGGATTGCTGGGCATCCGCCTCGGCGCAACGGCCACGCTGAAACAATCCCTGAAGGCCGAAACCAGCGAACTCTGGACTTCCTTCCGCACTTCTGCCGCCACCGGGCTTATCCGCGACACGGCTCTTTTCCGCCCCGGTGCCACCGGCTCCATGACGCTGCCCATGAGTTATACGGCCGGCGCACAACTCTTCTATGGCAATCAGTGGGCGGTGATGGCTGATTTCTCTTCTACGCGCTGGAAAGATTACAGCGTTCTGGGCGTGCGGGATTCGCTGGCCGATCAGAGCTGGAAAATTGCCGTAGGGGCCGAATACACGCCGCTCAATACCGTAACGGCCAAATACCTGCAACGCGTTACCTACCGGCTGGGCTTTATGTACGGCACCGATCCTTATTTCGTGGGCGGTGCGCAGCCTGCTACTTTTATGGGGACAGCCGGACTGAGCCTGCCCTTCCGCCGGACGACCGACCGGGTGCATCTGGCCGTTGAGGTGGGTCGCCGCACTTCGGCGGCTTCGTTTTCGCTGAAAGAAAACTTTACCCGTTTTCTGGTGGGCATCTCGCTAAACGATCGCTGGTTTGTGAAGCGTCGTTATGATTAGAGATGGTTTCCGGTTATTGCTGCCGGTATTGCTGCTGCTATCTGCTTGCCGCAATAATATGCAGGAGATAGAGGCCCTTTCCGATAAAGGTTTTGGGCGGGAAGAACGCGCCAAAGACGTTACCATCATCTATAGTAGTGGGGGCAGGGTAGAGGCGCAGCTTCATGCGGCAGAATTTGTGCGTATGGAAAAAGCGCGACCACCCTACACCGATGCGCAGGGCGGCGTTCGCATTCTGATATACGACAGTGCCGGCGCACCGAAGACGACGGTGGATGCACGCTATGCCCGTTGGTATGAAACGAAGGGAAATGTGCTTTTGCGCGATAGCGTTCGGGTGAAAAACGAGAAAGGCGAAGAACTACAAACAGAGGAATTGATCTGGAGTCAGGCAGAGAAGAAATTTTTCACAGAAAAACCGGTGCAAATCAATACCCGGACGCAGACACTTTCCGGAAAAGGACTGGAAGCCGATCAGAGTTTTTCGAATTACCGGATTGTAGAGCTGCGAGGCGCTGTAAGGGTTAATAAGGAACAGGTGCCGGAGTAGCGGCTTCGCTGTTGGAGGCTTCGCTG
>DDEO01000244.1 GCA_002336725.1 Bacteroidetes bacterium UBA1952 | reverse complement strand
GCTTTAGCATCCAACAGCTTTAGCGTCCAACAGCTTTAGCGTCCAACAGCTTTAGCGTCCAACAGCTTTAGCGTCCAACAGCTTTAGCGTCCAACAGCTTTAGCGTCCAAGCCGAAGGCTCCAACTTTATCCAACAACCTTAAACTCGCTCGTCTCGTGAAACGTAATATCGGGGTTGTTTTGTTTTTCGGTGTTGAGGAACCATTCGCTTTGCGCCAGATACACCAGGTTGCCGTCTTTGTCTTCCATCACATTGCCCTGCTTAAAACGGGTAAAATCCTCCAGCTTCTTCTTGTCGCCGGTTATCCAGCAGGCTTTGTAGAAGGGCAGGGAGATAAACTCGCAGGACGCGCCGTATTCGTTTTTCAGCCGGTATTGAATCACCTCAAACTGAAGCTCGCCCACGCAGCCAATCACCTTGCGGTTGCCGCCGTGCTGGGTAAATAGCTGCGCCACGCCTTCATCAGTCAATTGGTTGATGCCTTTCTCCAACTGCTTGGTTTTCATCGGGTCTTTGTTTATCAACTCCTTAAACAACTCCGGCGAAAACGACGGAATGCCCGTGAACTGCAATGCTTCGCCCTCGGTGAGCGTATCGCCGATTTTGAAGTTTCCGGTATCAAAAAGGCCCACCACATCGCCCGGATAGGCTTCTTCAATCACGTCTTTGCTGCGCGCCAGGAAGGAATAGGGGTTGGAGAAGCGCACGTCTTTCTGCAGGCGAGTATGCTTAAAATACTTGTTGCGCTCAAATTTTCCGGAACACACGCGCAGAAACGCAATGCGGTCGCGGTGGCGCGGGTCGAGGTTGGCGTGAATCTTAAAGATAAAGCCGGTAAATTTTTGCTCGCCGGGCAGCACCGCACGCTTATCAGTGGGTCGGGGCAGCGGTTCGGGGGCAATTTTAATAAACGTATTCAGCAGTTCGCGCACGCCAAAGTTGTTGACCGCCGAGCCGAAGAACACGGGCGCTACTTTTCCGGAAAGATAATCTTCCTTGCTCAGTTCGCCATACACACCTTCCAGCAGTTCGGCATCTTCGCGCAGTTGGGCCGCGTCGCGTTCGCCGATGATGCGGTCGAGGTCGGGCGAGGCAAGGTCTTCGATGGGAAAGCTGTTGTCGTCGGTCGCTTTCTGGGCGGCGGTGAAGAGGAGCAGGCTTTTGTGGTGCAGGTCATATACACCTTTAAAATCCTTTCCCTGACCGATGGGCCAGGTAAGCGGGTGCAGCGGCAGGGCCAGTTCCTTTTCGATTTCGTCGAGCAGGTCGAAGGGCAACTTGCCGTCGCGGTCCATTTTATTCACAAAAACAATTACCGGCGTATCGCGCATCCGACATACCTCCATCAGTCGGCGCGTCTGCTCCTCTACGCCGTTCACCGAGTCGATGACCAGAATCACGGAGTCCACAGCCGTGAGGGTGCGGTAGGTGTCTTCCGCAAAATCCTTGTGGCCGGGCGTGTCTAAGAGATTAATCAACGTGTCTTCGTATTCAAAAGACATCACCGATGTAGCCACCGAGATACCCCGCTGGCGCTCGATTTCCATAAAATCGGACGTAGCGCCTTTTTTGATTTTGTTGCTTTTTACCGCGCCGGCCACCTGGATAGCGCCGCCAAAAAGCAGGAGTTTTTCGGTAAGTGTGGTTTTACCGGCATCGGGGTGAGCAATGACGGCGAAGGTGCGGCGTTTGGAAATTTCGGGTTCGTACATATTCAATGTATCATGTGTCATGTGTCATGCGCTTCTGTTGTTGCTGGAGAAATCCTCCAGGAAGCAGGGCTTGCATTTTTCCGGAATTACTTTTTAGAAAAAATCCGACCGCAGAAGCATAAAACACAACTTCATGAAACATAAAACATGAAACATGACACATGGTTTTTGGGCCTGCAAAGGTGTGTAGATTTGCCGGTATCTTTCACACTTATGGTAACGCAACGATTTCAGGATGATTTTATCGCCCAGTTTCGGGCCGAGCAGGCATTTTTGAAAGAGCAGATAGCTCGTTTTGATCCGCTTGCAGCTACGCTGCGCAAGCGTTCGGTGTCGCATTTTCTGGATGCCGGCGTGTTATTGTTTCTGGAAGTGCTTTTGTATGCAGGCGTGCTGGGCTGTGTGGCGCTGTTCTTTTTTCGGGAAAAGCTTTATCCTTTTTATCTTCTCACACGCTTTTCGCGCCCGGAATACGAGCAGTTGATAGGGAAAGGCAATGTGATGAACCTGCAACTGCTGGTGTGGATTCTGCTGGGTATGGCAGCCGTTTTCTGCTATGTGCTGGCCCGCAACCTGCGCCGCATCCGGCACAAAAACGCGGCGCTAGCCCGCACCGGCACGGTGGTGCGCGCCTTCCTCGGCGAGTTGCTTCAGCGCAAAGCGTCTTTCGACGCACTGGAACAACGCTATCACCATGTTTTGCCGATGGTAGAAACCCGCTCTTCGGTGGGCAGTGTGAACGAAGTACCCAATCCGGGTTATGATGAAAACGACCCTGCGCTGGGCATTCCGGGTTAGAATTTCCGGAAAATGGACTCGTGGGCCCATGACAGATACAGATCGCTGAGCGCACCGATTTTTTAACATCCAGAGGCTTTTTAGGTGCCTTCCGGGTGTTCCTTATTGCTGCCTAACGCTTTTTGCAGGAAGCGCCGTTTCCGGTATTGGTCGCATATATACCATATATATATATTATCCGAAACATCCGGACGCTTTTTGCCAGCCGCCGGAAACGTATTCATGGACGCGTACGCGGATTTTAAAAATAGTTTAACCCCAAAAAGCCGTTTCTTGCATAGAATGAATTTCTGACCTACATTAGAGAGCGGTAACTTCGTGAACTTCCGGAAAAAACGGAAAAGAATTCTCTCCCCGAAGGGCCCCTAAAAAACTCCGATAACGGCCCAAAAATCTTAACTGTGCGCAAGAAATCCTCTGTTGCTAAAGTCGCTGACCCCTCCCCCCTCTCCGACGCTCTGCAAACCCATTTTGGCTTTGAAAACTTCAAAGGCCAGCAGGAAGCCATCATCCAAAGTATCCTCTCGAAGAAAGACACTTTTGTCATCATGCCGACGGGCGGTGGCAAATCGCTGTGCTACCAGCTGCCGGCCCTGATGAGCGAAGGCGTGGCTATTGTAGTTTCTCCGCTTATCGCCCTGATGAAAAACCAGGTGGACCTCGTGCGGGGCTATAGCAGCCGCGACAATGTGGCCCACTTCCTGAACTCCACGCTGACGAAAGTGCAGCAGAAAAAGGTGAAAGACGACCTGACGGCGGGCACCACCAAGCTGCTCTACGTAGCGCCCGAAACGCTGACGAAAGCCGATAACATTGCGTTTTTTAAGGAGATTAAAATCTCGTTTGTGGCGGTGGATGAAGCCCACTGTATCTCNNAATGGGGGCATGATTTCCGGCCCGAATACCGGAAACTGCGCGGCATGATTGAAGAAATTGACCCCTCACTGCCCATTATTGCTCTCACGGCCACGGCCACACCCAAAGTGCAGGACGACATCGTGAAAAACCTGGCCCTGCGCGATCCGGCGGTATTTATCGATTCGTTTAACCGGCCCAACCTTTCCTACGAAATCGTTCCCAAAGGTAATAAAGACCAGACGCTGCGCTCGATTGTGAAATTCATTCACTCTATGCGCGGCAAGAGCGGCATTATTTACACCCTGAACCGCAAAACTACCGAAGAACTGGCCCAGACGCTCTCGGCCAACGGCGTAAAAGCGGTGGCCTACCACGCCGGTCTCGACGCCGC